>JAGAEL010000149.1 GCA_017613085.1 Kiritimatiellia bacterium | reverse complement strand
GATTTCGCCTGGCTCGAACGACTCCATGATGTCGTGTTCAAGACCCGCCCTGCGAGGATCAAAGGAACACCCCTGCATGGGCGCCTGCATCCAGAAAGCCGACCACCATCCCGGCATCTGCTGGAGGCGGCAGCGGCACTCGTAGTAGCCATAGCGATGCACGAACTTCGGCTTTGCACGCTTCGCGAGCGGCCAGAATCCCCTGCCTTTCGCGTCGTGCGGAATGTCCCAGACGATTTCTCCCGTCTGGAGCTGCGGCGAGACGAACTGTCCGTCAGGACGCTTCACGAGCTTCATCCTGAGAAGCCCGTCCTTCACTTCCACCGCGCCGTCCTCCGGCGTCGCGAACCAGTGCGCGCGGCGTCCCCAGAAATTGGTGCGCCAGCCCCATTTAGAGCCATCGAGCGCATCGCCGTCGAACTCGTCGTTCCAGACGAGCGTGAATTTCCTCCCCTTCGGCAGAAGCGAGGGTTCGCGGCCCTCGACCGTCGCCGCGCTTTCACAGACCACGGGCGAGGCGTCCAACGTGTGCGTCTTTGCGCCCTTCTGCGTTCCGCCTTCCGAGACGTTGTACGCCTTTTGACCGGCAAGCAATTCGTTGCCGGATACGCACGTCGCGACTGCGGCGGCGAGCGAAATCAATCCTATCGCTTTCATTTCTTTTCCTCTCCAATGAAGAATTGCGCGACTGTCTTGGCCTCTCCTGGCTCCACGCCGTGCGGATGATGACCGTACTCCAAATGTTCAAGTACCGTGGCAGTACCGCCCGCAGCCTTGAACTTCGCAAGAAACGCCTTCGAGTTTGCTGAAGGTTTCACGGCAATGTCGGAAGTGCCGTAAACGAGCAGCACCTTGATGCCCGCTTTCGCGAGTTTGTCCGCATGATTCACCGGCATACGCGGGTCGTCGCGCCATGCGGGAGGGACGCGCCCCGTCGCGTCCGCCCACGGCCCCAGACCAACCTTCGCCGGAGGCGTGTAGCCATCGAATGTCAGGAGCGCGTTGTCGAAGTAGATTTTCGCGACGTTCGTAGGCTTCGCCACCGCATACCGCGCAACCATGAACCCGCCCCAGCTGATGCCGATCAGGTTCGCCTTCGGCGCGAATCCGAGGTCATTCACGAGGAATTCCTGGAACTCCGCCGCGGACGCAATGCCTCCCCAGTCCATGCGTGTATCGAACAGCTCAATGTAGGCATAGTGGAATCCGCGTTTGAGGAGATCGGTCACGCGCATACGTTCAACGTTGCAGTCTGGCCAGAGCATGCTCCATATCCAGGCGGAATCCTTGCGCGGCGCGAGGGACGGTTCGACGACCCACGCCTTGCGTCCGTTGAAATCGAACTGCGTGCGGCGGTAACCGTGCCACATGTCCTGCCGCTCGATCTTGAATTTCTTCGCGATCTTCGCGCGTAGCGACTCGCCCTTCAGCTCCGCGTCCATCTGCGCGTTGACGTGCTTGATGATGTCGATCTCCTCCGGGTCGTAGGGCCGGAGCGATGGACGGTAGAGATCGTGGAACCACTTCGTCATCTGAAAGCCGCGATAGCCCTTCTCGACCTGCTTCCACATGCCTTCCCACGGCTCGTAGGTCTGGTACTTGCCCGCGACAAAGCCCCAGCACGTGCAGCCGATCCGCTCCTGCGCGAAGTACGGATAGCAGTCCTGCACGTCGCAGCCGCGTATGCGCGCAAGCCACTCGGTGTTGATCAGCGGACGCCCGAACCTCTTCTTCAGATCCTTCACGAACTTGATCTGGGATTGGAGCGGACTGTAGCAGTGGAAGCTGACGATGTCGCTCCACGCCGCCGCGATTCCCTCGGCGGTCTCCATGTTCGGGTCCAGCTTCCCGCGCCAGAGGTCCGCCGCGCACGGGTGCTTCACGCCGATCTTCCACGCGAGTTCGAACATTTCCTTGATGAGCGGGGCGGTGACTTTCCCGCGTCCGTTGTTGCCGGGTTCGTTCCAGATGTTCCAGAAGAGGACGCGGTCGTCGTCCTTGTACTTCTCCATCACCTCGCCGCACATCTGGAAGAACTTCGGCCTCAGCTCCGGATCGTCCGCGCTGATGAAGCCGATCATACCGGGGAAGCTGCCGTGCTGGCTCTTCTTGCGTCCGCCGTGGTAGCCGATGTCGTACGGCTGCGGGCCGGGCTTCGGCACCGACCACAGCGGCTTCGGACGCGAACAGTCGTTGCCGAGGCATACGATGGCGCGAATCTTGTGCTTCCCGCACAGGGCGAGGAAACGCTCGAGGTTGCGCATATAGCCGTCATGGTCTTCGCACCACACGGCGAAGCCGTTGTCTTCCGCGATGATGATGCGCACGGCGTTGAAGCCGATGGACTCCGCAAGCGCGAGTTCGCGCTCCATCTCCTCGAAGCGCCTGTCGCTGTCCCACACCTGCCACATATCGTAGCGGTTGGCCGCGCTTGCGGGCATATAGTTGCACCCGCGAATCCACGGCTGGGCGTTGTACCACTCCCACGCCTGTTCCTTCGTCCACGGGCCGGTACGCGGCGCGGCGAGTGCGGCGACAGCCGCTAACGCGAATATGCAGGATGTGAAAAAAACACCCTGCGCATGACGATTTACCTCATTCATCCTTGCTTGCATGGTTTTCTCCGTTACTGGTTTTTGCAACTGCTTCGCGCACAAGGCGCTCGATGTCGTTTGGCTGCATGCCTTTGTAGTCTATCTCTGCCGCGCCAGGCCCGGCGATGAGCTGAGCCAGGCGATTCATCACGCATGCGTCGAAACGTGTCATCGGCTTCTCGACGGTGGAATACGGCCAGGCTGCGGGCGCGAGGAGGAGCAGTTTGCCATTCGCCGTCTTGTCGAAGAGCTTGCCGCCTGGCTTGTAGAGCGGCGAAAAGCCCATATTCCTAAGTGCGATCACCGGCCGCGACGAAACGAATGCGAAGCGGGCAATCTCTCGCTCTCCGTCTGAAATGCAGGGCGAAATCAAAACCGCGCCGTGCTTCGCGGCAGCGAGTAGCTCGTCGCGCTTTTCCTCGAATTGCGGCGTTGTCTTCTCGATGATTGGCGTCCCATCGGCATTGCGAACGATCTTACTCCCTCCGCCTGGCTTCGCGATGCGTTTGTATACAAAATCGGCACGTGAACACTGCACCTGAATGATGCTCGGCGAATCGAGAAGAAAGAGATTGCCGATGGCCGAGAAATGGGCGGTGAAACCCGCCTCAGTAAGACCAAGAGCTGCCGCTCTCGGCACAGAACAGGCCGCCCTTCCCTGTACTGGGCGCGGCAGCGCCAAGCATAGATCATTTCTCACCCTAAAAAAATCGGGCATGAGCTGCTTTACCGCGAGGCGGCGCGGATTGTCGCGAAGGTAGTCGAACATCGAATCAAGCTGGCCCTCGTGGAGGAGAATGGTATCTTGAAAGCCCTCCGCCCAAAAGCCGCTCCTGCCTATGGCGGCCTTCGAACTACCGGCCTTGAAGCCCGCTATCGCCTGGCCTATGGGCCGCGTCATCGGCCGCATCACCTGAAGGATGAAATGCACGTGATCTGGCATCACCTGCATGAAGAGGGGCTTGATTTCGGAATGATGCTCACCGATACGCCTGAATTCGGCAAAAACCGCCTCGCCCGCAGGCGAGAGAACGATTGAGGCCCGGCCCTGTGCTTGGCGTGTCCTGTCCTGTGCTTGGCGCGGCAACGCCAAACCATCAACCACCAGCCGGCCCAGAGCCTTTGATCGACGATCAGCCAGAACCAGCGTGATCATGTAGATGCAGGGTTGGCAATAATCCCAGCCCCGGCATCGCCTGAGCATCGAGTGCTTTGTCTCTTGCATTATCGCCATCATGCCACTTTACACGCAATGATTCCTATGTCATTCATAGCCACCAAGGCGGCAACCCTACTTCACGATTATCATAAGCCCGCGCACCGCGTAAAGACCGTTGTCTTTCACCTTCAACGAATACCCGCTTTCGCCCGCAGCCTTGACAAACGTCAACGTGTCGAGGTTCGCGGGCGCGGTCGTCCACGAGACGAGCGGATTGTCGACATGGTTGCAGCCAAGCCTTATCGCAATCGTCGCGCCGTTCTCGAACGTCAGCTTCGGCGACGCAACCGAGATGCTGGACGAACGTTCCGACAGGTCGAGCGTCGCGCCGTCGCGAAGCGTCAAGGCGGGATAGGCGGTAGTGACGGGCTTGAACGTTCCGCAGACCGTGAGCGTTTTTGAAGTGGTATGGCTGCCCCCTGTAGCCCGCCTCTCCTCGAAATCGCCCAAAACCGTCGGAGCGTTGACCTTGAACAGGTTCTCGGAGACGATCTTCGCCGTCGATGCGTCAACTCCGCTCCCTTCGAAATTGACGAAGAGGTGCTGGGGCAAGGCAAGTGTGCCGTTTGTGATCGTCGTGTTCTTGAAGTAGAGCGTCTGGCTGTTCTCGGACGCCACGGAGAGCGTCTTCCCGCCAAGGTCGAGAAGTGTCTCGCCGCTGTCAGGCGCAATGAACCCGCCGTTCGAGGTGTTCTCCCAAGTAGAGTCGTCCAACAGTCTCACGTTCGTGACAAGCGCTGCGGTGCCGGCACCGGACGAATTGAGGAGCGTGCCGCCGTTCATGACGAACTGGTAGTCGCTGAAATCGCGCGCGCCGGACGCAAGTTCCAACGTCGCGCCGGAATTGACAACGATGTCCGCGGCGGACACCTTCTCCACCACGATGTTGTCCAGAATGGTCGTCCTTTCCGAACTGCCATTGTCGATTATTTTCTGCAGGAACTGGAGCGAGTATTCGCCCTCCTCGTCTTCGCCAATTTCGAAAAACCATTCTGCGGACGCGAACGCATTTTGCTGAGCCGACGTCGCCACCGTAACGCCAACCTCCCTTACAATATTCCCCTTTACGATGTTACAACGGTTGGTAACAGGGTAGTGGGCTGCGTTCTTCCTCGTCGCGTAATCGTAGGCGATGCGCCAGCGTCCGCGCGTAAGGCCAAGTCCTCCCTGTTCAAGGGTGATGTCTCCAGTATGCCCCTTGTTGTCCGTATCGCTCGTCCGCATGTAGAACGCATACTTGCCGACGTTAATGCCACTCGCGACCCACACTCCGCTTGCCTTCGACAATCCCATGCAGGAATTATTGGAGATGTCCCAGTCTGGCAAATTGAAGCCACTGGCGCTTGCATAGTTCCAGTTGCCGCTGTTACCCGTGCCGGAGGTTGTCCCCTCGTCGTCGAATCCGTCGTTCCTGACGAGATTTCCGGCGACGGTTCCGAGCAGTCCGTCCGTTCCACGTCCGTTCACCCTAATCGTTCCGGCGTCGATGTCCGTCCCGGCGGTATAGGACTGGCCTTTCTTCGTGACAAAATACGTCCCGTCCCCGTCCTTGACAAAGCGGACGTTGCCGGAGACGACGACATCGGCATTGGTGGTCGCGATGCCTTCGGAGACGTTTACGCGCAGCGCCGAAACCGTCGCGGACGAGTTCGTGATCGCGACGGTGACGGCACGAGGACCCGCCACGAAACTCCCCGTTCCGTAGTTCTCCAGGAACAGGTTTCGCCCGCTCGCCTTGTCGTACATTCCAATCGCGCCGTCGGACGTGCGTTTTGCCGGAACCATGTCGCACTTGCAGTCGCCGTTTTTGTCATAGACCTGAAAGCTGTAGATCCTACAGGATGGAATGTTGGAAAGTTTCGTGCCATTCTGCTCGGCAAGACCTGCGCCATAAGTATGTGCGCCGAGGATGCTGAACGGCCCGGAAGCGGTCTCGTATGCCCCCGTGACCGTTGTCAGCACTTTGCTGCCATTGACCTTGCAAGCCCCCGAGTCGCCGTCCACGCTGATCTCGTACAACGTACCGGCAGCAAAGCCCGGAGAATACGTAACACCTGTTGTGGTGCCCGACGCTTGGTGATCGACGCGAAACTTCGTGGCCCCCTGGATGCCGGCCATGAAGGAATTGGTGTTGGACGTGCCGCGTGAACAGAAGAAAATCCACCATGCAGAATTTCCCGGAAGGCTCGTCAGTTCGACCTTCATTTCCACCCGGTCTGAACTTGCGGGCGTATAGCCGGAGCAGAGCCACTGGGTGCCGGAGGACTGTATGTATTCGAGGAACTTGTAGCCCGGCACGTCGTCAACGTCGGATGGGGCGATTGCGTTCACGGTCAGGTTATGTCCGTTGAGGTCGAGCGTCGCGCCGTCCGCGAGATAGAGCGTGCCGCTCACCGTCCTGTCGGCGGCGAGCTGCGTGTCGGCGCTGATCGTCTCGTCGGCGAGAACGGCGAGTCCTGTGAACATCGCGGCAAGCGCCGTAAGCACGAATTGAATTCGTTTCATCTGTATGCTCCTTGTTTTGACGGGGCGTATTATACCATAACCATCAAAATCATCAACATAATATGTAGCCTACTCGGATAAAAAGGTCGTCAGCAAGTCGGCGAGGGCGGCGGAGATTCGCGGCGCTCTGCAGGAGTGACGTCCGATCGGCGCGCGATGAACCACACGGCCCCGCCCGACCAGGTCTTCCGCGACATTCCGACGGTCTATCACGACTGAGAATTTTTTCCCATTGTTTTCGGAGGGGAGTTTTGCTAGAATGGGGATTTCAAAGCACCTTTTGTAGGTCCGGTTGGTGACTTACCGGGCTGGGGTTTTTTGAAATTTGGGGTATACCAAAATGAGCAAATTGATTTCACGTCACATCTTTACTTCCGAATCGGTTTCGGAAGGACATCCCGACAAGGTCTGCGACCAGATCTCCGATGCGATCCTTGACGCCTACCTGAGACTGGACGACCAGGCGCACGTCGCTTGCGAGACGGCGGTCGGACCGAACCTCGTCACCAACATCGGCGAAATCACAGCCCGCCGCTGTGATTCCGTCGATACGGCGAAAATCGCCCGCGAAGTCGTCCGGGATATCGGCTACGATGCCGCAGAGGAAGGTTTCAGCTTCGACACGTTCAATTACGTCAGCGCCCTCCACGGGCAGTCGCCCGACATCAACCAGGGCGTCTCGCGGGAAACTCTGGAACAGCAGGGCGCGGGCGACCAAGGGATGATGTTCGGATACGCCACGAACGAGACGACCGCTTTCATGCCCGCGACCTGCGTCTACGCGCACGGGTTGCTGCGCCTTCTCGCCAAGCTCCGCAAGAACGGCGAGATCGCCTACCTCCGCCCCGACTCGAAAGCGCAGTTGAGCGTCCTCTACGACGGCGGGAGGCCGACCGCGATCACGACGGTCGTCATCTCGCACCAGACGCGGGACGTGCCGATCGAGCAGATCCGCAAAGACCTCGAAGAGATTGCGCGCGGTTACCTCGGCGAGACGGGGCTGCTCACCAACGAGACGCGCTTCTTCATCAACCCGACGGGCAAGTTCGTCATCGGCGGCCCCTGCGGCGACGCGGGCGTGACCGGCCGTAAGATCATCGTGGACACCTACGGCGGCATCGGTTCGCACGGCGGCGGCGCCTTTTCCGGGAAGGATCCCAGCAAGGTTGACCGTTCCGCCGCCTACTACGCCCGCTATGCGGCGAAGAACCTCGTCGCGGCGGGACTCGCCGACAAGTGCGAGATCCAGGTCGCCTACGCGATCGGCGTGGCGGAGCCGATGAGCATCAACGTCAGCACGTTCGGAACCGCCAAGATCCCCGAAGAGAAGATCGCCGAGATCCTGATGCACGGCGGGATTTTCGACTTCCGTCCCGGTATGCTGGTGAAAGACCTCGACCTCACCCACCCCGCCGGATACGGCGCGCCGGAGGGTTGGACGTACCGGAAGTCCTGCAACTACGGGCATTTCGGGCGCGAGGGGTTCCCGTGGGAAGAACTGGACAAAGTGGAAGCCATCCGCGAGGCCGCACGTTAACCGGGGAAGGAGTCTGGAGATGGATTACAAGGTGAAGGACATCTCGCTCGCCGAGATGGGGCGCAAGGTTATCGAAGTCGAAGAGCAGGAGATGCCCGGCCTGATGGCGACCCGCGAAAAGTACGGTCCAAGCCAGCCTCTCAAGGGGGCGCGTATCATGGGCAGTCTGCACATGACGATCGAAACGGCGATCTTGATCGAAACGTTGCGCGCGCTCGGCGCGGACGTCCGCTGGGCGAGCTGCAACATTTTCTCGACCAACGACGCGGCGGCGGCGGCGATGGCGAAGGCGGGCGTCTCCGTCTTCGCCTGGAAAGGCGAGTCGCTGGAAGAGTACTGGTGGTGTACGAAACAGGCGATGACCTGGCCGGACGGGAACGGCCCCGATCTTATTGTCGATGACGGCGGCGACGCCACGCTCCTGCTCCACCTCGGCTATCGCGCCGAAGAGGACGCCTCCTTCCTGGACGAGCCGACGGAGGTGGAGGAAGAGCGCGTCATCCGCGCCCTCATCAAGAAGACGCTCGCCGAAGAGCCCGGCTTCTTCCACCGTGCCGTCGCGAACTGCCGGGGGTGTTCCGAAGAAACGACCACCGGCGTCCACCGCCTTTACCAACTGGAGGCGCAGAAAAAACTCCTTTTCCCCGCCATCAACGTGAACGACTCCGTCACCAAATCGAAGTTCGACAACATCTACGGATGCCGCGAGTCGCTCGTGGACGGCATCAAGCGCGCGACCGATGTGATGATCGCCGGGAAACTCGCGTTCGTCTGCGGGTACGGGGATGTCGGCAAGGGCTGCGCCGAGGCGCTTCGCGGGAGCCATGCGCAGGTCTGGGTTTCCGAAATCGACCCGATCTGCGCACTCCAGGCGTGTATGGCGGGCTTCAAGGTGACAACCGTCGAAGACGCCCTCCCCCACGCGAACCTGTTCGTGACGACGACGGGGAACTGCGACATCATCACCGCCGAACACATGAGCCGCATGCGCGACCAGACGATTGTCTGCAACATCGGCCACTTCGACAACGAAATCCGCGTCGCGGAGTTGAAGAAATGGCCGGGCATCCGCGTCGTCAACATCAAGCCGCAGGTGGACAAGTGGATCTTCCCCGACGGCCACTGCATCTACCTGCTCGCGGAAGGGCGGCTCGTCAACCTCGGCTGCGCGACCGGCCATCCGGCCTTCGTGATGTCGAACAGTTTCACCAACCAGTGCCTCGCGCAGATGAAACTGTGGCGGGAGAAGCTGGAGACCGCCGTCTACCGCCTCCCGAAAGAGCTGGACGAAGAGGTCGCGCGCCTGCACCTCGACAAGCTCGGCGCCAAGCTCACGAAACTCACACAGAAACAGGCAGACTACATCGGCGTCCCGGTGGACGGCCCGTTCAAGCCGGAGTACTACCGGTATTAATTGGAGAGAGAAAAGACCATGAGTGAATCCTGTTCCGGTTCCTGTTCCACTTGTTCCAGCGCGGGCGGCTGTTCGCATCAGCACGGCCCGAGCGAAGCGGATCTCCGCCTCGCCGAGCGGCTGAGCCACATCGGGAAAGTCATCCTCGTCATGTCCGGCAAGGGCGGCGTCGGAAAAAGTACCGTGGCCGTGAACCTTGCCGTCGCGGCCGCGAAAACGGGAAAGCGCGTCGGGTTGCTGGACATCGACGTCCACGGCCCCAGCGTCCCGACGATGCTCGGGCTGGAAGGCAAGCAACTGTTTTCCACCGAGGCGGGGATCGAACCGATCGAAGCGGAAGGCGTCCGCGTCATCTCCGTCGGTTTCCTGCTGGACAACCAAGACGATCCCGTCGTCTGGCGCGGCCCGATGAAAATCAGCGTGATCCGGCAGTTTTTGGAGGGCGTCGCCTGGGGCGACCTCGACCTGCTCGTCATCGACGCGCCCCCCGGAACGGGCGACGAGCCGTTGACGGCGCTCCAGCTCGTCCCGCGCGACATGGCGGGGGCTGTCATCGTGACGACGCCGCAGCGCGTCGCCTCGGTAGACGTCCGCAAGTCGGTCAGTTTCTGCAAACAGCTTGAAATCCCTGTCCTGGGCGTGATCGAGAACATGAGCGGCTTTGTCTGCCCGCACTGTGGCAAACTCACGCCGATCCTCCGCCAGGGCGGCGGGAAGGCGTTGGCGGAAGACATGGACGTGCCGTTCCTCGGCAGCATCCCGATCGACCCCGCCGTAACCGACGCGGGCGACAACGGCAGGCCTTTTGCGGGCGATGCGGAGAATCCTTCGCCGGTCTCCTCCGCATTTCGTGAAATCGTTTCCAAAATCCTTTAAGGAGCCGCTGCGTAGCAACATCGTTTAACCACCTTACCCCATCGGAACCCTGACATGACTGCGATTCCCATATTCTGCGTACTTTCTCTCTTACTCATCCTCGGAAAAGGCGTGCGCGTCATGTTTCCGCTCCTGCAGCGGCTTTATCTGCCCAGTTCCGTAATCGGCGGCATCCTGGGGCTTGCCGTGGTTTCGTGTTGCGGCGAAATGATCCCGCAGGAATACATCACCGGGATGCGCAAAGTTCCCGGATTTCTGATCAACGTCATCTTCGCGACGCTCTTCATGGGCAGTGTCACGCCGAAGCTGGGCAAGGTGTTCCGCCTCGCCTTCCCGCAACTCTGCATGGGGCAGCTTCTCGGCTGGGGACAGTACGTCATCGGGCTGGGGCTGGCGGGATTCCTGCTCGCGCCCTGTTTCGGTGTCCCGCCCGCGTTCGGGAACCTGCTGGAAATCGGCTTCGAGGGCGGACACGGGACGGTCGGCGGCATGACCGAAAGCTTCCTGACGTTCGGCTGGGAGGACGGCATCGCGCTCGGTTACACCCTGGCCACCATCGGAATGGTGCTCGGCATCGTCCTCGGCATGGCGCTGGTGAACTGGGCGCAGGGCAAGCAGGTCATTGTGAACGTGCGTTCCTTCAAGGCGCGCGACCACCTGGAACGAATCGGCATCTACCGTCTGCGGGGCCGCCCCCACGCGGGCAAGCAGACGGTTTTCTGCGACTCCATCGACTCCCTCGCCTGGCATGTCGCCCTCGTGGGTTTCGCCGTATGCATCGGGTTCGCCATGCTGAAGGGACTCCAAGCTACAGAAATCTATCTTTTCCCCCATGCCAAGACCAGAATCTTCAACGGCTTCCCGCTTTTCCCGCTTTGCATGATCGGCGGCGTGTTCCTCCAGCAGACCGCCCAGCATTTCCGCGTACACCCGCTCATCGACAAGACCCAGATGCAACGCATCTCCGGCGCCTCGCTCGACTTCCTCGTCGTCTCCGCCGTCGCGACGATTCAGCTCACGGTGGTCGTGCAGAACGGGATACCCCTGCTGATTATGGCCGTCGCGGGAGCGGCGTGGAGCGTGCTTGGCGTGGTCTTCCTGGCGCCGCGCATCTTCAAAGAAGCCTGGTTCGAACGCGCCATCGCGGAGTTCGGTCAAAGCCTCGGCGTGACGGCGACCGGCCTTCTGCTGTTGCGCACGGTAGACCCCGAAGGCAAAACCCCGGCGGCGGCCTCCTTCGGCTACAAACAGTTAATCCACGAACCCTTCATGGGGGGAGGCATCTGGACGGCACTCGCCCTGACGCTCGTCTTCAACCTCGGCTGGTTCCCGATCTGGTGTTTCTGTTGCGTCATGCTCGTCGTCTGGGGTATCCTGACCTTCTTCATGGCCCGGCGCAACAACAGTTAGCCGCGGATCGCCCGTTCAAGGACGTGCGACACGCGACATCCGACACGCGGCTACGACATTCGACATCCGACGCCCGACAGCCGTAACCCGGACGCGACGAAGCGTGTCCCTCCTCGCCTCTGCGTGAGATAAAAAATAGCGAACGCGAAGGTTTTTAGCCATAACGAATAAAAGAATGAACCTTCATTTTTCCTTGGCTTTTGGCTGCCGAACTGTTAGGATAACCGGTGTTCCACCGTGGGGGATGGAACAGTTCGGGAGATCTAGGGAATGAAAAAAGGGATTTTTGCCGTCTTTTTGCTGGGGGGCGCCGTTTCTTCTTCTGCGTATGTCGGGCCGGAAGCCCTGGCGGTTTCACACGACGGGAAGACGTTGTACGCCGCCGGCGTGGATTCGGGAAGCGTCGTGCTCGTCGATGTCGCGGCCCGGCGCATGACGGGGGCATGGAAACTGGAGAACCTTTCCGCCACCGGCGTCGCCGCCGGGCGCGACGGTTCCGTGTTCGTCACGGCCTCGGCGAAGGACGGTTCAGGCAAAGTCCTGAAATTCGCGGCGGACGGCAAGCCGCTCGCCTCCGTCCCGTGCGCGGCAAACCCGACAGCGCCCGCGCTTGCCCCGGACGGGAAGACGCTCTACGTCGCCCGGCGCTTCGCCAACGAAGTCGCCTCGTTCGACGCCGCCACGCTCCGTCCCGGCGCGGCCTACCCCGTTCCGCGTGAACCGGTCGCGCTCGCCTTCGGCAAGGACGGGCGCCTCCTGTTCGCGGCGAACATGCTGCCCGCCTGCCGCGCACTGGACGACATCGTCTCCGCCGCCGTCTCGGTGATCGACCTCAAAACCGGCAAGGTGACGAACACCCTGCTCGCGAACGGCGCGTCGGGCGTCCGGGGAATCGCCGCCTCGCCCGACGGCACCCGCGTCTACGTCACGCACACGCTCGGCCGTTACCAGCTTCCCTGCACCCAGCTGGAGCGCGGCTGGATGAACACCTCCGCGATGACGGTTTTCGACGGAGCGACGGGGACCCGTATCAACACCGTGCTGCTCGACGACGCCGACCTCGGCGCGGCAAACCCTTGGGGCATCTGCGTCACCCCCGACGGCAAACGCATCGTGATCAACCACGCGGGGACGCGCGAAATCAGCCTCATCGACGCCACCGTCCTAAATGACCGGCTCGCGCGCGTCGCGTCGGGCGAAGCGGCGACGGACGTTTCCAAGACACCCGACGACGTGCCGAACGACCTCTCCTTCCTCGTGCCTTTCCGCCGCCGCATCAAACTGCCGGGCGACGGGCCGCGCGGGATCGCCGTGGCCGGCGGCTCCGTCTTCTCCGCCCTCTACTTCGCCGACGAGCTGGCGGTGGTGGAACTGGAAAAGCCGGGAATCCCCGCGAAAACCGTCGCGCTGGGGCCGAAGGTGGATCTCTCGAATGACCGCGTCCGGCGCGGCGAGATGCTGTGGAACGACGGTACGATGTGCTTCCAGCAGTGGCAGAGTTGCGCGAGCTGCCATCCGGACGGACGTAGCGACGCCTTGAACTGGGACCAGCTCAACGACGGCATCGGGAATCCCAAGCAGTCGAAGAGTATGCTCTACAGCCCCTTCACGCCGCCGATGATGGTCAAGGGCGTCCGCCCCGATTTCCACGCCGCGAACCGGAAGGGTATCCGGTTCATCCAGTTCGTCGTGCGCCCGGAGGCAGACGCGGAATGTCTCGATGCGTTCGTGCTTTCGCTGAACCCCGTTCCAAGCCCGTACCTCGTGAACGGCGCGCTCTCCGAATCCGCGAAGCGCGGCCAGGCGCTCTTCAACGGGAAAGCGGAGTGCGCGATGTGCCACGACCCCGACGCGAAAGGGCCGAAGGGTGAACGCCTCTTCACCGACAAGGCGATGCACGAGATGGGGTTGGGCGTCGGGAATGAGAAGGAAAGTTCCTTCGACACGCCGACGTTGACGGAATGTTGGCGAACCGCCCCGTACCTGTACGACGGCCGCTGCCGGACGATCGAAGAGGTTTTGACGAATGGGAATCCCGACAACCGCCACGGGAACACCAAGGGGTTGACCCCGGACGAAATCCGCGACCTCGCGGAATATGTGCGTTCCCTCTGAGGGCGTGGGTAGGCGTTTGTGGGTAGCGAGAAGTGGAGGAAGTGGGAGATGCCGGAGATGGAGAAGAGCACCGTCTGGACAATCACGGAACCGCTTGCGAAGGCTGCGCCTGATTCGCAGGGACAGGATGCCGTCACGCGCGTCTTGCTGCAGGGCGGCTGGGGAAGTCCCGCCGAATGGGCGGCGTCGCAGATCTGCCGGAAGGCCGGTGAAGCCCCCCTCTTCCTCCTCAGCGGGGGCGATGGAACGCTCCCCGCGTTCTCGCAGCGCGTGTTCCTACGCGGAGGGTGGGATGTCCGAAGGCTCGTCTCGAACGGACGCTGTGTCGGTTGGCGCTGGGAGGATGACGACGCCGTTTATGCGTTACTGGGCGGGGTACTGCCTTCCGACCGCCGGGCCGGACGGGGGGAACAGGCCGCTTCCACATTCTGCAACCTGGAGACCGCGTTACAGGAGGGCGGGCTGGCGTTTTCGGATGTCGTGCGGACGTGGCTTTACCTCGATAAAATCCTCGACTGGTACGACGAGTTCAACCGTGTGCGGGATGCGTTTTTCCGTTCGCGGAACGTCTATGGCGGACTGGTTCCCGCCAGTACGGGAATCGGGAGCGCGAACGTGTGGCAGACAGCCATCGCGACGGGGGCGATCGCGATCCGCGCAAAACGCCCCGATGCCGTCTGTTGCCGCGCCCTACCCTCGCCGCTACAATGTCCCGCGCTGGAATACGGCTCCTCCTTCAGCCGCGCCGTCGAAGTCGAAACGAAGGCGGGCCGCGCCGTGTTCATTTCCGGGACGGCGAGTATCGAGCCGGGAGGAAAAACCGCCTGGGTCGGAGACCCCGCGCGTCAGCTGGATCTAACGATGGATGTGGTGGAGGCGATTCTCGATTCACGCGGCATGACCTTTCAGGATACAACGCGCGGAATCCTCTACCTGAAAGAGGCGGCCTATCTCCCGCTCTGGCAGGCATGGCTCGCGAAACGCGGCCTGAAGAACCTTCCCATCGGCATCGCCGAAGCCGACGTCTGCCGCGACGACCTCCTCGTCGAACTTGAACTCGACGCCTGCACCCGGCCGTATAACAGATGAAATTGCCAACGGAGCCACGTAGCGTACTCATCGTTCCACGGAAATCCAGTCCCAACGCCGTTTTTCGCGGTTATGCGACGAGAGTGAGGAGACGGTTGATGTAGAGCAGAGTCACGGCGCGGCAGTCGAGTGTATGCCCGGCACGGTAGGAGACGACCGTCCCGACGAAACGCCCGGTGTCGATCAACGCGATCGCGGCGAGCAGATCCAGGACGGCACGATGCCAGACGGGTTCGAGCGCCTTGCCGGTTTCCGGAATTTCAAAACGCGGTTTCCCGTACCATTTCTTTTTTCCGTGGATCAGGATGTTATCGGGCGTATAGCCGAGGTTGCGCGTATCCGCCATCAACTGGCCGACCGTCTTGACGAACAGCATCTGACGGCGGGAGGCGTTCGTCCGCGCGAACGCCCCCTTGCGGAAGGTTTCCGGCGTGACATCGAAAAGGATACGCTGTTTCCCGATGATTGAATTGAAGTCGATCGCGCAGTCGATGCGGAGAACGTTCCGCCCTTTTTCCGCCGGAAGGAAAGTAAGGAAGTCGCCCCTGTCGCCGCCGAACGTGACCGGCTCCTTGACGGTGACAAAGCGGGCGGGTTCGTCACGTTCGACGATCTTCGCGTCCTCCACCGCCTCCACGAGATCCAGGCTGCTGCGGTCGAAGAGCGGCGGATCGCCGCTGTCCGTCCGGATCACAAGGTCGTCCACCCCCATGCCGAGACGCAGGGCCACGATGTGTTCCACCATGCGGAGGTAGTTGTGCGGGTTGCCGCAACGCAGGACGATGTTGCGGGCGGACGTCCAGATGTTGCGGGCGGAAACGGGGATCTGCATCTGTTCGGGCAGGTCGCCCCGGTCAATCCACCACCCCGGATTCTCGGACGGGCAGAACGTCAGGGTACGCTTGGCACGCCGGTAGAATGTACCGGAACCGGTCACGGAACGCTCCGTGGCGAGGGTCGTCCGTTTCGAGGAGAACCCGGCAGGCCCGTCGCAGAGGAGGGTTTCGTCGATTTCCTGTTCCGAGAAACGTTCGTAGGCGCGGCGCACGGCTTCTGTTTCGCCGAGCAACACGCGACCTTGTGGATAAGTGACAGACATGGCGTGACCTCGCTAGGATGAGTTTTGTCCGGAAGCCCGCATCCACTCCCCGCAGGCCTTGAGAAAAAGCCGCTTGGCTTTTGAAAGGGACTCGTTGACGGTACACCCCGCCGCTCGTTGGTGGCCGCCGCCGCCGAACATCTCGGCAAGTTTCGTGGCGTCGAGCGGGGGGCGCGTGCGGATGCTGATCCGCGTCTCGCCCGGCGTGTTGTCCTCCGGCCCATAGAAAAAGAGCGCGACCTTGTTGCCGACGAGGCTTCGCGGGATTTCAACCACGTCCTCGGCATCCGCCTTGGTTCCGCCGACTTCGGCGAAATCCCGTCCCGTCAACTGGACCCAGGCGAGGTCGCCGTCCACGGTGAGGGTCTGGTAGGCGCGGCGCTTCAGTTCGACGGCGACATGGCTGAAGGAGCAGTAAAGCTTGTCGTTGATAAACGCGGTGCGGACGCCGCGCGCGATGAGATCCGCGCCGCAGCGCAGGGTGCCGGTAGAGGTTGTGTCGTAGGCGAAACGCCCGGTATCGGTGACCACGGCGACCCAGAGGGCTTCCGCCGTAACGACATCGAACGGCCAGCGCGCCCTGCGGATGAGCCGCCAGACGAGTTCCCCGGCGGACGAGGCGCGACCGCGCACCCAGTTGATGTCGGCGAAAAAGGGGTTGGTGCAGTGATGGTCGATGTTGATCCAGAGCGGGATCTTGTCCGCGACGTCACGGACGCACTCCGGCAGACGGTCGGTGGCGGCGCAATCCACAGACAGGAGGAGATCGAAGCCGCGTCCCGCGAGATCCGCAGGTTCAAGCAGTTCATCGACCCCCCGCAAAAAACCAGGCCCTCCGAGCGTCTTTCGCGACTCCACGATCCCCACGGCCTTCTTGCCGAGCGCGGAGAGCGTATGCGCGAGGGCGATCATGGAACCGAGCGAATCGCCGTCCGGGCGAAGATGTCCGGAAATCAAAATCCGTTTCGCCCCCTCGATCCGTTCGATCACCTCGACCGGAGCCCCTTGGGTCTTGTAAACCTTCTTTTCCTTATCCTTATCCAAACGACTTGTTCTCCTTGACGGCATCCAGTTTAGGGGATTCCCGCCCCGTTGGCAATCCGAAATTCAGGGTCAAGTCTTAACGGGTGCATCCGCGTTCATCCACGTTCATCCGTAGTTGCAAAAGCGGTCGGATTCCGCTATACTAGACCGCATGAAACGAACGGTACTGGTTGCGGCGGCCCTTTGGGCGGGGTTTGCCTTTTTTGAAGCACCCTGCGCGACATTCCCACCCGAAGGTTGGCAGGAGAAACCCAACCCGATCGCGAATCCACACGCGGTCAAGGGCGGGATTCTCCGTTTTTCGGCGTCGCAACCGCCGAAAAGCCTCAACTATTACGTTGATCCCACGCTTTATACGCACTATATGTTCTCGTTGATGTTCGAGACGCTGCTCGGCATCGATCCCGTCACCTACGAATTCACGCCCAACCTCGCCTCCCGCTGGGAGATTTCCGACGACGGCCTGACGTTCACGTTTGAACTGGACAAGGACGCCCGCTGGAGCGACGGCGTGCCGGTCACGCCGGAGGACGTCCAATGGACGTACGACGCCGTTATGAACCCCTCCAACGCGACAGGGCCTTTCAAGGTTTCGCTCGGCAACTTCAAGCGACCCGAAATCGTCGGGGAACGCAAGATCCGTTTCCAAGCCCGCCAGAACCATTGGCGGAACCTGCTGGGGTGCGGCGATTTCGAGATTCTTCCGAAACACGCTTTCGCCTCGCAGCCGTTCAACCGCCTCGACCTCGACCACCCCGTCGTCTCCGGCCCGTACATCGTCTCGGCGGTGAAAGAGCAGATCGAAGTCCGCCTCGCCCGGCGGCCGGACTGGTGGGCGGTCGACCGCCCCGCCAACAAAGGGACCATGAACTTCGACACGATCGTATTCCGTTATTTCGCCGACCAGGTGAACGCCTTCGAGGCGTTTAAGAAAGGGATGACGGACATCTATCCCGTCTACAGCGCGCGGATGTGGGCGAACGAGACCATCGGCGAGAAGTTCGACAAAAACTGGATCGTCAAGGCCCGTGTCCACAACCACCACCCGATCGGTTTCCAGGGGTTCGCCATGAACTTGCGCCGGCCGCCGTTCAACGACCTCCGCGTCCGGAAAGCGATCGCGCACCTGGTCGACCGCGAGACGATGAACCAGACCATGATGTTCAACGCCTACTTCATGTTGCGTTCGTATTTTTCGGACTTGTACGACGAGGAGCATCCCTGCACGAACCAGCAGTTCGACTACAACGAGGAGAAGGCCGAAGCCCTGTTGCGCGAAGCCGGGTTCGTCAAGAATCCCGCCACGGGGATTCTGGAGAAAGACGGCCGCCCGTTCTCCCTCACCTTCCTGACGCGCGATTCGAGTTCCGATAAAATCCTCGTCCTCTGCAACAAAGCCTTCAAGAAAGTCGGCATCGAGATGAAAATCGACCGCAAGGACTGGGCCGCCTGGATGCGCGACATGGACGAGTACAACTTCGACATCACCTGGGCGTCGTGGAGCGGATCCGTCATGCGCGACCCCGAAAGCATGTGGCTCTCCACGGAAGCGGACAAGCCGGCCTCGAACAACGTGACGGGGTTGAAGGATCCGCAGATCGACGCCCTGATCGAAAAACAGAAAACCGTCTACAGCGTCACGGAACGGAACAAGATTCTGCGGCAGATCGACGCCCGGCTCACCGAGCAGGTGCCGTACGTCCTGCTCTGGAACATCAACGCAGTCCGGCTCCTCTACTGGGATGCGTTCGGAACGCCCCGCGCCGTACTCTCGAAATACGGCGACGAGGAAGCCGCTCTCTGCTACTGGTGGTACGACGCCGACTCCGCCGCCGAACTGAAGCACGCGATGACGCACGGCGAAGTCCTCCCGAAACGTCCTGTGGACATTTTCTACGAAAGGTAATCCGATCATGTTTCCCATTCCACTCGACCGCCCGCTTGTCATCCTCGATATCGAAGCGACCGGGCTTTCGACCCGCACCGACCGTATCATCGAACTCGCCGCCATCCGGATCGACGAAGACGGCAAGGAGACGCGCGGGTACTGGCTTCTGAACCCCACCGTCGATATCCCGATCGAGACGACCGCGATCCACGGCATCCGTGACGAAGACGTGAAGGATCAACCCACCTTCAAAGACAAGGCGCTGGAAATCCTGATGTTCTTCGGGGAAGCCGATCTGGGCGGGTTCAACGCCGGACATTTCGACATCCCGCTCCTGCAAGAGGAATTCAAGCGTGCGGGGATTCCGTTCGACATCGACCGCCGGCGGCTTCTGGACGCCCAGAAGATTTTTCACGCACACGAACCCCGCAACCTCGCCGCCGCCGTCCGCTTCTACTGCGGACACGACCACGAAGACGCGCACGGGGCAGAGGCGGACGCCGAGGCGACGCTCGAAGTCATCCGTGGCGAGTTCGCGAAATACAGCGACCTTCCGAAAGACATGGAGACGCTCGACCGTACCTACAACCCGAACGACCCGCTCAACGCCGACCGTCGCGGGATGCTGCGTTGGGTGAACGGTGTGCTGACCATCAACTTCGGGAAGAAAAAAGGCGAATCCGTCGCCGATCTGGTCAAGAACGATCCGGGATTCCTGAAATGGATTACGAAGAACGATTTCCCGTTCGACACCCGGGAGATCTGCGAGAACGCGCTCAAGGGGATTTTCCCGGAAAGGCGCCAAGACCTTTACAAACCGATTTCCGGCGGACGGTAAGGCGCGGCGGTTGCAATCGCACCTGCCCCAACCCCTTGCGCGTCCAGGAAGCCGCGAACTTCCGGCTGTGTCGAAGCGGCAAACTGTTCCGGCGTCCCGATCTCGATAAACTTGCCCCGGCTCAACATCGCGATGCGCGTCGCGGTAAGGAAGGAGCTGTAGAGGTCGTGCGTGACCACGACGCTCGTGATGCCGAGCCGTTCGTTGAGGTCGCGGATCAGTCGGTCGATCGCACGGGAGGTCACCGGATCGAGACCGGACGTCGGTTCGTCGTACAAGACAATCTCCGGATTGCGCACAATGGCACGGGCGAGTCCCGCCCGTTTCTGCATACCGCCGGAAATCTCGCTGGGGTACTTCTCCCCCGCGTCTTCCAGACCGACCATCTTCAGCGCGGTCTGTACCTTTTCCTCGATCTCGTCCTCGGAAAGTTTCGTCTTCTCGCGGAGGGGCAAGGCGATGTTCTCCCCGACCGTCATCCAGCCGAGCAGGGCCGCGCTCTGGAAGAGGTAGCCGAAATGCTCACGGATTTCCTCCAGCCCGCGCCCGTCCGCCGCGCTGATCTCGCGGTCGCCGAGCCAGACGCTGCCGCTTGTCGGCGAGAGCAGCCGCACCATGTGTTTCAGCGTGACGCTCTTTCCCGCGCCGGAAGTCCCGACAATGTGGAAAATCTCGCCCTTGCGGATTTCAAACGAGAGGTCGTCCAGGACGTTCTGGTCGCCGAACGTCTTTGTCACATGTTCAAAGCGTATCATAGGTCGTAGAACATCCTTGTGATGATGTAGCCGGTCATAAGGATCAGCAGAAGGGAGGAGATCACCGAACGCCGCGTGGCCTGCCCTACCCCGACCGCGCCCCGCGTGGTGGTGAAGCCTTCGTAACAGGCGACGGTCGTGATGATAATCGCAAAGACGAGCGCCTTCAACAGTCCGACGTACAGGTCACGCGCCCCCGCGAAGTCGATGGCTGTCTTGATGTACTGCCGCCAGGGAACGCTCAGCTGTGTGAAACCGACCACCCCGCCGCCGATCACCCCCAGTATGCAGGTGTAGAAGGAGAGCAACGGAGTCATAAAGAGCATCGCGCCCATGCGCGGCGCCATAAGGAAACGCACCGGGTTAATCGCCATCATCTCCAGCGCGGCGATCTCCTCGTTCACCGTCATCGTGCCGAGCTGCGCCGCCATCGAGGAACCGACACACGCGGTAAGCACGATCCCCGTCATAAAGGGCCCCATCTCGCGCAACAGCGAAACCATGACGGCGGACCCGATGTAGATTTCCTGGTTATAGCGGCGCAACTCCAACCCGACTTGCAGCGCGAGGATCATCCCCGTGAAGAGCGCGACGACCGAGATGATCGGCAGACTCTTGATACCCGCCTGGTACATCTGGGAGACGAGTTCCCTGCGCGAACGCCAGCCGAAAAGCGTGACCGGCAGGAGCAGGATGGACTGGAAGGCAAGAATGCCCGCGCGCCCGATTTCGCCGAAAGCGTAGGCGAGCGCGGAAAGCGGCCCGGTGACAGGCGTGGGTTCGCGTGTAATCATGGCGTGGTATACTCCCAGTTTTGCAGCAGCGGGGTTTCGGGCGGAAGTAGCGGCACGACCTTTCCGGTCTCCTCTTTCCCCGGCACAGGCTTTCTCGACTCAACCTCTTCCGGCTCCGTCTTCCGGCTCTCCCGCCGGATCTTGATCAATCCCCAGAATAATTCGATCTGCACAACACCGTCCTGCTCCGACCGCCGGAACAACGTCCAGAAAGGCGACCAGTTGCGTTCAAAACCGCCGGCGCCGCGGATGGGCAAAAGCTCCAATGCGCGCGTCGTTGAAGATCCGTCCGCCTTCTTCTCATTGGCATAGAAGGGCCAAACACGGGTGAAGCGGTCGTGTAGCTTGACCGTGCCGTCCTTCTGGCGGAACGTACGTTCCTGCGTCAAGTAGAACGGGAAGAAATAAAAACGTTTCGTCGTCTGCCCGCCGGACTCCAACGTGAACCAGTTGATCAAGGGACCGAGGATGTAGTGGCTGCGTTCGCCGTCGCGGCGGGTATCGCCGTAGAACGGCCAAAAGGAGGTGCGCGTCTCGCGGGGCGAACGGACGCTCTCAAAGAGCGGCCAGGGCATCCGCCAGCGCGTGGTGTCGGGGGTCTTCGCGTACGAAAAAAACGGCGGCAGGAACATCCGCTGCGTCTCGTTGGAACGGGAGACGCTGCCCCAGAGCGGCCAGAACATCCAGGACGTTCCCGGGTTCCGCGCCTCGTTATAGCGCCCGGACGTCCAGAACGGCCAGAGGCAGTAACGCTGTTCGATCGAATCCCCCTCGTCGCGCCCCTTGTGGCGCGCGCTGCCGTAGAACGGGAACAGGCCATGCCGTTCAACACCGGGACGCTCATCGTGGCTGGAGAAGAAAGGCCAGAGCCAGTAACGCCGGCGGACGTGGTTGACCTCGTAATCGAGATAGAGCGGGAAGAGGGTGAAGTGTACGTCGTCCAGCACGAAGAGCGTGTGCGGAAGGTGTCCGTACAGCGGAAAGAACGCCCAATAGTCCTCCATCTGGCGGGAACGGCCGGAGAACCAGACGGGGAAAAGATTCCATGTGGAGGGCGACTCCGGATCGTTCACGTCATCGTTCGTGCCGTAGGCGATCCCCGCCCGCCACCAGCTGCTCTCATGCAGCCGGTGGCTGGTCCCGATCGGCCAGAGAACATCGGTGATCCGCGTTTCGCTCAACGGATCGACAAGGCGGGAATAGAAGGGCCGCGCCGCCCAGAAACGCGCGCCGCTCTCGGTGACCGCCTGTTCATAGAACGGCCCGATGCGGAGACGGCTGACGATACGGTCTACGTTCCCGGTCGGGTTGGCGACTTCGGGCGACAATTCCGCAACCCCCGCACAGGCGGCAAGCGCGGCACCAAACGAAACGCAGAGGAGCGTATTCCTAGAAATTGAAACGGAAATAGTCATGAATCCGATTCTCGCATCCGAACGTCATGGCGATCAGCGCGGTCCGTATCCACATCCCGTTCCGCATCTGCCGCCAGTACATGGCGCGCGGGTCGTTATCGACGACGGTCGAAATCTCGTCCCGGCGCGGCAACGGGTGCATAATGATGGCACGGGGGGAGAGCAGGGCCAGTTCTTCCGCACCGAACTTGAAGTGGCTGGTGTCGATCCGCGCACTCTCGCCCTTCGCCTTGTCCCACTCGTCCTGGATGCGCGTCATGTACACGGCGTCCGCTTCGGGAATGACGGCGCGGAGATTGTTGGAACAGGCGAACTCGATGTTCTTACGCTTCAGCATCTCCAGCACGTCCGGCAGAATCTGCAACTCGTCCGGCGCGACGAAAATCATCCGGATGCCCGGATAGTTCGTGAGGAGGTAGGAGAGCGAACGGACGGTGCGCCCGCGCAGGAGGTCGCCGCAGAAGACAACCGTCCGGTTGCGGAGGCCGCCTTGCTTCTCGAAACTCCGGAGCAGCGTATAGATGTCGAGCAGCGCCTGGGTCGGGTGCTGATCCGGGCCGGACCCCGCGTTGATGATGGGGATCGGGCGTTCGGAGTGCGACAGCACCCACGCGCTCTTCTCCGCCAACCCCTTCTCCGGCGTCCGCATGATGATCATGTCGAAGTAGGAGCTGAACGTCCGCACGGAATCATCGCGCGACTCGCCTTTGAACTCGGACGAAATGGACGTGTCGCGGACCTCGCCCGTCGGGACGCCGAGAATCTGGCAGGCCGACTTGAACGAGAGAAACGTCCGGGAACTGGGCTGGGTGAAGTAGAGCATCGCGCGCTTGTGGGAGACCTGCGAACGCAGAAACTCCGTCCCGACGCGCGTCTTGCCGATGGCGCGGATCTCGTTCGCAAGCAGGGCGAGACGGCCGAGCAGGGCGCCGTCGAACTGCTGCGCGTAGAGCGTGTGGTACGGTGCCCCCTCGTCCTGCATCAGGTAGGGGGCCTTCTCCTCCAGCGATAGTTTCTGGTAGTCCTCCCAGGAAATGTCGTACAACCGGGTCATTCGTTCCCTCCCTTCCGTTAAAACGCCGAGCAATCGGCGAGCGATGAAACGTACAACGCCTTGATGGTGTGCATCCGGTTCTCCGCCTCGTCGAACACCTTGGAGAACGGGGCCTCGAACACCTCGTCTGTCACCTCCAGTGCGCCGGTTTCCGCCGAAGCGAGCGTCTGGTTGTCGTGGAACGCGGGTAGGCAGTGGAGGAAAATCAGCTTGCCGCCGGCGTTACCCGTCGCGTCCACCAGCCGTCCGTTCACCTGATAGGGACGGAGCAGGGCGAGACGTTCGGCCTTCTTGTCCTCCTCGCCCATCGAGACCCACACGTCGGTGTAAAGGACGTTCGCCCCCTTCACGCCTTCGAACGGGTCGTTGTAGACGTTGACGGTGGAACCGTTCTTCGCGGCGACCTCGCGGGCGACGGCGACGAGCTGTTCATCCGGCATGAGGGAGGACGGCGTGCAGTTCGCGTAATGGACACCCGCCTTGGCGCATCCAAGCATCAACGAATTCGCGACGTTGTTCCTCCCGTCGCCGATGTAGGCAAGCTTCAACCCTTTCAGTTCGCCGAAGTTCTCCTGCATGGTCATCAGGTCGGCGAGGATCTGCGTGGGATGGCACTCGTCGGTGAGCCCGTTCCAGACAGGAACACCGGACCAGCGGGCGAGCTGTTCGACCGTGTTTTGCGCAAAGCCACGGAAGAGGATGCCGTCGAACATCCGTCCCAGTACGCGGGCGGTATCCTTGACCGACTCCTTGCCGCCGAGGTGGATGTCGTTCTTTGTCAAGAACTCGGCGTCGCCGCCTTCGTCGCGGACGGCGATGGAAGCGGAGTTGCGTGTACGCGTCGAGCTCTTCTCGAAGATCAGCGCGATATGGCGGCGATACAAGAGATCGCCACGGACGCCGGCACGGCGGCGCGCCTTCAGCTCCTCCGCCAATTTGACGAGCTGCAACATCTCCTCATCGGTGAAATCACCAAGCCGGAGTAACGAACGGTTGTGTAACTGCGGATTCCAAGTCAACATGATGTATCTCCAATCGACAAAGCGTTAGTATAGAATCAACCCTGCCTCCCCCGCAACCTAAAATTTTGTGTCTTGTACGGCGCGTTTCGGTTTGGTAGAATGAAAGAAATGAACGGCAACCTCAAGATTCCTTACGGCATTTTCGACTTCAAACGCCTCCGAGGCGAAGGATACTACTTCGTCGACAAGTCGATGTACATCCGCACCCTTGAACTGTGCGGGTCTTTCCTCTTCTTCGTGCGCCCGCGCAGGTTCGGGAAGTCGCTCTTCTTGAGTATGCTCCGCTGCTACTACGACATCGCCGAGAAGGAGAACTTCGACGCGCTTTTCGGCGACCTCGACATCGGGCGTGAGCCGACGGAGTACCGGAACCGCTACCAGGTGCTGGTACTCGACTTCTCGCAGGTGAACAAGGGGCAGGGTGACACG
>JAGAEL010000148.1 GCA_017613085.1 Kiritimatiellia bacterium | reverse complement strand
GACAACCGCCCTCCCGTGCGCAAGCATCCGTCGCGTAATTCCGTGCATGAACAAGGGTTTCGCTCGACCATTTTGTTTGTCACGGTCTGTACGGAGGGACGTAAACCCATTCTCGCCGAGAAGGATATGGTGAACATTATTTTGTCCACCTGGGCGAATGCTCAGAATTGGATTGTGGGCCGATATGTGATCATGCCCGACCATATTCATTTTTTTTGTGCGCCCGCGACCTATCCGACATCCGATTTCCATAGGTGGATGAAATATTGGAAAAGATTGGCACAACAGGCATTTGCGGTTGCGGCGCGTGGGGACACGCGCCCTCACGTGGGAGGGCGGTTGTCCTCAACCGCCGAAAACATGGAGAAATTGTGGCAAGATGATTGTTGGGATACCCAAATACGAACGGGTGTACAATATGAGGAGAAATGGCAATATGTGCGCAACAACCCAGTGCGTAAGGGTTTGGTGGAAAATTCCGACGATTGGCCATATCACGGATTCGTAAATGATGTACCGTGGCACGATTAGGGAGGGCGGTTGTCCTCAACCGCCGAAAATCCGGTTCTGCGGCGCGTGGAGACACGCGCCCTCCCCATCGAGATAACCGACCGGCTGATCGAGATGTGAAAACGACTACGGCCTGAGGTGCTGGAAAACGGCACCCCTCCCCGAAACTAGGCGAGCGGGGTGGTGGAGAGTTCCATCCGGATGGTGTGGGTTTCGCCCGGTGCGATGGTGACGGCGGCGTCGCGGAAGAGGGTCGCGGGTTCGACGCAGAGGAAATGGCGGTAGTCTTCCGCTCCGAGGTTCTGCCAGTTCCCCTCCTTGAATGCGCCGGGATTCCAGACGACCAATTTTTTCGTGCCGGTTCCTTTCACGTGGATTTCGCGCTTTAAGCCCGGATCGCGCAGAATGTGCGTGTCGAGGTGCGGCGTGAACACCATGCTGCCGTCCGGAACCGGGGTGTAGTCGCCCCGCTGTACGCCGGGAACTCCATCCGTCGCGAGGACGCATGGATCGCCGTCCACCCCCGCCACCGTCACGTTGTCGCGGTCGCTTACGCGCAGGTACGGATGGAAACCTTCGGTGACGGCGAAGGGTTTGTCCCCCGTATTGGTCTGTTCCAGTTCAAGCGTCAACCGGTCGGAGAGAACGATGGTAAAAATGGTTTCAAAGGCGTAGGGCCAGATGGCCTCCGTCTCCGGTGTAGAACGAAGCCCCAACACGAGGCGGGCGCTTTCGTTTCCCCAATGCGTCGAAAAATGGATCAGTTTTGAGTAGCGGAAGAAGCCGTGTTTCCCGGTTCCCGGTTCCCCGCACGTGCCGAACCAGGGCCAGCAGATGGGGATGCCTCCGTGGACTTCCTCTCCTTTTGAAAAATCGATCTCCGCCGGACGGAAGAGCAGGTCTTCCCCGTCTCTCGGCTTGAAGGAGAGCGTCTGCCCCCCGAAGAGGGAGACGGTCGCGGTTGCATAGGGGGTGTAGAATTTCGCGACATCCGTCCCGAATTCGTGCGAAAAAATAATCTCAGACATATCGGTTTCCCTTTCTTGTCCTGCTCAAGCGGATTATTCCTCTTGCGCAGCCACGATGGTTTTGCGTGAGGGGTGGGTTGAGAGGCGGTTGTACTCCAACAGGGTGGGGTAGAGTTCCGCCGGGGTTTCTCCGGCGGCCCGCTTGAGTTCACGGGTGAGCGTGACGCACAGGCGTCCACCCGCGTCGTATTTGCGGGCGACGCGGAACGCATACGTTCCGAGCCCGTCCGGGAAGATCCATTCGAGGCTGGAGGGGACAAGCTCCAGGCGCGTGTACCCTTTCGGGAAACGGACGAGGCAACGGACTTCCTCCGGGGTGTCGCGGTTCAGGAAGAGCGGGTTTTCGCGCCGGTCTTCCTGCAACGGGAAGATCGGATCGTCGAGTCCGAAGAGGGAGACGGAGAGCCGTTTCCCGAACGTTGTCGCAAATTTTTTCACGGCGACGGAGTAGGCCGTGTAACCGGGATAGGCCTCCGTCTCCGTTACGAACGGCGAAACCAGTTCGGCGGATTTGGAGATGTGTCCCGCGACTTCCAGCGCATGGCGGCGGAGGTCTTCCGGCAGCATCTCCTTGTAACGGCGGCGATAGACGCCGACGGAAGAACCGAAGACCCAGTTCGTCACAGTGAGCGTCGCGTCTCCGCTTGCTTCGAGATCGACGACGATGTCGGTCACGTCGCGGTTCTGCATTTCCGGCTCGGCGTGGAGCGTTTCGATCACGCCGCCGCGTGTGAGCGCATACGCGCCGTCGAGCGCCGTCGAACCGAGTTCGCTGTACTGGGTCCCTTCATTCAACAGGTAGACGCGGCCTCCGTCGCGAACGCGCACGAGCAGTTCGTGGAAGTAACCGTCCTGCGGCAACTCCCGGCGCGGGAACGCATAGGCGGGATACCTGGTGGCGTCACCGGACGCGATCACAAGGTCTGCGTCCACTCCGACGGCGCGGAGCATCGCGGTCAACAGCAGGGCGCGGTCGGCGGCATGGCCGTAACGGTCGGCGAGCGTGCGGTCGGGTGCGGAGAGGGTGTCGAGCGGGAGGGAGAGGAATCCGGGACCGGCCACGCGGATCGTCCGCATGACTTCGTTGCGGATGGCGAGGATTTTCTCACGCGGCGTCGCCGCGTCTTTAACCAGCCGGTGCGCCTCTTCCGCCGCTTTTCCGCTCTGCGCAAGAACGCGGTCGAACGCGGCATAGAGCAACGCGGCGTAGTCTTTCCAGTTCCCGCAACTGAGGAAGAGCGTGGGCTGGAAACGGTACCAGGGCGGGAGGGCGGATTCCTGTTTCACCGTCGGCAGTCCGGCGGAAGTCCAGGAGTAGACCACGTCGTTCGCGTTGGTCTCGCTCGCGAATTCGACGCTCGCGGGATGGAAGAGGCGGAAACGCGGGCGCGGGAGGCTGGACGGGTAGGCGAGGGTGAACCGTTCGTCCTTCGTCGGTTCGAAACCGCCGAACGTCAACGCCTTGCAATAGAAGGTATCGTTGGTCTGGACGAAACGGGTGGTAACGGTGATGACGCTGCCGACTTCCACGCCCGGAAGGTTGACGACCAGTTCCTTGCCCGCCGGATAACGGGGTGCGGCGGAAACCCACGAGGCGTCCATACGGTGGATCTCCTGGCTGGCCGCCGAGAAAACCTTGCCGTTCTTGTTGGAGACGACGGCGGAGACGAGGTCGAGCGTCTGCCAGGCGGGGTTGTACCCGATTTTCACTTCCGCGTGTTTCTTGGTTCCGTTGTAGGTGAGGATCCGGCGCGACCAGGTGTGCAGCGTCTCATACGAGGTGGCGGAGGTGACTCGCGTCTGCGTGTGGTCGAAAAGGATTTCGGAATCGGGGACGCCGTCGCGGCCTTTCGCCGCGAAGAGCGGACGGAACTTTCCCGCCTGTTCCACTTCCGTCAACGTCTGTTTCAGGGTCAGGTAGTCGGCGGGCGAGAACTCCACCGATTTCACAAGGTAGTCGCGGGTCGCGGTGAGGACGCCGTTCGTCGCCGCCATTTCCAAACGGAAGGCGATACCGCCGCGATCGAGGTCTGTGGCGGGCGGGAATTCCAGCGGAAGCCCCATCGCCGATCCGAGCGAGATCGAGACGCGCTCCTTCACGCCGCAGGCGATTTCGGTCAGCATCGGGTACTTGCGTTCCTTCAGTCCCGTCTTGCCGACGACGATGTTCGCGTAGCCCAAGCCCGTGCCGATCCATGGAAGGGGAAGCACGTCGAGTGAATCTCCCCGGACGGGATAGCCGGAGACCCGGAACGCCAGGCGGACGGCGAGCGGTTTGCGCGTGTCCTGCAGATTTTCCGGCGTGATTTCACACGTCAGCACCTCCGCGCCGGGGAATTTCGCTTTCAGAATCCGCTCAAAAAAGGCGCGGCGCTTCTCCTTCTTCGAACGGAGGAAGAAACCCCGGTAGAGGTTGTCGTTGATGCCGGCGAAGGCGATCGCGGAATGGAAGACGGCGGTGCCGGTCTCTTCGAGCGTACCGGACGTATCGACGGTCAGCAGTTCCTTTTCGGCCGGGTAGACGGGGGAGACGCGCAAAGGATCGCCCGCTTCCGTTGCAACGAGATAGGAGCAGTTGCCGAGATAGGCGGGGAAGAGGTCTGCCGTGTTCTCGTTGGTGGAATCCATCAGCTGGTAGCTGCCGTCCTCGTTGCGTACGCCGGTGATGGCGTGGTTGAAATAGGGCATCGGGGCGTCGGGGTCTTTCTTCGGACCGACGTTGATGATCACGGGGTAGGCGTCAAACCCGGCGAGCCGGAGCATCGCGACCAGCAGGGCGGCCTTGTCGCGGCAGACGCCGTAACGGTTCTTGAAGGTGATGCTGACCGGGTGCGGCTCGTAGCCGGGGGCGACATCCTCCGTGGTGACCCCCATGTAGCGGATCTGCTGCGAGACGAACGTGAAGATCGCGTGGATCTTCTCCTCGCGCGTCTTCGCGTCGCGGATCAACTCGGCGACCTTCTCGCGCATTTCCGGCGTGACGTCGGCGAGCGGCTTCTCGCAAAGTTTCGCGTACCAGCGAGAGACCGTCTCCCAGTCGGGCAGGGTGCTGAGCAGGAGGCGTTGCACGACCGTGTAGGACGGGGGCATATCGGGTTCGGGAAACATCCTCGGCACGTTCCGCGCCTGCCAGGTGTGGAGTGTGCGCCCGCCTTTCCCCGGCTCTTTCGTGTAGGCGACGGTGTCCGCGACGGGCGAGCGCAGGAGGATTTTTTTCATGGGGCGTTCCGTCGGTTCGGAGACGACGTAGCGGAGCGAGAGGATCGGCGTCGTGGACTCGAAGGTCGTGTAGTCGCACCAGGTGTCCGGGATCCGGGTGCGGAGCGTCTCCCGGCAGACGAGGACGTGGCGCAGGTCGCCGATTTCCAGTCCCGGCACGGAGAGGGAGAGCTGCTTGTCGTTCGGGTCGTAGATGTTCGACCCCATCTGACTGGGATCGATCATGACGCGGCTGTTCGCCTTGACGTCCACCGGGATCACGCGGCCGTCCGGCTTGATGATTTCGGCGAGGAGGACGCGGATGTTCCCGTAGAACGCATTGAAGCCGAGCGTCAGGGTGGAGGCTTCGCGCCGCCCCTTCTCGGTGAGGATCTTCGTGTATTCGTCGTCCCACGTCGCATCCGTGCCGTCCGGCGCGTACTCCGTGAAGACGATGTCGTCGATCAGTGCGCTGTCGGCGTCCGGGAAACGTTCGGCGGTGGCGCCCTTCGCCGCTTCGACCACCGCGTCGCGTTTCAACAGCGGGTAATCGGGAAGGCGTTCGGCGGCGGACGCGCACAGGGAGGCGAGGAGCAGGACGGATAAGGTCAGGTATCGCATGGCGTGTACTCTACTGATGAAAGGCAGGGACAAGACAGAAAAGGCGGCCCGCAACGTGCGCACCGCCTTCAACAACCGTGGCTACTTGCCGACGAAGAACAAGTAGAGGAAGTAACCGATGACGGCCAGCAGGATGGCGATCAGGAAGACCCAGACCTTGTTGCCGTTCTTCTTCTGCACGAACTCCTTCGGCGGCGCGGCCTTTTTGTTCTGCGTGATCACGATCGTCGTGCGCGGAATCGGCTCCATGCCGCCTTCCGGCTGTTCCTGCGCGACCGGCACGTCCTCGCCGTCGATCATCAACTTGACATCGCCCAGCTGGAGGATGTCGTTACGATACAACATCTGCTCGCTGATCGGCTCGTTGTTGACTCGCGACCCGTTGGTTGAGCCGAGATCGCGCAGAATGAAATTCCCGTCGCGGATTTCGATTTCACAATGCGCACTGGAAACCGAACCGTCGGACAAAACCCAATCGTTGCCCTCACGGCGCCCGATACGTGTGACCGGCTGCCCGAGTTCGATCGACTGTCCCTTCAACGGACCTTCCAAAACCATCACTGTTGCCATGTTTTTTCCTCACATTCCAACGCAAAGACGCATTTACTTTACCGCTTTGCAACGGGAAAGTCAACCCGAAACGCCGTCATTGCGCCACGATGTTCACCAGCCGGTTCGGGACGCAGATGACCTTGCGGACAGTCTTGCCCGCAAGCGCCTCCTGCACCTTCGGGTCGGCGAGCGCCAGTTTTTCCAGCGTGGCGTTGTCCGCGCCGTGCGGAACCTGGATGCGCGTCTTCGGCCGCCCCAGCAGCTGTACGAGGATTTCCACCTCGTCCGCCTTCAGGAGCGACTCGTCGTAGGCGGGCCACGGCTCGTAGGCGAGCGAGTCGGCGTGCCCGAGGTATTCCCACAGCTCTTCGCAGAGGTGCGGCGCGAACGGGGCGAGAATCAGCACAAACTTCTCCGCCGCTTCGCGGGGCAGGGGCTTGTCCTCGCCGATGAAGGCGTTCACGAAGACCATCATCGCGCTGATCGCCGTGTTGAAGCTCATGGTCTCCAGGTCGTCCGTGACCTTCTTGATGGTCTGGTGGAGCGTCCGTTTCTGCTCGGCGGTGATTTCGTCGCAGAGCGGCTGCCCCTTCACCATGCGGAACGCGCGCTTCAGGAAGCGGGTCACGCCTTCGACGCCTTTGGTGCTCCAAGGCTTCACCGCGACGAGCGGCCCCATGAACATTTCGTACAGGCGCATCGAATCCGCGCCGTATTCGCGGATGACGTCGTCGGGATTGATGACGTTCTTGAGCGATTTCGACATCTTGGCGGGGAATTCGGTGAGCTTTTCGCCCGTCTCCGCGCTGTACGCCGTGCCGTCCTTGAACGTCACCTTGTCCATCGGCACAAGCGCGCCGCGCGCGTCCTTGTAGGAGATGCCGAGGATCATGCCCTGGTTGACGAGCTTCTGGAAGGGTTCCTTCGTCGAAACGACGCCGAGATCGTAGAGCACCTTGTGCCAGAAGCGGGCGTAGAGAAGGTGCAGGACGGCGTGTTCCGCGCCGCCGACGTAAAGATCCACCGGCATCCAGTACTTCTCCAGTTCGCCGGAGATGGGCGCGTTTTCGTCCAGCGGGTCGCAGTAGCGCAGATAGTACCAGCAGCTGCCCGCCCACTGGGGCATCGTGTTGGTCTCGCGGATGCCCTTCATGCCGGTCTCTGGGTCGGTGTACTCGACCCATGTCTTCGCCTTGGCGAGCGGCGGCTCGCCCGTTCCCGTCGGCTTGAAGTCCTCCATCGCCGGGAGTTCGAGCGGCAGCTCGTCCTCCGGCACGAGGCGCATCGTGCCGTCCTCCATCTGGATGACGGGGAAGGGTTCCCCCCAGTAGCGCTGGCGGCTGAAGAGCCAGTCGCGCAGCTTGTACTGGGTCTTGGCGCGGCCCACGCCATGCTCTTCGAGCCATTCGATCATCTTCTTGCGCGCGTCGTCCACCGAAAGGCCCGTGATGAAGCCGGACGACACCATCACGCCCGTGGCGATGTCGGTGAACGCAGCCTCGCCCGTGTACGGCACGGGATCGGGCGATGCGTTCTTGGCGGCCTCGCTGTCGGCTGGCGCGACTACCTGTACGATCGGCAGGTCGAAGACCTTGGCAAAGTCGAAGTCGCGGTCGTCGTGCGCCGGCACGGCCATGATCGCCCCCGTGCCGTAGCTCGCCAGCACGTAGTCGGAGATGAAGATCGGCAGCCTCTCGGCGTTCACGGGGTTGATGCCCGTCACGCCTTCAAGCTTCACCCCCGTCTTCTCCTTGTTGAGTTCGGTACGCTCGAGGTCGCTCTTCGAGGCGGCCTTCTTCTGGTAGGCAACCACGTCGTCGGCATTGGCGATTAGTCCCTTCTCCAGCCATTTCGCGACAAGCGGATGCTCTGGACTCATCACCATATACGTCGCGCCGAAAAGCGTGTCGCAACGGGTGGTGT
>JAGAEL010000147.1 GCA_017613085.1 Kiritimatiellia bacterium | reverse complement strand
GCCCGCGCCGTCGGAGGAGCCGCCGCGCCGCCGCCGCGCCGCCGGGTGCCTGCTGGTTCTGCTGGTGTTGCTCCTGCTTCTGCTCTTCTTTGTCGGCGGATACTTCCTGTCGTTGCGGTACGGTTCCTTCTGGACGTCCTACTTCCCGAAAGGGGAAGATGACGCCCGCGTCGGGACGACGGCAGAGGCAGACGGGGGGACGGAAAACGAGACGCTGGAGTCGTGGGCGGCGAAACACGGTCTCGCCGTGCAGGAGAAGGACGGCGTAAAGACGGTTTCGGGGAACTTCGCCAAACGCGGCGACAAACTGGAAGCCATGCAGGAAGCGTATGCGTTCGATCCGTCGCTTGTCGTGGACGTTTCGGATGACGAGACGTTGCGCGCGGGGCTGGAAGAGCTGCTGTTTGTCACGACGGAAGGGCGCATGAAGCTTCTCGCCGCGACGAACCGCGTGGTTGCGATCGGCGGAAAGGCGGCGACGAAGGAAGAGTTGCTGCAGACCGTCGCCTCCATCTGTTCGGACGTCAACCACGTCCGGATCGTGGACGACACGGCGGTCGTCTGCGAGGACGGGCGCGCCTCGACCAAACCGACGGAATACCGCGCGGTGCAGGCTAACGCTTCGACGCCGTTCGACACCCCCGTGGCGAAACAGGGGATGCCGACGCCGAAGAACCCGGTGGCGGGGATCATCACCAAGCCTTATCCCTGCCTTGTCCTGCGCGACGGTTCGCGCGCGGCGGAAGGCGCGGTCGTGGGCGGTTTCCAGATTGAGAAGATCGAGCCGGACAAGGTGATCCTTCGCAAAGGAGAGGAGCGTTCCGAATGGAAACCGTGACGGGACAGAGGGAATCGATCCGCTTGACGGAGCTGGAGCAGGAGCTGGCCGGGCCGAACGCGGCGGAGGCGCTGGCGAAGTACGACGCCGTGCTCATCGGGTTGGAAGAACGGCTCAAGAAGGCGTTGTCTGCGGGGCTGCCCCCGGACGAATACGCTAGGTGCGAGCGGTTGAAAGAGGCGAACGTGGTGGCCCGGAAGGTCTTGCGGCTCGCGATGGAAAGGTGATTTCGCTTCGGCGGCGGGTGCCGCCGGGCGTGTTTGAAGAGTGAAGGAAACAAGGTAAACAAGGAGTACAGAAATGGCGGATTACTCGTATTCGGGTACGTTTGAACACAACGGCACGGGCCTTGTCCCGCTGCTGCAGAACACCATGACGATCGAGCGTGTCAGCAGCACGACGACGAACGTCATCCACCTCGACAACGTCTACAACGCGCTCTTTAACGCCGTTATGACGTTGGAACAGCGTTTGAACGAGTCCCTCAAGACCTACCAGGAGCACCCGGATGTCCAGGCGAACCTGCAGCAGCTCCAGTACGACCTGCAGCAGTGGAACCTCGCGTTGACCACGATGACGAACATCCAGAAAAACATGGCGGACGCGCTCTCTTCGATCGCCTCCAACATGCGGTAACGGTTGAATGTCGGATTGTTCATTTGATTTGCAGACGGAGGAGGCTCGCCTCCTGCTCCAGATTGCCTTTGTCGCGACCGGAAAGAACCTCTTTAAGAGCGCTGCGGGGATTCTTGCCGCTCTTGAAGCTTTCCGGCCGGACGAGGTTTCGGTCGCCGTCGCGAAAGCCATCCTGATGATCAGCGTTCAGGACTTCAACCTCGCGTTGTCGTTCCTAGACGGGGAGGCGTTGGTGAAATGGCCGGACTCGGCCATGCTCAAGGCTTTCCGGGGGATGGCGCTGATCCGCGCAGGCCGGAAGGAAGACGCGGTCGGATGCCTCACGGAGGCCGCGCAATCGGATGACAAGGCCGCCGCGAACCTCGCGGCTGGTCTTTTGCACGACATAGGAGGAAACGTCGCATGATCGACGCGGGAATGATCGAGGCGATCCGCGCCGTACAGGCGCCGCAGAGCATGGCCGTCTTGAACGAGATGGCGGCCGGTCAGACGGCCGACGCCGACGCGGTGAAGGCGTTTCAGGCCGCGATGGGCATGGACGGGCCGGATCCCGTCCCGTTCGCCCAGCAGATCGGCGAAGCGTGGCGTTCGGCGCAGGACCTGAACCAGGGCATCCTGCACCGGATTCACGCGCTTTCCGAACGCCGCCTGGGACACACGCCCTCGGTGGCGGCATTGACGGAACTGCAGTACGAGGTCGCCAACCTGAGTTTCCAGCAGGAGGTCGTGACGAATGTCGCCAAGAAGGCGAGTTCCGCGGTCGAGACGCTGGTGAAGAACGGCTGACGGGGGATGCGTGGACGAAGAAGAAAGGCAGCTGCTGTTGACGGCGGCATGGCTCTTTGCCCGCCACGGGCAGGGAGTCCGCGCGCGTAACGTCCTGGAAGCGCTGGCGGAGGAGAACCCGCGAGACGGCGTGGTCGCGGCCATGCTGGCGGATCTCCTGTTGCAAGAGCACCAGGCCGTTGCCGCGTTGGAAGTCGTGCGTTCGGGCGAGTTCCCGGCGGAACTCAAACGCGCCGAGGCGCTGCTGGAGACGCGCGCCCTCCGTATGCTCGGAAAGACGGAAGAGGCGGATGCGCGCTGGAGCCGGTTCGTGAAGGCGAGCCGGGGCGGCGAACGCGAATGGATCGCGACGTGAAGGAGTTGGAGAGATGAAAATTCGGATGGCCTTGTGTTGCGCGGCGTTGCTGGCGTTGACGGGTTGCGAAGAGGAGACGACGCTGTATTCGCAGCTGGAGGAACGTCAGGCGAACACCATTATCGCCACGCTGGGCGAAGAAGGGATCGAAAGCCGCAAGACGCCGGGCGACGAAGGAACGTGGAACGTCATGATCGACGCTTCGCAGTTCGCCCGCGCGATGGGGATCCTGGAACAGGCGGGGCTGCCGCGCCGCCAGTACCAGGGCGTCGCCGAGAGTTTCAAGAAGACCGGCATGGTGTCGTCCCCTTCCGAGGAACGGATCCGGTTCATGGACGCGCTGGCGCAGGACCTCTCCCGGACCATCTCGCAGATCGAGGGCGTCGTGGACGCGCGCGTCCACGTCGTGCTGCCGGAGAACGACCCCTTCGCAAAGAACGCGAAACCGAGTTCCGCCGCCGTCGCCATCCACCACCGGTATGACGTGGACATGGCGGATTTCGTCCCGCAGATCAAGAGTCTGGTCAAGAACGCGATCGAGGGACTCGACTACAGCAAAATCTCGGTGACGCTCTTCCGCGACGCGCCCCCGAAACGGAGGCCGGCCGGCAAAGACGGGAAGAAGAACGGATAGGGAAATGGACGGGGAAATCACCATCCAGCAGGCGCGGGAACTTGTGCGCGACGAACGGCGCTGGCCGCTCGTCCGGAAGTTCCTTTACGGCTTCGCCGCGCTGATCGACGACGAACGCGTCGTCGCGGCGTGCGGTCGCGAGGCTGTCGCGCTCCGGGGTGTGCCCCGCGTCGCCGCGTTTGTGCGGGAACGGCTGGCGGTCAGCCCGCTTTTCCATGCCTTTCCGAAAGACGACGGAAGCCGCCTGCTGTTGCTGCCCGTCGCGACGTTCCGGCAGCTCGCGCTCTGGCTCGCCGCGCTGGCGAACGCGGAGCGGATGAAACGGGAGATCGACGGCGGGAAAGTCCGCGCGTTCCGGTCGCAGCTGCCCGGCGTCTACCCCGAGGTCTTCCGCGTCGCGCCGTATTTCCACAAGTGGCGTCTGCCCGGGACCGGCGGGACGGATTTCGCGGTCGAAGGTTTCCGTTTGTTGACGACCGCGTTGAAAGGGCTTCCCGGCGGTCTGCTGGAACGCCAGCGGCTGCGTTTCCCGGCGGCGCTGGACGAGGGGTTCACCCCGCTGGACGCGGAGGTCGGGCTGGATTTGGTGTACAGGCTGTTGGAGCTTCAGTTTCCGGAGGAACATGCGCTATGTTGCTCGTGAAGAAAGAGTCGTTCACATTGGAGACGACATCGCGCCTGGTCAAGGCGGCCGATGCCGCCGAGATCGCGAAACTCGACGACGTGATGAACGCCGCCCGCGAGGAGGGGTATGCCAAGGGCCTGGCCGACGGCAAGATGGAAATCACGATGCAGAAGATGGATCTGCTCGAAAGCACCGTTCAGTTTATGGAGGGCGTCGAAGACACCATGTGCGGGATCGTGATGAAGGCGCTCCGGAAATGCGTCGATGAAATCGGCGACGAGGAACTGGTCGTCCAGGTCACGAAAAAGGCGATGAAGGCCGTCGTCCGTAACCAGCAGCAGATCACCGTCCGCGTGAACCCGAAGATGGTGCCTGTCGTGAAGGGGCGGTTGAACGACATCTTGAAGGATTTCCCTTCGCTCAACTTTATCGAGGTTGCGGAGGATGGAAAACTGGACGGTCGCGCATGCGTGGTCGAAACCGCGGCCGGAACGGTGGACGCTTCGATCGACGGGCAGCTTGCCGCGATCGAAAAATCGATCAAAAAGAATTTTGAAAGGCATGTTTGATGGCGGGGTCGTTTGATTACATCCTGCAAATGCTTGACCGTGCGGTCGAAGACGCGCAGCCCGTCGAAGTGAAGGGCCGCGTGATCCAGGTCGTCGGTACCATCATCAAAGCCGCCGTCCCCGGCGTGAAGATCGGGGAAATCTGCATTCTTCGCAACCCGTGGGAGGATTTCGAGATTCAGGCCGAAGTGGTCGGGTTCACGCGCGAGGCCGTGCTGCTCACGTCGCTCGGACAGATGATCGGCATCTCCGCGCAGACGGAGGTGATTCCCACGCGGCGCGTCCACATGGTTCCGGTCGGGTATTCCCTTCTCGGGCGCGTGCTGGACGGTCTCGGACGCCCGATCGACGCCGACGCCAAAGGGTCGATCCGCCCCGACGGTTACTATCCGGTGTTCGCCGACCCGCCCAGCCCGCTGCAGCGGCGCATCATCTCGACCCCGCTCTCGCTCGGCGTCCGCGCCCTCGACGGGATGTTGACCTGCGGCGAAGGCCAGCGTATGGGGATTTTCGCGGCTGCCGGCGGGGGAAAATCCACCCTGCTCGCGCAGATTGTCCGCAACACGTCCGCCGACGTCACCGTGCTCGCGCTCATCGGCGAACGCGGGCGCGAAGTGCGCGAGTTCATCGAGAAAGACCTCGGGCCGGAAGGGATGCGCAAGAGCGTGGTCGTCTGCTCCACCTCCGACCGGAGCGCGATGGAACGCCTTAAGGCGGCGTATGTCGCCACGTCCATCGCCGAGTTTTTCCGCGACAAGGGCGAGAAGGTGTTGCTTCTGATGGACTCCGTGACGCGCTTCGGGCGCGCCCAGCGTGAGATCGGACTCGCCGCCGGCGAGCCGCCGACCCGTCGCGGTTTCCCGCCCAGCGTCTTCTCCGAACTGCCCAAACTGATGGAACGGGCGGGCAATTCGGACAAGGGATCGATTACCGCGCTGTACACCGTGCTGGTCGAAGGCGATGACATGACCGAGCCGATCGCCGACGAGACGCGCTCCATTCTCGACGGCCACATCATCCTTTCGCGTAAGCTCGCCCAGCAGAACCATTATCCGGCCATCGACATTCTGCAAAGCGTCTCTCGCTGCCAGAATGCGATTGTCGACAAAACCCACAAGGCCGCCGCCTCCAAGCTGCGCGAGATCCTTGCGAAATACGCAGAAGTCGAACTGTTGTTGAAGATCGGCGAATACCAGAAGGGCGCCGATCCTTCCACCGATGAGGCGATCGCGAAAATCAACGCCGTCAACGGCTTCCTCTGCCAAGGGCTTTCCGAGAAGCCCGTCTATGAGGACACCGTCCGGAAGCTGAAGGAGGTTGTCGGCTGATGGCGTACGTACTGGAAAGCATGCTGCGTATCCGCGAGATGCGCGAAGACCGGGCGGGAAAGGAACTCGTCGCCGCCCGTCACGCGCGCGACACGGCGGTTGCCGAACGGGCAGCCTGCCGCGACCGGTTGCAGCAGTACGCCCGGACGAAAGAGGAACGTCGCGACGGCGTTTTCGCGACGATCCTGAACCGCCCTGTGCCGCGCTCGGAAATCGACCTCGTGAACCAGGCGATTGCCGCGATCGACGAAGAAGGTGTGTTGCTGGACGACGCGCTCCACCGCGCCGAGGCGGCGGTTGAGGAGCGCGAGGCCGAAGCGGAAAAGGCGCACGGGCGTTACGTGGTTTCGGTCAAAGACCACGCCAAGGTGACCCAGCACAAAGCCATTTGGGAAGAAGCGGAACGCCGCGAACAGGAACAGCGCGCCGACGCGGAAATGGAAGAGTTTACGGGAAGGAGGCTGACGGATGATGATTCCGATGACTTCGATTGACGCCGTCTCCGTCAACCTTCCGACGCTACCTCCCGTCATCGATCAGACGGGAGAGGGACAGCCGCCCTCCGCAGCCGCCGTGGAGGCTTTCGTGGCCGCTTACGGGGAACCGTCACAAAGATGTGACGGCGCAAAACACGTGCCGCAGATGCGTGTGCCGGAAGGTTTTGAAGTCCCCGCCCCCGGCGTGACACCACAGCCGCCTGTCACCGCACAGCCTACACCCGTAGCCGCACAGCCGGTCACCGCGCAGCCCGTGGGTGTGGAAGTGCAGACGGTGGTACCGCAGGTGCGTGTGTCGGAAGGTTTTGAAGTGCCTCCCCCCGGCGTGTTACCACAGCTGTTCGTCACTGCACAGCCTACGCCCGTAACCGCACAGCCGGTCACCGCGCAGCCTGTGGGTGTGGAAGTGCAGACGGTGGTGCCGCAGATGCGTGTGCCGGAAGGTTTTGAAGTACCCGCTCCCGGCGTGTCACCACAGCCGCCTGTCGCCGCACAGCCTACCCCCGTAGCCGCGCAGCCGGTCACCGCGCAGCCTGTGGGTGTGGAAGTGCAGACGGTGGTACCGCAGGTGCGTGTGCCGGAGGGTTTTGAAGTGCCTACCACCGGCGTGTCACCACAGCCGCCCGTCGCCGTACCGCCAGCGGCCGTGCCGCAAACCGCCAGCCCAGCCACGCCGAGTGTACGTGAGGCAGTGCCGTCGGCATCGGTACAGGAAGGTTTTGTAGTGCCTGTCACCGCACAGCCAGCGGCTGTTCCGCAAACCGCCAGCCCAGCCACGCCGAGTGTGCGTGAGGCAGTGCCGCCGGTGTCGGTACAGGAAGGTTTTGCCGCGCCCGTCGCCGCACAGCCAGCGGCTGTTCCGCAACCCGCCCGCCCTGTCGCGCCGAGTGTGCGTGAGGCTCTAACGCCGGTGTCGGTACAGGAAGGTTTTGTCTCGACCGTCGCCACACAGCCAGCGGCTGTGCCGCAAACCGCCAGCCCTGTCACGCCGACTGTG
>JAGAEL010000146.1 GCA_017613085.1 Kiritimatiellia bacterium | reverse complement strand
GGTGACGGGCTGCTGTTCCGTTTCGCCGTTCTCGCCGGGGACCTCGGTGTATTCGATCTCCATGAAGTTGACCGTCTGTTTCGGGTAGACCGTCCAGAAGTAGCCTTGGAAATCGCGCCCCGCCTGTGTCCGTTCGCCGTCATAGGCAATCGTGCCGATGTCCGTCTTTTCCGAACGTTCTTTCAGGTAGTAGCGGTTTGATTCGTCCAAGTCGCCGAGCGTCGGTTCCTGGATTGTGGGGAACATTTTATTGAGTATCTTCGGGAAATGCGAAAAAGAGCGGTGGAGCTTGTCCCAGTCGAAGTCGTTGTCGAACGGCGTCGCCATGAGGGTGCTGTACAGTTCCGATGTGGAGTTGGTCGGGAGGAAATAGAGCAATTCGTCCAGCGCAATTCCCAGGTCGTCGGGCATGGGGAGCGGCTTGACGCGCTGTTCTTCCCATCCCATCGCCACGTTGTCGCGCGTCAAAACCCAGGTGTTGGTCGTGCCGGATTCGCGCAGGGTCAGGGCGGTGACGACATTCGTGATCCGTTCATATTCGACGGAAACGGTCTCGTCTTCGTTGGTGACGGAATGTTCGACGGCGGTGACGGTGACAAGGATCCGGTTCGTCGGATCGACCCAGAACTCTTCGAACTGGTTGGTTGAAGTGAAGGGGATCGTTTCGTTGGCGAGCGTGGTGAGCGAGACGACGTCGTTCGTCAGGAAATCCCCGTCCTCCGACTCCCAAAGCATCCACGTGCCGTCATGGAGGTAATCGGGGTTCTGTGCGTAACGCAGCCGGTAGGAGGTCTCCGCGTCCGCTTGCCAGGTGACGACGGGATTGGTGACCGTCAGGTAGGTGTAGGCGTTGGTGACGGTTGAGACCTGCGCCACCTGATTCGACGTGGCGGGATCGTCGTCGGTCGGTTCTTGGGCAACCCAGACCAGGTTCGTCTCCTCCTCGACGACGTTGGTGACGGAGGGATGGAAGGCGAGCCACACCGGGGTCTGCTCGATGTCGAAGGTGCCGTTGGTATCGACAATCGGCCACTGTTCCAGGCCGAGCGGCGTGAAGAACTGTTCCACGTAGGGTGAATAGACGGAGTTGGTGCCGACGTCCGGCCAGTACGGGTGGCTGGTCATGGCGGGGGTGAACCAGAGTTCCTGTTGGAACGTCGCCGCCAGCCAGAGCGGGTTGGAATAAACCGCGGGGCCGACGGATTCTAGGTAGGATTCCTTCCAGGCGCGGAAGAGCGTCTGCATGACGGTGTTGCTCGAATCCGAATAATTCCAGCGGAACCAGTCCCGCAACAGGCTCGCGTTCCACCCTGCGTTTGTGGTTGTGGTGATGTCGTCGTTGTTCGTGTAGACACCGACGTAGGCGGCGAAGTTCAACGGCTTGCCCGTGTCGTCCCGGAACGGGGAGGCCGGCGCGAACGGATACCAGTATTCCACGGCGACGGCGTAGTGGTTGCTGAGCGAGGAATCCAGTTCGTAGTCGTCGAAATCGACATCCGGCGGCAGGTTTTCGCTGGGCTTGCCGCCTTCCGGCGCATAGAGCGGGAAGACGGAAACCTTGTTGATGAGCGGTACGGCCTCAACCGCGTAATCGACGCGCGTGGCGAGCGCCTGGACAGTCTGTTCCGTCTGCTGCTCGTTGACGACTTCTTCCGTGAACGAGGAAATCTGCGGGATACGGTCGCCGTCCAGTTCGTTCACGATGGAGTAAGGGATGGCGACCCCCTCCGGCATCTGGTCGTCGTCGTTCTCCAGCGCCCCCGCCCGCGCCATGCTGGAGACGTAGACGTTCACAAAATCGAGCCAGTTGTTTTTGAATTCGGAATCGTTGTACCAGGGTGTCGCGTCTTTGCCGTTGCCGTTCTCATAGCTGGTGACCTTCCACGATTCCAGGTTGGTGACGCTGTTTAAGTTGAACTTGTGCAACGTCCCTCCATGGAACGCGTATGTGCCGAGGGCGGCGCGGACGTGGTTGCTGGGGAAGGCGAGCGGTATCGTGTCGGGATCCGGATCGTAGGAGAGACAGGTGAAGGGACAGTTCTCCTCCTCGATGCCCGGCACGTCGTTCGTCTCCGCGAACACGCGGCTGAACCAGTTGGTGACGTCGGGCTGCGCGTAGCAGACGCGGGCGAGGCGTTGTGAAGTCGCCCCCGATGCGTAGTAGTTCGCGTCGGGGCAGCCGGAGAGATCGACCGCCGCGAAGGCGAAGCGCGCGGGGTTGAGTTCGCCCGCTTCCGGTTCGAGCCACGACCACGCGCTGCGGAGCGGATGTATGTCTTCATCGGCATCGAGCGGGAGCCCGTTCGTAAGCGCGGCGGGAACCATCCGCAACACCTCCGGCGTGAGCAGGTTCACAACGGCGTTTGAACCGGGCGACGTCATCACGGCGCCGTGCCAGAAGGTGTACTCCTCCGAATGTACGCCGTAACGGTCGCGCAGGTAATGGGGCGAGAACCATTGCCCGACGGGCGCGACGCGGCGGCCGGAGACGTTTTTCGCCGCCTCTTCCGGACTTGCGTTGGAGACGACCAGCCCTTCCTCGATCTGGCGCACGGCAAGCCAGAGCGCCAGCGGCATCTGGTCGCGCGCCGTCTGCGCGTAACGCTGGTTCTGCGCGATACGGCGGAGGGATCGCGAACTGGCGAGAAACGCGACGGCGAGAACGGCGAGCAGCGAAAGGACGCCGAGCGTGATGATCAACGCCGCGCCTCGGTTTGAATGTAACGCGGAGGCGCGGAGACGCAGAGAGAGGGCGTGCTCCCTTCTCTGTGTCTCTGCGCCTCTGCGTTTTTTAAAGAAAAGAATCGGGTTCATAAAATCGTCTCGCCTCCATAGGTCGGGAAGGGGAAGAGGTGGGTATAGGGAACGCCCAGCGATTCGCGGTGCAGAATCGCGTCCTCTGAGGGGTCGTCCAACAGCCGTCGGTATTCGTTCCGTTCCGCTTCGTCCTTGAACGCGCGCAACTGGAGGGTGACGCTGATCGGCAATGCGTTCGTCACCAGCGGCAACGCAATCGGCGTCAATGCGGTCGCGCTGAAATCCTCCACGAGGACGCGGGTGAACGCGATACGCGAAGCCGCCTTTGCCGGAGACGGCTCCGATTCATCTTCCCAGATCTCTTTCACCTGTGTGCCGAGCGGTTTATCCGAGTAGAGCGGATACACTTCGCGGATGATTTCGCCGGCGGCGTTCGAGGCGTACTTCACGCAGTCGAGCGAAAGCCGCCATTTCTCTCCGCTGTTGTCCGCCTGTTCAAAATCGCGCGGGGAGGAGGGGCGGAGGAAACAGAGGAAGGAATTCCGTTCCCCCGCGTCTAGATTCCGTTTCGGCGCGTCGATGCAGAACGTCGCATTCGTGGAAACGTCGCCGGCCGTGTCGGCGACCGCTTGCCGCAAATCGTCGTCCAGCTGGCGGAAGAAACGGTCTACCTCTCCGTCCTGCATTTCGTTGTGCGCCTCGCCCGACCAGAGGACCGACGCCTTGTTGAGCAATGCCAGAACCGTCACGGTGACGATGGTCATCAACGCAAGCGCGGAGACCAGCTCGATCATCGTCATGCCAGATTGTTTTTTCACGGCAGACCTCCCGGATAAAACAGCGCGGTTTTGTAATACCGAACCTTGCCGTCGTACAGGGCGCCGTCGGGGACGACCGCCAGACGGAAACCGAGGTAGTTGTAGCCCCCGGCGACTTCGGAATACCCGTTTGTGGAAATGAAAAGCTCATAATAGGGATTCCATTCCGTCAGGGAGATGTCGTTCTCGTCGAACGCCGGCTGGATGGTGCCGATTTTGAGCGTCAGCCCGTTCGTGTGCATCCCGGAGACCGTGGGGAACGGAAGCTCCTTGCAGTTTGCCCAGTGGTATCGCCAGACCGCGACGGCATTGCGGTTCGAGGCGGCGTTTGCCGCGAAAACCCTGTCGTATTCGCGAAGGGTGCCGAAGACCGCGTCCGCGAAACGGTCGCAACGGGCATCGTTGCGGTTTTCCACCGTGTTCTCCAGCGCGGACTGGGAAACCCCGAAAATGGCGAGCAGCCCCAGCCCGACGGCGAGGATGGCGAGGGCGACTTCCACCAGCGTGAAACCGGACACCGTGATTTTTCTAAAACGTGCGTTCATGCTTTAATCCGTGCGGACACTCCCCGTGTCGAGGTCGATGATGATCGGGAGGTAGAGCGGCGCGGTCTGTTTGCTCCCGGTCTGGAAAAGGGTTTTGGTCTTGAAGCCGATGGTGTACGTCTGGTTGGACGGGCTTGAATAATCGTCGGAATACGGCGAGAGCGCACTGCCGTCCGGGCGGAAGAGGAGCAGGTATTCCTGCGCCGGAACGGGATTCCCGTTGAGGTAGCGCGCCACGGTGACACCCTCCGGGAGGAAGCGCAACGGGCCGTCTTGATACCCCGCCTTGAAACCGGGGGGATTGTTGACGCCTTTGTACCGCGTCTCCACGTCGAAAGTCTCGTTGGTGAAGACGTAGGCGGTATAGGCGAATTTCTCCACCGGCTCGTTCGTCGCGATGTTGCCGTAGTAGAACGCGGCGTAGCGGTTCTGGGCGAGGGCGATGGAGCGCGTCTCGCGCAGGGCGTTGCAGACCGCCCGCTGCGCCCCCTTCGCCTTCCAGTAGGTTCCCCACGACCCGAACGCGCCGACGCTGACGAGCAGCGCGAGCCCGATGATCGCCAACACCGTGATCAATTCAAAAATGGAAAAAGCGGCGGCGGAAGCGTTTGGAATTTTCGATGGCAGACGGTTTTCATTTCCCATGGGTCACCCCCGCGCTGAAAATGTAGTTTGTGGCGTTCTGCGCCTCCGGGGCGCCTTTGGAGAAAGCGAGAACCGTCACGTTCGAGACCGCAAGGATCTGGGTGCCGTTCAGATAAAGGCGGAACTGCGAGCGCGGGTTCATCCCCATCAAAAGCGTGTAGGCATGGCCCCACGGATCCGCCTTCCCGACGATATCCCAGTGTTTCTCGTTGTCCAGCCCGACGAATTCGATGCCCTTGGGGTTCAGCGGATTCCGCTTGGACGGAGTGGCTTGCCGCTCGTTGAGACGCGCGAAACAGCGGTAGGCTTCATTCGTCTTGAGTCTCAACCAGTGTTCCGTGCCGGTGCTGTGTTCGGTCAGGTTCTCCAAGATGTCCTCCGGCGCGGAGACGATGAGCGCCGCGCGCTTCAAACCGTTCTGTTGCGGCGTGTCCTCGTGGAGCTTCACCTTCGTATCCGCATCGGAAACCAGTTTCACCTCGCCCGGCCAGAACCCGTACGTCTCCTTGTAGCGGAGTGCGCCTTGGGCAAGCTCCGTCGCCTCCGCCGCCGCGCGGCGTTTGAGCGAAGCCGCGTGTACCGCCCGCATCGCGGGCAACGCGATGGCGAGGAGGACGGACACCATGCCCAGCACGATAATCAACTCCATCAGCGTGATGCCGGATCTTTGGTTTTTCATCTCCCGCCCCCCTACATTATTTGACGCCGAAGGAATCCCAGGAGCCGATCACTTCGTCGGGGATGGTGGCGTTGGTGTCTTCTTCCGACTGTGTGCCTTTGCGCGTCCCCGGGACCAACGTCCAGACGGCGATGTCGGCGACGATGTTCGTGCCGAAAGCGGGCTGGCGGTCGTTGTCGGTAAATGCGAGCGTATGGTCGCCGTTCGTGTCGAACAGCACCTTGTATTTGCGGATGTTCTTGTCCGGGGTGTCCGCCGCCGAGACGAAGGGGTTGACGGGGATCCCCTCGCGCAGCCGGGCGAATTCGATAAAGGAAATCCGGCGCGGATTGAAACGGCGGGACGCCTCGCTGTCGGTCAAGGCGACGCCTCGCAACAATTCGGCGATCTCCTTGTTGATGACGAAGCCGTTGTCGTACCCGGAGGCGAGCTCGCTGGTGAATTCGATCCGGGTGTCCGCCAGTTCGTTCGTCGGCCATTCGCCGTAGACGGCATAGTATTGGCGGAAGGCGCTTTCGATGTTCTTGATCTCCGTGAACACGACCGCCCGCTGGCTGAATTTGCGCGACCGCTCCAGCGCACCGTACAGGAGCGAAAGGAGAATACTCAGAATCGAAACCACGATAATCATTTCAATCAAGGTAAACCCGCGTGTTCTTTTTTGACTGCTGTCGATTGCCGTCGATGGCTGTCGATGGCTATCGAATATCGTTGCGATTTTGTATAAAAGGTTCATGTCTTTCTCACCTTTCCGCCGTGATGTCGTCATTTTACCCGTTCACCTTTCCGCTGTTTGTCGTACTCCTCGCGGCGGCGTTTTTCCTCCGCCTCGATTCTCGCGATCCCTTCTTCATCCCGCTTCCGGAAGATTTCCTCGATTCGTTTGAACCGTCTCTCGCTGGCGTGGTGCGGCGTCTCGATGTCCGCCCGGACGAGTTTTTCCGCGAGCTGCGGGTCCTTGACGACGCGCCTGATTTCGCGGGCGAAGCGGTTGAAGTCGTCCATCCTGTTCTCCCGCCTGTCCCTGTCCAGGCGATAGACCAGGTCGTCTTCAAGCCGCCTGTAAGAGCGTTTTAATCTATAAACCAGCTCGTGTTCAAGATACCGTTTCGCGGCGAGGCGGGCATCCCGGCGCTGCATCTCCTTGCGTTTTGTCTCGTCCTTCTCGCGCACCGACCAGTCGTCAAACGATTTTTCCTCGATAAAAATCTCCGCAGCCCTGTCCAGGTCCATCTTTTCCGCGAGGGGGATGGCTTGGTGTAGGCACCACAGGATCTGTATCTCGACAAGCGCGCACCTGCTTTTTGCGTATGGACTGTTACGGCGATAATTTTTAAATCTCACCCAATCGCATTTTGGCGGGCATTCTGACAGAAGCTCATCTAATTTATGAATGGAAGCCAATATTTTCGCTTCGGGAATCAAACTTAAAACCTGTTCACAAATAACAGGGGTATTTGTCTCAAAATGACGGACAAAAGGCTCCATTGCTCTTGCTTCTTCCAGCATCTCCCTTCGCGTCTGTTCCATACACGCCTGAAACTCCTCCCTGGACAGGTACCGCACCTCATTCGAGTAGCTTGACGCAATCATTTTCTGGACGAGTGCTTCATCCTCCTTGTTCAACTCCTCCGCACAGAGAGAAACGGCGGACGCGAACACAAAGACACATAACAGCGGGAAAAGGGAAGGGATGAGGAGACTCTCGCTGTTGCCGTTCATTTTCCGCCTCCCGCCTGTTGTCTTTTCCCGTTTCTTTGTCCGTCCGTTTCCGGACGAACCGAACCCTCGCGAAGTTTTCCGACCTCTATTTCCCGTTTTCGCTCCCACGCCTTTTGCGCGGCATCGCACCGCCTGTGGAAATAATATCCAAGGGGGAGGTGTTCTGCTCGCAAGACCTCGCCCTGTAGTTCCGGATCTTTGATGACACGCTTGATTTCAGCGACGAACCGATTGTATTCTTTCAACAGTTTCGACTCCTTCAAATTCCGGAGGCACAGGCCAAGCTGGTCTTCGATCCTTCCGCATTCGCTTTCCAGTATGTAGACGAGGGTGCCGTCCAGGCGTTCCAGTGCAGCATACCGGGCTATACGCATACGTTCAGCTTCTTGTTTCTCTTTGTCATTCGGATATCGGATGTTCGGCCAGTTCGGCCAGTCGGAAAAAGACTTTTCCTTGACGAGTATTTTCGCGGCTTCGTCTAGGTCTATCTCTTTTGCCCGTGAGAGGGCCAGATGAAAATATCGGAGAATCAGGATTTTCACCCTGTCGCACCGTCTGTACACTTCTTCGGTGAATCCGTGGCTGTTCACGTCTTTCGGGGGATTCATGCAAGGGTTTCCCGCCAAGATTTCATCCTCCTTTTCCAGCGCGTCGCGGATTCTACACGCGGAAATCAGCTCCAGTAGCTGTTCGCAAAGCACCTGTGTGCGGGTCTCGAAATCCCGTAGATAGGGTTCGACGATCTCTCCGTTCCGGAGATGATTTTCCCGTAACGTTTTTTCATACGTCACCATTTCCGCCTCCGATAATTTTCGAAAACGTACGCCCGACGATCCAAGCGTAATCCATGCCGATGATATGTTCTGATTCGTCTCCCCCGACGAAATACCGACAAAACCGAACATCAGGACAAGCAGGGAAATAAAAAAAGAGAACTTCATTCAACACCTCCTCATTTCAGTTGTGATGCAGATCCCGCGACTGCCCTTCAATCCAAGCGAAGGAATCCCTTTTTGAAATAACGAAAGGGGTGATTTTGTCGCTATGGTTACGTATGCTTTTTCTGCCTCCCTCCATTTCTTCATCATATCCTTCACCTTTCCGCCGTGATGTCGTCCAGGGCGTCGTGGCGGCCGTTGTCGCCCTTGTCCGGTGATTTCCCGTCTGGGCCGCACGAGACCATCTTGTAGGCGCGGTGTCCCGCCGACGGGAGGTAGAGGTAGGGGACGTTCCAGGGGTCGTGCATCACCGTTTGCGGCGTCAGCAGCTGCCGGAAGCGGTAAACCGTTTCCTTGCCGTTCACCCGGATGGTCGCGCCGGCGTTCTCCACGAGGTTCGACAGGTTGCCCCTGCCCGCCGGTAGCGTGTCGTGCGGTTCGTCAAACGTCAGTTCGCGGTTGTCGGCGTACGTGTGCGGGTATTCGCCGAATTTGTCGCGCCAGCGTTCCAGCGCGACGCTCCACGCCTGGAGCGCGGTCTGCGCCTGGCGGATGCGGGTCGTCTCGTTGACATGGCGGCTGATCCCCAGGATGAGTCCGGCCAAGATGCTGGAAATCCCGATGGTGATCGTCAGCTCCATCAACGTCATCCCGCGGTTCATCACGCCTCCTTCATTCTTCCAGTCGCCCGGCGACGCGCAGCACCTCTTCGACGGAGGTACGCCCTTCCAGCACGCGCAGCCAGCCGTCCTGCCGCAGCGTCACCATGCCCTCCTTCATCGCCTGGTCTTTAATCAGGTTCGCCGGCTGTCGCCCGACGACCATCGCGCGGATCGGGTCGGTCATCATCATCACCTCGTTGATGGCGCTCCGGCCCCGGTATCCCGTGAAGCCGCATGCGGGGCAGCCGTTCCCCTGGATGTACTTCGCGTTCGCGATTTTGTCGGGATAACAGTCGCGGATTTCGCGGACAATCTCCTCCGGCGGCTCGTAGGGATGGTTGCAGTGCGCGCAGACGCGGCGCACGAGACGCTGGGCGACGATCCCTTCCACGCAGGAGGAGATCAGGTACGGCTCGATGCCCATGTCCGTCAAGCGTGTTACCGCGCTCGGCGCGTCGTTCGTGTGCAGCGTCGAAAGCACCAGGTGACCCGTCAGGGAGGAACGGATCGCGATGTCCGCCGTCTCCGAGTCGCGGATTTCGCCGATGAGGATCACGTCCGGGTCGTGGCGGAGGATGGAACGCAGGACGGAGGCGAACGTCAGCCCGATGCGTGCGTGTACCTGCACCTGGCTCACGCCCTGCATCTGGTATTCGATCGGGTCTTCGACGGTGATGATCTTCGTTCCTCCCTTGTTCAGGCGCGCGAGGATCGCGTACAGCGTAGTCGTCTTGCCGGAGCCGGTCGGTCCGGTCATCAGGATGACGCCGTGCGGCAGATCGATCAACTGCTTGATCTTCGGCAGCTGGTTTTCGGAGAGGCCGAGCTGGTCGAGGTCGATCTGCGTGTTGCCACGGTTCAAGATACGCAAACAGCTCGTCTCGCCCCAGGGGGTCGGCAGGATGGAGACGCGCAAGTCGAAGTCGCGTCCGCCGTACGTCACCTTGATACGGCCGTCGTGCGGTTTGCGGTGCTCGGCGATGTCCATGTTGCCCATGATCTTCACGGAGGAACTGACCGCGTTGCGCAGATGTTCGACGCCTTTGGGCAGCGGAATCTCCTGCAGGATGCCGTCGATCCGGTAGCGGAGGCGCAGGGTATGCTCGAACGGCTCGATGTGGATATCCGTGCAGTCCATCTTGATCGCCTCGGCGATGATCAGGTTGATGAACCGCACCATGCCGGTCTCGTTCGTGGTGACGGCGATGTCCGTCTCGTGTTCCGGCTGCACCTTCGCCTCTTCGGCGCGCGCCTCGGCGATCAGCTGGTCGATCGTCTCCGCGCCCAGCCCGTAGAAGTGGGTGAGCGAGCGGCTGACATCCGTTTCGGGACAGAGGACGAAATCGACCCCGATGTCCAGCACCATCCGCAGACCGTCCACCGTGGTGAGGTTCGGGACGCGGTTGACGGCGAGCGTCAAGACGCCCTCCTTGACTTCGATGGGGACGATACGGTGGCGGAGGGCGATCTTCGCGTTGACGAGATCCACGGCCTCCTGCTGGATTTTGAAATCGCCGATGTGGTGGAAGGGAATCCCGCTCGCCTCGGCGAACACCTTCAACAAGTCTTCCTCGTTGACGATGGACTCCTGCACGAGCAGCGCATCGACGGACTGCAGCGTAAGCGACGCACGTCCCTGCAGCTCGCCGAGCTTTTCGACGGTGAGCTTGCCCTCCTCCACCAACTTCTGCGTGACCTCGGCCAGCAGTTCTTCTGAGTAGTATCGCGTCATCTTCTCACATCACTTCTTCTTTGCGGCTTTCGCCGTCTTCGCGTCATTCCCCGCCAGCTTCCCCTGCTTGCCAAGCTTTCCCTGTTTCCCCTTGGCGGCGGCCAGCGCGGCCGATCCGGCCTTTTTCTTGGGCGGCACCTTCATCGGTTCGGGGGCGAGCGTGACGTGTTCGCCGATCTCCAGCTTCCGGACGGAACCGTTGGGCAGGCGGACGGTGGCGGTGCGCGTGTCGCCGCCGATCACTTCGACGCCGTGTACTTCCCCGCCCGTCTGGTAGAAATGGGTCGAATGGTTGGAGGAATCGCTGAAGACCGAGACACGCGAACCGTCGGGGCGGTTGATGAATCCGAGGAAGGAGATTTTCGGTTTGATCATCTTCTCGCCGTTCGGCCCCACGAGCTGTCCGGGAATCTTCTCCTGTTTCCGCAGCGCGGCGAACGGATCGGCCGCATTCGCCGCCCCCGTGCC
>JAGAEL010000145.1 GCA_017613085.1 Kiritimatiellia bacterium | reverse complement strand
GCGCCCCGTCGCGACCGCATGGAAACGGACGCGACGGGGCGCGTCCCTCCCTTTACGCCTGTTTTCCGTGGTTACGTGTTCGCACGATGCGCGGATGCGCCCTTGCGCCACCTTTATTGTATTTAATGCTTGGCAGAAGCGTTCCGATGACGGATAATAGACCTCCGTTTCAACAAAAGGGAAAAATCATGGCGAACACAAGCATGGATGTCATTTCGTCGCTTTGCAAGCGGCGCGGGTTTATCTACCACAGTTCCGAAATCTACGGCGGAATCAACGGTTTCTGGGATTACGGGCCGCTCGGTTGCGAGATGAAACGCAACATCAAGAACGCCTGGTGGGAATTCACCGTGCGTACCCGCGAGGATGTCGTCGGCCTAGATGCGACGATTATCATGCACCCCTCGATCTGGAAGGCTTCCGGGCATCTCTCCACCTTCTCCGACCCGATGTGTACCTGCCGTTCCTGCAAGAAGCTGATGCGCGCGGATCAGGTCGCCGACATCTTCACAGACGGCGAGTGCGGCAAGTCGCTCGCCGAGGTCGTCAAGGACGGTATCGACGCGGCCAAGGTCGCGGGCTGGTGCAAGGGCAAGGCGAAGGGTATCGCGAAGACGCTCGCCGCCGTCGCGGACGCGGACAAGCTGACGGTCGCCTTCAACGCGATGAAGGAGGATCCCGCGAAGTATGCCGAGCTTTACGCGCTCTACACGCTGCTCGCCGCGCCGGGCGTCGAAGGATACCGCGCCTGTCCGTACTGCGGCGGCGAACTGACCGAGCCGCGCCCGTTCAACCTGATGTTCAAGACGGTCGTCGGCCCGGTGGACGATCCCGACAACGTCGCCTACCTCCGTCCCGAAACGGCGCAGGCGATCTTCGCGGAGTTCACCAACATCCTGAATTCCAGCCGCGTGAGCGTCCCGTTCGGGATCGCGCAGATGGGCAAGTCGTTCCGCAACGAAGTCACGCCGCGCAACTACACCTTCCGTTCGCGCGAGTTCGAGCAGATGGAGCTTGAGTTCTTCATCAAGCCCGACGAGGCGATCGAGTTGATCTGCGGCCGCGTCGTGACGATGAAAGACAACCCCGACCTCTCCACGCCCGCGAAGGATTGGGGCTGGGAGGTCTGGCACAAGTACTGGGTGGAGCAGCGCAAGACGTGGATCCGCCGGTGCGGCCTTCCGGATGCCTCGTTCACCGAGTACTGGCAGAAGCCGGACGAACTGGCGCACTACGCCCGCGCCTGTGTGGACATCGAATACCAGTTCCCCTTCGGTCTCCAGGAGCTGGAAGGCATTGCCGCCCGTTCGGATTACGACCTCACCCAGCATCAAATCCACTCCGGCCAGAGCATGGAGGTCTTCGACGCCGACCTCAAGGCGGCCGCCGCCGCGCTCGACGACGCCGCGAAAGCCGCGTTCACGGAGAAGGTCGTCGCCGACTGGACGGCGCGCGGCAAGGATCCGGAGAAGGCCGAGAAGTTCCTCGCCTCCCTCTTCGAGGGGCGTTACATTCCGCACGTCATCGAGCCTTCCGCCGGTGTGGACCGCATGATGCTCGCCCTGCTCTGCAACGCCTACGAGGAGCAGAAGCTGACCGACAACAAGGGGAAGGACGACAGCCGCGTGGTCATGCACTTCAGCCCCGTCGTCGCCCCGGTCAAGGTCGGCGTCTTCCCGATTGTCAAGAACAAGCCCGACGTCTACAACAAGGCCCGCGAAATCTACACCGAAATCCGGAAGCGCGTCTCCGCGTTCTGGGACGAGTCCGGGCAGATCGGGCGCCGTTACCGCCGGCAGGACGAAATCGGCACGCCCTGGTGCATCACGGTCGATTTCCAGACGCTGGAGGACGGCACGTTCACCGTGCGCGACCGCGACACCATGGAGCAGACGCGCATGACCCTGGCCGAATTCAAGGCGATGATGGAAGAGTCCCTGTTGATGTAGCCCTAACGCGAAGGCTGCTCGATGAACAGCTGTAGGATCGAATTGCAGGATTGCACGTTCGACGAAGCCGAAATCGACGAAGCGGCGGCGGCTGGCCGCCTGTTGACGATGGAGGTGGAGGTCACGACGGCCTGTAACTTCCGATGCCCCTACTGCTACGTACCCGGCGGCATCCCCCGCCGCACCATGCCCGATGCGCTTTTCGAGGACATCCTCGCCCAGGCGCGCGGGCTTGGCGCCCGGCGGATCGTCCTGCTCGGCGGCGAGCCGATGTTGCATCCCCGCATCGCCGACATGGTGTCCGCAATCCATGCGGAAGGGATGATTCCCGAACTGTTCACGAACGGCATCCGCCTCACGGAGGAGCTGTTGCGGCGTTTCTACGACTGCAACGCATTCCTCATTTTGAAATACAACGCGATGACGCCGGAAGGCCAGAACCGCATGGGGGGCGTTCCGGACGCGGACGAGACGATCCGCGAAGCCTTCCTCGCGCTCACGCACGTCTACCGGGAGAAGAAGGCCGCCGGATTGCCGCCGCCGGCGTTCGGGCTCAGCACCGTGATCTGCAAGGCGAACTACGGGGACATCGAGGAAATCTGGCGGCTCGCCCGCCGCCACGGTTTCCTTCCCTGCGTGGAACGGATGAACCCCGTCAGCCACGCGGCGTCGAATGAAACCTGGCTGAACGTCACACCGGCGGAGACGCGCGCGATGTTCGAACGGCTGGCAAAAATCGACCGGGAGGAATTCTCCCTGACCTGGCCCGTGCAGCCCCCGCTTGTCGGACGCCGGTGCCTCCGCAACCGTTATTCGTGTACGGTCGCGCCCGACGGTTCCGTCAAACCGTGCGTCGGTATTCCGCTCGTCGTCGGGAACGTGACGGAAAAACCGCTCGCCCGCATCCTGCGGGAAAGCGAGGTCATCCGGGACCTGCGCCGCTACCGCGAGACGATGCACGGGCCCTGTCGCGCGTGTCCCCGTTTCTCCGGTTGTTACGGCTGTCGGGGAACCGCGTACCAACTCACGGGCGATTACCTGGCCAGCGATCCGTTGTGCTGGCACAATCAAGTGGAGGGGGAAAATGACCCTGAATGAAGAACAAAAACGACTCGAATTCCTGCGCAGCGAAATCAACCGCCACGACCGCCTGTACTACGTGGAGGCGCGGCCGGAAATCGGCGACGCCGACTATGACCTCCTCTACCGCGAAATGCTGGCGATCGAGCAGGCGCATCCGGAATGGGTGACGCCCGACTCGCCCTCGCAGCGCGTCAGCGGGGCGCCGGTTTCCGGCTTTAAGCAAGTCCGGCACGACCCTCCCATGCGCTCGCTCGACAAGACCCATTCCAAGGCGGAACTCGGCGAGTTCGACGCCTTCCTGCGCAAACAGCTTCCCGGCGAAGTCTGGGACTACGTGGTCGAACCGAAGGTGGACGGCGTTTCGCTTTCCCTCCTCTACCTCGACGGTGTATTGACGCGCGCCGCGACACGCGGAAACGGCGAAATCGGCGACGACATCACCCAGAACATGAAGACCATCAAGTCCATCCCGCTGCGCGTCCCCGACGCCCCGTCCGTCCTGGAGGTCCGGGGTGAATGTTACATGACGCGGAACGGGTTCGCCGAACTCAACCGGCGCGAAGAAGAAGCGGGCCGCGAGCCGTTCGCAAACCCGCGCAACGCCGCCGCCGGTTCGATGAAACAGCTGGATCCGGCAGAGGTCGCCCGCCGTCCGCTCGACATCGTGATCTACGCCTCCGGCGCGATCAGCGGCATGACGTTCGGCACGCACACCGAAATGATCCGCCAGTTCGCGAAGTGGGGGTTCAAGACGCCCCCCTGGCAGCGTCTCTGCGTCGATATCGGGGCCGTCTACGCGGCGATCGACGAACTGGAGCGGATGCGCCACGACTTCCCCTTTGAAATCGACGGCGCGGTCGTGAAACTGAACCGGCGGGACCTCTACGGGGCGCTCGGCATGACCGCCCATGCGCCGCGCTGGGCGCGTGCCTACAAGTACGCGCCGGAACGCGCCGAGACCCGCATCCGCGCCGTCACCGTGCAGGTGGGCCGGAGCGGTGTGCTTACGCCGGTCGCGGAACTGGATCCCGTCCCGCTCGCCGGATCGGTCATCTCCCGCGCCACGCTGCACAACGCCGAGGACGTCGCCCGCCGCGACATCCGCATAGGCGACCACGTGTGGCTGGTAAAAGCGGGCGACGTCATCCCCGCCATCGACAGCGTGATCACGGAGAAGCGCGACGGAAGCGAACAGGTTTTCGTCATGCCCGACGCCTGTCCGGAATGTGGCGCGCCCGCCGTCAAGCTGGAGGGGGAAGTGGCGACGCGCTGCACGAACCCCGCCTGTCCCGCGCAGCGTATCGGCCGCTTGATCCACTTCTGCTCGAGGAACGCCCTCGACATCCGCGCCATCGGCGATAAAGTCGCCGTCGCGCTCGTCACGCAAGGGTTCGTCGAAGACCCGCTGGATCTCTTCTCGTTGACGAAGGCGCAGCTGGAAGACCTCAACATCGGGGATGAAAAAAACGGCGTCCGCCGTTTCGGGAAAAACGCATCCAGCACACTGGAGACGCTGGAGACGGCGCGCGGGCGGACGCTCGAACGCTGGCTTTTCGCGATCGGCATCCCGAACATCGGCGTGACGGCGTCCGAACAGGTCGCGGGCGTCCATCGCGATCTCGCGCACCTCGCCTCGCTGGAGGTGGTCGATGCCGTGCTGCGCCTCTATGAACTGGGGGAAATCGCGGCCTCCGCCAAACGCGAAAAACGGACGGAGGACTTCAACCGGGCCTGCGGCGAAATCGGCGTGATCGGCGCTTCGCTGGTCGAGCTGGGCGTGGCAAGCGTCGTTCCGGAAACCGTGCTTCCCCCGGAATACGTCTGTGTCATCAAACCGGAAATGGCCAAATCGCTCCACGCCTTTTTCACCTCCCCCTACGGGAAACAATTCGTGGAACGGCTTGACGCGCTCGGGATCCACCCGAAGGCAAAAGAAAAGCCCAAGGCCGCCGCCGGCGTCCTCGCCGGCAAGACGTTCGTCCTCACCGGTTCGCTCTCGCGCCCGCGCCCGGAAATCGCGGAGATGATCAAGAACGCCGGGGGCATCGTGCAAGGCTCGGTCAGCGGCAAAACCAACTTCCTCGTCGCGGGCGAAAACGTCGGCGCGGCGAAGACGCAGAAGGCCGCCGCGCTCGGCACCAAGGTCATCCACGAAGACGAACTGATGGCGATGTTGCAGGGAGGGACGGCACCCGCCGCATCCGCCCCGGCGGAAACGCCGTCGCCCGCCGCGAAACCGTCCCGGAAAAAGCAGAAGGAAGAATCCATCTACACGCAGGAGTTCCTTTTTTGAACGTCACCGTCTGTAACCACCAGCGGAAAATCCGCCTGAACCGCCGCGCGCTCATCGAAGCGGCCCGGCGGCTTGCCTCGTTCGCGGAACGACGCTGTACACCGGAAGAACGCCCCTGGCGCGAACTGGTGATCCATGTGCTGGATGACGCGGGTATCGCGCCGGTCAACCAAGCCGTCGTCGGGCACACGGGGGCCACGGACGTGATTACGCAACGGTACGATCCCCTCCCCGGCGAGCCGGCGGGCTTGCAGGGCGAACTGTTCGTGAACGCGCAACGTGCAGCCGAGGTCGCGTCGCGCGCCAAACGGTGGACGTTCGACCGGGAACTCGCGCTTTACATCGCGCACGGGTGCGACCATTTGACGGGGGCGGACGACCATACGCCGGAGGATTACGCCCGTATGCGCCGCCGCGAACTGGGGTGGTTGAAACGTCTCGGCCCCGTTTGTTTCCAATGCGGCGGGACGGGAGGCGCATCCCGATGAAAGAGGGCGGCGGGAATCCGGCAAAAGGGATTTTGTATATCCTCGCCTCCTCCTTTTTCTTCGCCTTGATGGGGGTGTTCGTCCGCCTTGCCGGCGACATCCCGTTTCTCCAGAAAACCTTCGTCCGCAACGGGATCGCGCTCGTGATCGCCGCCGTCGCGCTTATCCTTGCCGGACGGAAACGCCCCGCCGTGTGGACGTTGCCGAAAGGGTCGCTACGCTTCCTGCTGTTGCGTTCGCTCGCGGGGACGATCGGGATTTTCGGGAACTTCTACGCGCTCGGACGGATCAACATCGCCGACGCGGCGACGTTGAACAAGCTTTCCCCCTTTTTCGCGATCGTCTTCAGTTTCCTCCTGCTGGGCGAACGGATCCGCACACTCCCGCTGCTGGCGGTATTCGGCGCGATGGGCGGGGCGATGCTGGTGATGAAACCCGTGTTTGACATGGCGGATCCGGTCCCGTACCTTGCCGGCCTTGTCGGAGGGATCGGGGCGGGGCTCGCCTACAGCTGCATACGCCGGTTGAAATTCCTCGGCGTGGACGGCGCGTTGATCGTCACCTTCTTCTCCGCATTTTCCACGCTCGCCGTCGTGCCCTATCTCGCCTTCCAGTACACGCCGATGACCGCCGCGCAGACCTGGATTCTGACGGGGGCGGGAGTCGCGGCGGCGGGCGGGCAGTTCTGTGTCACCGCCGCGTACTTCGCCGCGCCGGCCTCGCGGATCGGGATCTTCGACTACTCGCAGATTATCTTCTCGTCGTTACTGGGATTTTTCGTTTTCGCGCAAATCCCGGATGTCTGGAGCATCCTCGGTTACGTGACGATCGTGGCCATGGCCGTCCTTGCGACGCACACGGGACGCTCTTTTCGTGATAAAGAAAACAAACGATTTGTTTTTATTTAACGCGGAGGCGCAGAGACGCGAAGAGGGGGCGAACGGAATGTTTTTCGGGGGCGCGTGCAGGGTTATTGAACCATGTAGAACGTGTAGAAAAAATCTGCACGTTCTATACGGTTTTCAACGGGCGCGTCCCTCCCAACTCGTAGAACGGGCAAGCTGCCCGTTCTACCACGGTGCGGACGCGATGAAGCGCGTCCCACCTCCTCTTTTATCTGTTCTCCGTGGTTATGTGCCGCAAAAGGTGAATGTGGAAATTTCTTCTTGCCATTTTAGGCGGTTTCTCCGCATACTAGGCGCATGAAAAATGCGAACTGGAAAAAAGGGAAAAACACGGGGAAGAAGAAGGGGCTTTTCTCCCGCATCGGCAACAACATCTTCATCGGCGTCATTCTGATAACGCCGTTGATCGCCACCGTCCTGATTTTCAACTTCCTATTGCGGATCACCACCTCGTGGATTCCGCCGAGGCTTCTTCAGCGTGTCTTCCCGCAGCTGGGGGAACTGTACAACGGCTATCTGCTCAAGGTCATCGTCCTCATCGTGATCCTCGCGATGCTGTTCATGCTGGGGGTGTTCGCCCACAACTTCTTGGGAAAATTCTTCCTGAAACTCTTTGACCGCATCCTGTCGCGCATCCCCTTCATCCGGAACATCTACGTCTTCATCCGGCAGATCTGCGAATGGATCGCGCGCAGTATGTCGCAGGGAGGGAATTCCATCTTCCAGTCGGTCGTCATGGTTGAATATCCGCGCAAGGGCTGTTACGCCATCGGGTTCACCACCTCGGAGACGCTTCCCGGCCTGGCGGAAAAACTGCCCCGCCATCCGAACGGCACGGTGCGCGAGTTCGTCAACGTGTTCATCCCGACGACGCCGAACCCGACCTCCGGTTTCTTCCTCATCTTTCCGCGCGAAGAGACGACCCCGATGGACATCGACGTCACCTCGGCCGTCAACCTGATCATCAGCGCGGGCGCGATCCTTCCCGAACACGACGCGGAGAAAGATTCCTTCCTGAAGCTGATCGACTCCATCGGCGGGAATGTACAGTGACGGGTGACGTGCGATGACGACAATCGATCTGCAAATCCGTGCCAACCTGGCTTTGCGCGTCACGCGCGAAGGGTTAGTGGTCAACATTGTCCTTTTTCTCGTCAAACTCGCGGCGGGAATCGTGGGACATTCCCAGGCGATGCTGGCGGACGCGGTACACACGCTTTCCGATTTTGTCTCCGACATCGCCGTCCTTCTCGGCATCCGGTATTCGTCGAAACCCGTTGATACCGACCATGCCTACGGACACGGGCAGTACGAGACCCTGACGGCGGCTTTCGTCGGACTGCTTTTATTCGGGGTCGGACTCAAGATCGGCTGGGAAGCCGTCCGTTCCCTGATCGCCGCGCTGGACGGCACACTTCCCGAACCGCCGGAACGGCTTGCCTTCTGGGCGGCGATCCTCTCGGTCGTGGCGAAAGAGGCGATTTTCCGCCGCACCCTCGCCGTCGGGAAACTCACGCAGAATGACGCACTCGTCGCCAACGCCTGGCATCACCGTTCCGACGCTTTCTCCTCGGTCGCCTCCGCGCTCGGCATCGGCGCGGCCGTCTTTCTGGGCAAAGAATGGTCGGTGATGGATCCCGTCGCCGCGTTGTTCACCAGCTTCCTCCTATTGCGCGTCTCCCTCGGCATCATCCGCGAAAAAGTCGGGGGATTGACCGAACGCGCCCTTCCGTGCGAACAGCTGGAAGAGATCCGGAACCTCGTCCTTTCCTACCCCGAATTCTCCGAACCGCACAACCTCCGCACACGCATGGTCGGGCCTGTCCCGGTGATCGACCTCCATGTCCGCGTCGCCCCGGACATGAGCGTCCTGGAAGCGCACCGGCTCGCTTCGCTATTGGAGAAAGACCTCCAGCGCCGTTTCGGCGAAGAGACGATCACCAACATCCACATCGAGCCGTTGTCGAAACCGCCGTCGGTTGAAACCGCGCCCTAACGCGGCTGTCGTCCCCTTCCGTTTCAACCACGGAAAACAGGCGAAACGGGGGGTGTCACGCACGGGAGGGCGCGTGTCCCCACGCGCCGCACGACAGGCGACACCCGACATCCGACAGCCGCCACTCGGACGGGACGAAGCCCGTCCCTCCCAAAACGATTAGCCGTGTAGACGTGTAGAACGTGTAGTGTTGTGACACGTTGACATTTTTATTAACCACGGACGGACACGGACTGGCTTCGCTAACGCTCGCCTTGATTCCGAATGGCGCAAGCGTAAGCGCGGCGCGTCTGTGTTGGTCTGTGGTTCTAGCCACACAAATCCACATAAATTGGTGGACTGGCCACGTTTCCGTAAGCGGCGTTAGCCGCGAACAAATCCGTTTGTTTCCCAGAAAAGGAAGGGCGTATGTTTTGACAGGATTTACAGGATTATCAGGATTTTTCGTTTCTTCTAATCCTGTTCATCCTGTCAAACTTGTTCATCGCCTGTTTCCCTTTGCGCGGGTTGGCTCCTACCCCAAGGGTGCCGTGCAAAACGCCTCCACGTTTTCCCACGGCGTCGAGGCGGGGATGTCGCACCCGGAGGAGAGTACGAAGTTCGGATACGAACCGCATTTCTCCACGAGTGTACGCACGGCTTCGCGGATGGTATCGGGCGAGCCTTGCGCCAATACGGAGACGGGGTTGATGTTCCCCATCACAAGCGCCCCCTCCGGCGCCTTCTGGAGCATTTCCGCCAAGTCAACCGCGTTACCGAAGTGGTATCCCGCCGCGCCTTGCGCGAAGATGGCGTCCGACGCCTTCACGACGCTGTTACCGCAGTTGTGGTAATAGAGCGGGCGTTGCGCGGTCTGCAACGCTTCGACGAGGCGGCGGACGTAGGGCGCGGAGAACTCTTCCAGCGCGGCCGGCGAAATCACCCCCGCGAGCGGTTCCGCCATGAACAACCCGTCCGCGCCCGCAGCCAGAAGCGACGCGCCGTAGGAGGCGAGGAACGCGGTCGTCTTTTCCAGGAGCGCGTGTACCGTCTCGGGCTCGTCCATCAGCAGGAACATCATCTCGTTCACGTCCGCGAGGCGTCCGGCGAGCGAGAAAGGCCCGATCATCCCGCCGAACACACGCTTGCCGACATCCGTCGCTTTCACCTTGGAAATCGCCTCGGCGGCCATCGCGCAACGCCCGGCATCGGGGGACGGCACGGCGAGTTCCGCCACGGCATCCTCATCGCCCGCGAGTTGTCCGGTGACGACCGGCACTTCGTTTTCGCTGAAACGTACCGTCGCGCCGAACGCCTCCGCTTCGACCGAAAGGTCCATCGGACCCAACACGGCATCGACCGGCAGATTGCGCGCGATCCAGGCCATCGTCTCGGCCTGGAGGTCGGCGGACTTCACGAATTCGCCCACCGTGTGTCCGAGCTTCCTCGCCACAGGGAACGAAAGAACAGGTAGTAACTTCATCTTTTTCCTTGTTTTGATTGTTGTCAATCGCTATCGATTGCCGTCGATCGCGCAGTGCGCATTGCGGCAGATTTCGGCCGCGACGTCGGCGCACTGCGCCGCGTCCGGCGTGTAGAAATCGGCGCCGACCTCCTTGCAGAAAGCCTCCGTGATCGGGGCGCCGCCGATCATGATCTTCACCTTGTCGCGGATGCCGGCG
>JAGAEL010000144.1 GCA_017613085.1 Kiritimatiellia bacterium | reverse complement strand
GCCGAAAATCCTCGCCGTCACCATGCTGACGAGCCTCGACCAGACGGATCTCGACGATCTCGGCGTCGGACGCGCGATGTCGGCGCAGGTCGAAGCGCTCGGACGGCTCGCCCTCGCGAACGGCGCGGACGGCGTGGTCTGTTCGCCGAAAGAGGTCGCCGCCATGCGCGCCGCGTTGGGACCGGACGCCCTTCTTGTCACGCCGGGCGTCCGCCCCGCCGGGGCGGCCGTCGGCGACCAGAAGCGCGTCGCGACGCCGGCGGACGCCGTCCGCGCAGGGTCGACGCACCTCGTCGTGGGACGGCCGATCCTCCAGGCGGACGATCCGTGCGCGGCGGCGCGGGCAATCCGGGCCGAGATGGAAAACCTCTAACCACACGCTCACCAGAATGGAAAAACTTGTCATAGTCGGGAGCGGCCCGGCGGGGTTGACGGCGGCGATCTACGCGGCACGTGCGGCTTTGGAACCGCTCGTCTTGGAAGGGATGCAGCCCGGCGGGCAGCTCATGCAGACGACGGATGTCGAAAACTTCCCCGGTTTCATATTCCCCATTCCCGGTCCCGAACTCGTCGATTCCATGCACCGGCAGGCGGCACGTCTCGGCGCGCGGTTCCTGGCGGACGCGCTGACGGGATGCGATTTCACGGGGGAGGTCAAGGAACTCACCACGATGACCGGCAAGACGATCAAGGCGGAGGCGGTGATCCTGGCGACGGGCGCGACCGCACGCTGGCTCGGCATCGAAGGCAAGTACAAAGGGCGCGGCGTCTCGACGTGCGCCACGTGCGACGGCGCGTTCTACAAAGGGAAGCGCGTGGCGGTCATCGGCGGCGGCGAGACCGCCCTGACGGAGGCGCTTTACCTTTCCCAGATTGCCGCGCACGTCACGCTCATCCACCGGCGCGACACCTTCCGCGCCGCCCCCGCCCTCCCGGCAAGGGTCGAAGCGACGGCGAACATCGACATTCTCCGCGACACCGTTCCAGAGGCGTTCCTCGGCGAACGGAAAGTCGAAGCGCTGCGTCTCCGCAACGTCAAGACGGGGGAGACGCGGGAACTCCCGTTAGACGGCGTGTTCGTCGCGATCGGCCACGCGCCGGAAACGGCGGTTTTGCGCGGGCAGGTCGCGCTGGACGAACTGGGGTATATCGAGGCAGATGGCGGGCGGACTTCCGTGCCGGGCGTTTTCGCGGCCGGCGACGTACAGGAACGCCGTTTCAAACAGGCGGTCACGGCGGCGGCATCGGGATGCGTCGCGGCGTTGGAGGCAGAACGCTATCTGCAGGAACGGAACTGAGTCATGGAATTTTTCGACCGCGAATACACGGCAAAACAAGCCTACGGACGCCTCTTCCAGTACGTCAAGCGTTACAAAATCCGGATGTTGATCGGCCTGTTGGCCGGGTTTACGACGGCCATGTCGTGGATGCCCCTCTTCCAGATCATCCAGCCGATGCTGAAGCACGTGCAGAAGACGGAGACGCGGGAGGCTTCCGTCGTGGAAACGGCGAAAGAAGCGGAACCGAAACACGGGGGCGGCTTCTCGCTCAAGTCGATGATCAAGCGCGATGCGTCGGACGCACAGCTAGACCGGCGGGATCTTCCCGGCTGGTTCGAGAAGGCGGACGCGCTCGCCCACAAGTGGTTCGGGTTCACCCTGCTGGACGAGAAAGGCAACATGACCGGCGAGCTGCTGGTGCTCGCCCTGTTCGTCGTGCCGCTCGTGATGCTCGTCTGGCTGGGGTCTATGTACCTCAACCAGTACTGTCTCCGCTGGGCGGGAACGAAGGTCGTGCAGGATCTGCGCACGGATCTCTTCACCCACCTGCAGAAACAGGGATTGCAGTTTTTCTCGAAGACGGACGTGGGACAGGTGATGAGCCGTTGCACAAGCGATCCGCAGCAGATCGAGCACGTCATCGCGCGCACGGTTGCGGATATGTGCCGCGCCCCCTTTGAAATCCTCGTCGCCGGCGGTTTCGTGATCTACTTCGCCCTCAAGCACAACATGGTGCCCACGCTCGTGATGATGGGCATCGGGTTTCCCCTGGTCTTCCTTCCGGTCATCGCAATCGGCGTGAAAGTCCGCCGTTGGGCGAAAACCAGTATGCAGCGCATCTCGTTCATCGCCTCCAAGATGCACGAAAACCTGACCTGTATCCGCGTGGTCAAGGCGTACCACACCGAGAACCTGGAGTGCGAGAAATACCGGGACGTCAACCGGTATTACGTCAAGAGCGCGTTGAAGGCGATCCGGCTGGAACTTCTGATGCAACCGGTCGTCGAAGCGTTGGGCGTCTGCATGATCTTCATTTTCGTGCTGTACTGTTTCTTCACGAAACTGGCCCTCTACGACATCGTGCCGCTCATCGCCCCCCTGCTGGTCGCCTACAAGCCGCTGCGCCAGCTTAGCAAAGTCCAGTCGCAGATCGAACGCGGGCGCGCCGCCCTCGCCCGAATCTTCTCCCTGATGGACGTGGATATGAGTTTGCCCGAAAAGGAGAACCCCGTCCGGAAACAGACGTTCGAGGATCACATTCGTTTCGAGGATGTGCAGTTCCGTTACGATCCGGAGGGCGACCTGACCATCAAAGGTGCGACGTTCGAGATTCCCCGTGGAAAAGTTGTCGCCGTCGTCGGGGGAACGGGGTCGGGAAAGACGACGCTCGCCAACCTATTGGCCCGTTTCTACGATCCAAGCGGCGGATGCGTGACCATCGACGGCATCGACTTACGCGACTTGGACATCGCCGATCTTCGCCGCCTCGTCGGCGTCGTGACCCAGGAGACCGTACTTTTCAACGACACGGTGGAGAACAACATCGCCTACGGGACGGACGGAGCGACGTTTGAACAGGTTGTCGCCGCCGCCAAACTCGCCAACGCGCACGACTTCATCGTCTCCCATCCCGAAGGCTACGCCCGCGTTGTCGGCGAGAAGGGGTTTGCGCTTTCCGGCGGGGAACGCCAGCGCGTGGCGATCGCCCGCGCGATTTTGAAAAACCCGCCGATCCTCGTGCTGGACGAGGCGACCAGCGCCCTCGACACGGTGACGGAGCGCCTGGTGCAGGACGCGATCAACAAGCTGATGGCGAACCGGACAACCTTCTGCATCGCGCACCGCCTCAGCACGATCCGCAACGCGGACTTGATCCTGGTCATGGAAAAAGGTTCGATTATCGAACGCGGCACCCACGACGAACTCTACGCCAAAAACGGCGTCTACCGCCGCCTCTGCGACATGCAGGGCATGGAGTGAACCCGTCGGCAACGGAAACCGTTCCATACCCACGGTATCACCCCGTTTGACCTGTGTTTTGACGAGGATGTAATGCGTTATCAAAGGTCTTGGATGATGTGCTGGGCGGCGCGGATCGTGTTCCCGCAGCAGTCCAGGACACCCGCGAATTCCGGCATCGTCACCGAGACGGACCCCGCCCCCGCGCTCCTGAGACGGATGAGCAGGATATAACGCGAATAGTATTTCTTCAACGGATAGGTCGCGAACGGAGCGGATTCGAGGCCCGCGTTCGCATTGCCGACAGCGGAACAGTTGTCGCCGAGTCCGAAGGCGATCAGCGGTCCCCCCGTCGCGGCCACTTCCGCACGGACTTTCGTCTCGTCGTAGTTTTCCCCCCAGTTGACCGTGTTGAGCAGTTCCTGCCCGCACGCCTGATAGACCGTGCGGCCAAGGTCGGTCATCGGGTTGACGGCGGCGACGGCCATCCCGTTCGTGACCACGGTCGCGACGATCGCGCTGGCGTTGGGATGTACGCCGTCCGCCCCGTTCGGGACGGAACCGTCGCCGTACGCGCGGGCTTTCGGGTAATGGAGCGCCGGGAACGAATTCGCGGCGAGATCGGCATACGCCGTCTGCGCCATGACGTACTTCAAGCCGAGCCGTTCGGACAACGCCTCCGCCTGGGTTTTGTTCAGGGTGTAGAGACAAAGCAGTTTCTGCAAATCGGGGGTGAGGCCGGCGTTGCGTTCCTCGCGCAACGCCTCCGTCGCATCGGCATCCGCCGAAGGCCCGAGATAAAGTCCTTCGCGCCCGTCCGCCGTCGAAACCGTGTTGAAATCGAAGTCCCCTTCCCCGCCCCGTCCGAGAACCGGCGCACCGCCTTCCCCCGCGTACAGGAGGGAATCGAGGCGGTTCAGCTTCCCGCCCGAAACCAGAAAGGCGCTGACGGCCCGTTCGACGGCCGACTGGTTGGCGAGCGAGACTTTCCTCGCGGCGGCTTCCTTGATGCCGCCCACCTTGTTGACGGCGAGCGTCGAGATGATGGCGATAATCGCGATCACCAACAGCAGTTCAATCAATGTGAATCCTTTTTTCATGTCGTGTCTCCTTACTTGAGCAGGTTTCGGAGGTCGTCCTCCGCCTTGTGATCCTTGACGTTACCCTCCGGCTTGTCGCGGAGCGTCCCCATGGACGCCTTTCCGTCACGCGCGGGATGCGCCGACAAAACCTTGAGCAGTTCCTCGGAAATCTTCCCCCCTTCGTAGGGCGTGGAAATGACGTGCGGCGTGATCAACACGATCAGCTCGCTGCGCGCCTTCACCTTCTCCGTGCCACGGAACAACCAGCCGAGCAACGGGATCGACCCCAACACGGGCGTACGGTGGAAAACTTCACTCTCCGTTTCCTTGATCAACCCGCCCGCCATGACCATCATCCCGTCTTTGGCGACGAAGGTTCCCGTAAGCGAACGGGATTCGACGTATTCGACATCGCGCACGGACCCCGCTTCCGTCGTCGCCCCGTTGACGGGGATCTGCACCTTGTTCGGGCTGACTTCGGAGTTCTCCTGCACCAGACGCAGGGTCACCGTCTTATCCGCGTTGATGTTCGGCGTGACAAGGAGCATCGTGCCGACGTCTTTCCGTTCAATTTCGACGGTTGACGGGACGGTCACGATGCCGCTCTGCGAAGAAACCGCCTCGCCCGCCGTCCATCCCGTGACCAGCGGATATTCCTTCCCGCTGAAAATACGCGAAACCTCGTTGTTCGCGCTCAGCAACGTCGGTGTCGCCAAAATCTTCACCTTGCCGTCTTTCTGCAACAACTGGATCTTCGCGTCGATGTTGTCGTTCACCACGCGGAACGAGAACGTAGGTTCAACGGCGGAGATCCCCGACTGCAGGATGTCCGAGAAAATGGAACCGTTGTTCCCGACGCTGTGCGTGTCGCGGTTGAAGGCGTACTCAAACGTCGCCGTATAGTTGTCATCGACTGCGAGTTCCAGCACCTTCACTTCGAGCAGGACCATCGGCGTCGGGACATCGAGCCGCTTGACGAGTTTGCGGATTTCATCCATCGCCTTCGTGTCGCTCGTGCGGACGAGGAGCATATTGTTCTTGCGGGAAATCGAGACGAAGATGTTTGCGGCGGATTTGCCCTGGACGTTCGCCGCTTCGGCGGCTTCCATGTTGCCCGACTGCAACGCCCCTTCGATCTGCTTCGCCTCCGTCTGGGAGATGGTGCTGCGTCCGGCGGTCTTCTGTCCGTTCCGCCGCCGGTCGCGCAGTTGATCCCACTGGGAAAGGCGCGAAACCGCATTCCCCCGGCTGAACGAAAAGTTTCCCGAACCCGACCGCGTCCCCGTCCCGGTGGCTACCGGCGCCGTCATGTCCATAAACTGCGATCCCCCGTTTTCATCCAGTACGCGGAAACGGCGGAACCGCTGCGAAAGGTTGTTTTCCTCGTCTTCGTCGAACTCCTGTTCGCCCAGCGACAGAAGCGTCCTGTCGGGATAAAGGCCGTAGATAACCCCCGCCACCTCCGTCACGTTCGGGTACAGCAGGGTGAAGGTCTCCATCGTCTCCTCGCGGAAACTGGCGAGATTTTCCGAATACTCGTCCATCGTCATAATGCGGATGATCGCGCCTCCGGTGTCATTGCGGAACCAGAGCCCGGAGGTACGGCACACCTCTTCGACGGCGGCGGCGACCGTCACGTTGCGGAGGAAGATGGAGACGTTTTTTTTCGCCGCCGCGTCCGAGGCGGAGATGTTCACCCCCGTCCGGTCGGCAAGCATACGGGCAAGTGTGCCGAGCGCCACGTTCTCTGCCTCCAGGTAGCGGACGAATCCCGGAGGCGCGTTCGTCGGCGCGGGAAGCGGCGAGTACTGTCCGGGAAGCGTCACCTGCTTCCCGTCCTTTCCCGGTTCCAGCGCGACACCGGAAACGGTGACCGACTGAACCCGCGCCTCCACGCGGATCCCGTCCACGTTCTCGCTCAACCGGCTTCCTTTGCGCACGCTCTGCGCGGTTTCCGGGGACGAGCCGACCAGCGCGACACCCTCCTCCTCCGTTCCCACGACGAGCATCCACACCTTCAGGTTCCCCGCCTCCGCGATTCGTTCCCGCAGGCGGTCCGCCAGCGCATCCGCCGGAATCGTCGGGTCGTTCCCCGCGAACACGGCAACCGCCGCCGCGCAAAACGCGGACACGGCGAGAAACACCCTTCTGCAAATTGTTTTCCGTTTCATCTCCACACCTCGCTCAATTCGTTCCCGCAATGGCGAACAACGCCATGAAGAACGCGATGTAGACAAACCCCACGATGCCGCCGGTGATGACGATCATCACCGGCTCGATCAACATCCCGAACCGCTTCACCGCGATTCCCAACAACATTTCATGGAAACGCGCCGTCTCGCCGAACGCCTCCGGCAAGGAGCCGGTCACTTCGCCGACCGCCGCCATGCGCCGCAACATCGGCATGAACTCGCACGCCGGTTCGAGCGCGTCCGCGAGGGACGAGCCGCGTTCCACGGCGTCGTGCGCCACGGTAACGCGGCGGCGCATACGCCGGTTCGTCAACAGCGAAGCCGTCGTGCGGAGGGCGTCGAGCAGCGTCACGCCGGATTCCGTCAGGATCTGCAACGCCCGCGCCAGCAACGCCGTCCCGGAAAGGCGCAGGATTTTCCCGGTCACGGGAAGCCGCAGCAACAACACGTCTTCCCATTCCCGCCCCTTCTCGAAGGCGCGGACCAGGAGCCAGACGCCGACGGCGACCGCCGCGCCGACAACCAGGTTCACCCCGTTCAGGCGCACCCATGCGGAAAAATCCAGCAGCGACTGCGTCAGCGGCGGGAGGGACGCGCCCCCGCTTTCCAAAAATTCGCCGAGCTTCGGGATCACGCCCACGACCAAGTAAACACTCACCGCCACCGCCATCAACACGGTGATGCAGGGATAGAGGACCGCGTTCACGACGGCGGTCCGGAGGTTGCGCCGCGTTTCCAGCTGGTCGGCCGCGCGCGTGAGCGCGTGCTCCAGTTCGCCCGAACGTTCCCCCACGTCCACGAGGCGCACCGTGATCTCGCCGAAGACCTTCCGCTGTTCCTCCAGCGCACCGGCGAACGTCCCGCCCGCGAAAATACGGTTACGTACCCGTTCCCACGCCTCCGCCGCACGGGGACGCCCCGCCTGTTCCGAAACCGTCTGGAGACCGAGCAGAAGGGTCACGCCGCTGCGAACCATCGAGGCGAGCTGGCGGAGCCCCATCTCCACATCGAACCCGCTCATCGGCAACAGGCGCGAAAGCGAAAAAAGCGACCGTGCGGCGGGACGTTCCAACGCTTCGATCCCCAGAACAAGCATCCCTTCCGAACGCAGTTCCGAGGCGAGGGCGGTCGCCGTCGCGGCTTCGCGCCGGAACGTCCGTTTGACGCCGGCGGAATCTTTCGCTGTCACCTGGAAGGTCATCCGTCAATCCCCGTCACGCGGCGCACCTCTGCAAGCGAGGTGACGCCGTCTGCCACTTTCTCCCGCGCATCGTCCGCGAGGGAGGTTTCCACACCCATCTTGGGCGAATACAACTCAAACAGCCCGATCCGTCCCGCGTATCCGCGCCCGCCACATTCGCGGCACCCTTTCGGCTCCCAGCCCTCCCCGCCGTGTACCTTGCACGCGGGACAGAGGCGGCGGACGAGCCGTTGTGCGACGGCGAGATGGAGCGTCGCGGGGACAAGGTGCGGGTCGAGTCCCATGTCCACCAGCCGCGTCACGGAAGATTTCGCATCGTTCGTGTGCAGGGTCGAAAGCACGAGATGCCCGGTGAGCGCGGCCTTTACGGCTGCATCGAGCGAGTTCATGTCGCGGATTTCGCCGATCATCACGACATCCGGGTCGTGGCGGAGGAGCGATTTCAACGCCTTTGAAAAATTCACCTTGTCGGCGGAATCGACCTCCGCCTGCGCCACACCGGGAATCTCGTATTCGACCGGGTCTTCGACGGTGAGGATGTTGTACGCGCCGAACTGCAACAGACGCTGGATCGCCGCGTAGAGCGTGGTCGTCTTTCCGCTCCCCGTCGGTCCCGTCAGGAGCACCAGCCCTTGCGGATGACGGAGGACCTTCTCGAAGACGGCGAGATCGGCCTGGCACATGCCGAGGTCTTCGAGCGCGAGCCTCCGTCCGCCGGTTTCGAGCAGACGCAACGTGATCCGTTCGCCGTGGCGCACGGGAAGCGTCGCCATGCGCACGTCGAGGGGATTCTGCGCAAACGTCCCGCCGCCGGGGAGACGCCACACGAACCCGCCGTCCTGCGGCGCCCGGCGTTCCGCGATGTCGAGCGAGGCCAGGACTTTCAAACGGCTGGTCAGCGCGTTCGCCATCGACGCGGGGACGCGCAACACGTCCTCCAACAGGCCGTCGATGCGGAAACGGACGCGCACGGCATCCTGCATCGGGTCGAAGTGGATGTCGGAGGCGTGCAGGAAAAGTCCCGCCCGGAGAATCCGGTCTACCAGCTGGACGCCGTCCGTCAGCGTCTCCGCGTGGGCCAGCAATTCGGTCGCGCTAAGCATGACGGTCGATCCTCCGTTTCAACGCTTCGGCATTGCGTGAAAATGCAAGTGCCGACTGTTCCAGGATTTTCCCGCCCAACACAAGGTCGGTCAGCGATTTTTCGAGCGTACACATACCGAGGGCGGAGTTGGTCTCAAGCAGGGAATAAATCTGCGCGGTTCGTCCCGTCGCGATCAGATTCGCGACCGCCGCCGTGTTCACTAGCAGTTCGTAGGCGGGGACACGGCCGGACTTGTCCGCATTGGGCAGGAGGTGCTGGGCGAAAATGCCGCGCAACACCAGCGCAAGCTGGTGGCGGGCACTCGACTGTTCGTCTGCCGGGAAAACGGAAATCAACCGTTCCACCGCCCCCGCGCAGTCGCCCGCATGGAGCGTGGTGAAGACCAGATGCCCCGTCTCCGCCGCGCGCAACGCGGTACGGATGGTGTCGATGTCGCGGATCTCGCCCACCAGAATCACATCGGGATCTTCGCGCAGGGCATCGACCAGCGCGTCATTGAAACTGCGGGTGTCGCGCCCGACCTGCCGTTGGTTCACCAGGCACCGGTCTGTCGTGTGCAGGAACTCGATCGGGTCTTCGATGGTGATGATGTGTCCGGGACGGGTATGGTTGATCAGGTCGATCATCGTCGCGAGCGTCGTGGATTTCCCCGAACCCGTCGGTCCCGTGACCACGACCAGCCCGTCGTTCTCGTTGCAGAAATCGGCGAGACGGCGCGGCAGCCCAAGTTCCGGGAAAGTGTGGAACTCGCCGTCCAGCCGGCGCAGGGCGACAGCGTGGCGGTCGCGTTCGCGGAAGAGGTTGAAACGGTAACGCGCGCCGGAGAGGGAGGAAACCGCGCCGTCGATCGAACCGTCGCGCAGAAGCGTCGTGCGGATCCGTTCCGTCCCGTCGGGACAGCCGAGCGGCAGCGTGACCAGGCCGAGATCCATCGTGATCGCGTCGATCGCCTTGACGTCGAACGGACGATAGTCCCCCTTCTCCACCAACGCGCCACGGATGCGGAAACGGGGTTTCTGCCCCGTCGCGAGATGGATGTCGCTCGCATGGTTCTCTTCACAAACGGAAAAAAGGCTTTCCAACAGGCTATTCATAAATCGACACACTCCAGTTTCCGTTGCTTTCCATCGAAAGTTGTTCGACCACAACCGCCATTTCGTTTTCGGCGAAAGTGTCCAGCGCGCGGCGGACGGACGGATAAGCGCCGTCAAGCCGGTAAACGCGCCGGTTCGGTTCCGGACGCACACCCGTCGCTTGCAACGCAGTACCGGCGGCGCCCATGGCGTTCTCGGCGGCGGTTCCCGGCTCGATTTTCGTCACGCGCAGTCCGGCTTCGCGGAAGACGCCGACGACGGCGCGTTCGCGCTCCGCCGGAGTTGTCGCGGGATCCCCCTTCACGCGCGTCGCGGGCATAGGCGCGGCCTTCGCCGCCTCCAGCTCCTTTTTGGCGGCATCGGCCTTCTGTTCCAGCGTCCGCTTCTCCTGCGGGAAGGCTTCCTGCGTCACAAGGGCGAGATCCTGCGCTTCCAGCGCGCGCAACCGTTTGACGGCGGCGTTGCGCCATCCCCAGACGTAGAGGGCGATGAGAACGGCGGGCGCCACGACCGCAAGGAAGAGTTTGTCTTGGGTACGGATTTCCGTCATGGGGCAAATCTCGCTTCACAGGAGAACACGGCGGTCGAACCATCGCCCGTTTCGATCGCGCCCGGACGGAGCGTCCAGCCCTGCTCCGCAAGCGCACGGGTAAACGCGACCATCACATCCGTCGCGGTACGGGCGTCGGCCGCCGTCGCCCGGATCGACACGGCGAACGCGCTTCCGCCCTTGCGGATCGACTGCACGACCGCGCGCCCGGAAAAGGATTCGGAAAGCGCTTTCAGCAAGGCGGGATAGGCGGCGCGAATCCGGGCGAATTGTTCCTGCGCCTGGACTGCCGCCTCCCGGCGGTCGCGTTCGGCCTGTGCCGCGCGCCGGTCCGCGTCGGTTTGGCTCTTGAGCCGGTCGAGCTGCGCCTGCAACGGTTTGCGGACGGCAACCGTCTTCTCCAGTTTTCCGAGACGGGTGGCGAGATAGGCAAAGTCTGCGGCGCCCAGCAACACCGCCAGAACACCGGCACAGGCGAGGGGTAGAAGGAGGCGGGCAGTCCGTTCCGCCCCCCTGCCGTTTCCGGCACGGCGCACCACCGCGACATCGAAGACACGGAACGCAGGGTCGTCGCCCGCCACCGGACGCCACGCCGTCTCCGCCTCCGCAGCGGGGATGCGGGAGAACGGTTCGACCTCGTAGGCAAGCGCGACGGCCAGTTCGTCGTCGCTCAGCCCCTCCGTCTGCACCGCCGGCATCCGCACCTCCTGACGGAAGGCGGATTTATCGGCGAAAATCTTCTCCTGTCGTTTCGGGTTCATCACGGAATCTTCACCTGTATTTGACTCGCTCCGGGCGCGACCTCCACCAACCGGACAATCCGCCGGGCGGAACCGCCGGCCGCCGGCGCGGGTTTGGTCACGACTATCGTCTTCGTGCCGGGCGTCAATCCTTCAAACGTCACCTGTCCGCCGGAAAGGACGGTCGCCGTCCCGCCGGTCACGGTGTTTTCAAACGGCCCCAGCCAGCGGCAGACCAATTCGCCGTCGTAGTCGCCCGCATCCACGGCGAGCGCCAACCGGCAGGAAAGCCCCGCACCGGGAAGGAGCGAGACGGCGCGCCGCCCGTCAAGCTGCCCTTTCGGCCCGTAATGGCAAACATTCGTCACCGTCGAATCCGACGCCGCGAAAAGGCGGGGAAGCCCCGCCGCGTCCTCGCGCTCCATCGGATTCCCCCAGGGATCGCGCAACCGGTCGCACCCGAACGGGAGACGGAGATAGGGGCCGTTCCAACCGACGGCGACTGTCGCACCGTCCCGTTCGACGAGCTTACGGTAGTCCAGGGACGCGGGCTTTTTCCACAGTTCCGAAAGCGTGTAGGCGACCTCCCCTGCCCGGTTCGTCTCGGCGGTTAGACGGGGAAGCCGGCCGACATCGGAGAGGAAGGCGGCGGAAGCCTCGCGGATGGCGTCAAGCTGGCGGTCGGCCGCCTGGACGAGTTTGCCTTCGCGCATCGCGCCGAGTTCGCGGACGGCGAGGTGCGTCAACACGGAGAGGACGGCGAGAACCACGACCAGCTCCAGCAGGGAGAAACCGCTGCGCCCCTGCGCCTTTCGGTTGACGTTAGAACTCATCTCGTTCCCCCTCGTCCGTGTCGTTTCGGTTCAGGAACAGCACCAGGTCGTCGCCGCGCATCGTCCGGTCGT
>JAGAEL010000143.1 GCA_017613085.1 Kiritimatiellia bacterium | reverse complement strand
GTGGAACTCCGACAGGGATCATGCCCAGACAAGGGTGGACTGGCAGTTTACAACGTCAGATGCAAGGACGAAACTCAAGCGACTATATCCGAAACTTTAGGTTGTACATTGTACTAGGGGTCGAGGCGACGCTTTTCTGACTCCTCAAATGAGATTTTTTCCTCCAACGTCGGGGATTCGTTTCCTTCTGCGTCTGTCCAACCCGTATCGAGGGGTTCAAAAGTCCCCGTATTTGGGTTACAACGGTTCAGATATCCACGCAGGTAGACGCGCATCCAACCGATAAGGCTTCCCGTTCCTTTGTAGTGATCGAGTTTTTTTCGGGAGACCATATCTTCGTACAATTCTCCGAGTAAGTCTTCAATTCGAATTCCACAGTCGAAGCGCTTTCTGCTGTTGGAAAGGCTTTTCTTCTCTTGGGCAATAATCTTCTCCAGCACGTAGGACCAAGCGCCCGTATCTTCTTCCTTTAGATACCGGCACAAATCCAAGTTGTTCAGATCCTCGTAATTCACGTGAGCCTCTTTTCCTGTTTCTGGTGCAACAAACGTACCTCTTTCTCCATATTCCGCGATATCAATCGACGGGGGTGTTCGTCCCCGTATATGGAAAAGATCAGGCTGCGTCTACTGCAAAGACGCAACGCATAGAGGGTAGCAAAAAGAGAAGCCTATTGCAAGATGATTCGATGCCATCAAAAAAAGACAACCCGATGCGAAGGCATCGGGTTGTCCGGAGTATAGGTGTCTGCCGGGTTAGACGGCGGCGGGGTCCAGCACCCAGCCGTTGGAAAGCGGCTGTTCGATCAGGGCGTTCGCGGCCGCGTTGCCGGGGAATTCCTGGCGGACGGGATCCCAGCGGAGGTTCTTCTGCCCGGTGCGCAGTCCGATGTTCGCGATGTGCGCGATGGTGATCGAACGGTGTCCGACCTCGCAGGGGGTGATCGTCTCCTGGCCGCTGTAGATGCACGAGATGAAGTTCTTCTCGTGCTGGCCGCTGACGTAGAGGCGCACGTCCTTGTCGGTCAACCGCGTGCGGTAGAGTTCCGGCGGAATGGTCGTCATCTTGCCACGGCAGACGAAAATCTCGCGCCCGTTCTCCCCGATGAAACGGAGCCCGTTCTTGAAACGGTTGGAGACGAAGGCGCGGGTGCCGTCTTCGTACACCACTTCGAAGGAATATTCGCCCGCGACGTTCCAGACGGGATCGGAGAGATCCATATCGCCGACGATGTTTTCAACGGCGACCGGGCCGCCCTTGTCCTTGCCGACGGCCCACTGAAGGATGTCGAGGTGGTGTGCGCCCCAGTCGGTGATCATGCCGCCGCCGTAGGCGAGGTTGAAACGCCAGGACATGGGGGCGTGGATCGCCGGGACGAACTCGCGGCGGGCGGCAGGGCCCTGCCACATCTCCCATCCGTCCTTCCCGAAATAGTCCGGGACTTTCGCAGTGCTCTTCGCCGCCCATTCGCCCTTCTTGCCGAACGAGTGGAATTTCCCGCCGGGCAGGCCGATTTCAATGCGCTGGATTTTCCCGAGGTAGCCGTTGCGGACGAACTCGCACGCACGGCGGAACTCGTTCGAGGAACGCTGCTGCGACCCGACCTGGAAGGTGATGCCCGTCTCCGCGACGGCCTTGACCATCGCCTTGCCCTGCCCGATGGTGAGGGACATGGGTTTCTGGCAATAGACGTGCTTGCCTTTGCGCGCGGCGTAGATGGCGTTGAGCGCGTGCCAGTGGTCGGGGGTGCTGATGACGACGGCGTCGACGTCGCTGTCCAGCAGTTCGCGGAAGTCGGTGAACGTCCGGCAGGCGTTGTAGCCGGGATTCTTGGTCTTGTCGGCGTAGAACTTATCGACGCGCGCCTTGCAGGGGGCCAGCCCGCCGCCCCGCTGGGCCTTGTAGCCGTACAGTTTCTCCGTGCCACGGTTGGGATCGCTCACCGCCGTAACCTGGACGTGGTCGTTGTTGAGGAAATTGCCGATGTTGTCGTGGGCCATCGTGCCGTAGCCGATGAACCCGACATGGATGCGTCCCGAAGGCGGCGGGCGCTTGACGGGCGCGATTCCCTTTGCGCGGACGAGTCCGGCGGGAAGGATGGTGAGGACGGGCAAAGAAGCCATTCCCTTCAGCAGGGACCGGCGCGAACAAGACGTTTTGTGCATGAGGATTCTCCCTAACGTAATCGAAAGCACCATTTTGACACGTCCCCCGCCGAAAGTCAACCCCAAGAAATAGCATTGACTTTGGGCGGGGAATGGGAGAAAATACAATCCCGTTCTTAGGCAAAACAGGAAAGGGCGCGACCATGCAGCGAATCGGCTTTGACAACGAGAAGTATTTGGCGGAGCAGACGGCGGAAATCCTCCGTCGTGCGGAGAAGAACGGGAACAAGCTTTATCTGGAATTCGGCGGTAAACTGATGCAGGACCTGCACGCCGCCCGGATTCTCCCCGGGTACGACCCGAACGTGAAATTGCGGCTTCTTCAACAGCTCAAAGACAAGGCGGAGATCCTGCTCTGCATCTACGCGGGCGATATCGAGCGCAAGAAAATGCGCGCCGATTTCGGGATTTCGTACGAGAGCGACACGCTGCGCCTAATCGACGGGCTGCGCGGCCTCGGCCTGTTCGTGCGCGCGGTGGTCATCACCCGCTACAACGGACAGAAACCGGCTCAGCAGTTCCGGGCGCGGCTGGAACATCGCGGCATCAAGGTCTACTACCACTATGCCACGCAGGGATACCCGGCGGATGTCGATACGATCGTCAGCGAAAAAGGGTACGGCGCGAACGAATTCGTCCAGACGGAGCGCCCCATCGTTGTCGTGACCGCGCCCGGTCCGGGGAGCGGCAAACTCGCCACCTGCCTGACCCAGCTCTACCATGAGCACAAGCAGGGGCGCATGGCGGGGTACGCGAAGTTCGAGACGTTCCCCGTCTGGGACCTGCCGCTCGAGCATCCCGTCAACATCGCCTACGAGGCGGCCACGGCCGATTTGAAAGACTACAACATGGTCGATCCCTACCACCTCGAAACCTACGGGATCGAGACGATCAACTACAACCGCGACGTCGCCGCCTTCCCGTTGCTCCGCGCCATCTGGGAGAAGATGACGAACGACGCCTGCCCGTACAAGTCGCCCACGGACATGGGCGTGAACAAGATCAAGTGCGGGATCATCGATGACGAGGTTGTCTGCGAGGCTTCCTGCCAGGAGGTTATCCGGCGTTATTTCCGCCACCTCTGCGAGTACACGGCGGGGCAGGGCGAGCAATCGACGCTCGACCGCGCCGACGAATTGATGCAGAAGCTGGGGCTCCATCCGGAAGACCGCCCCGTCGTCAAGCCCGCGCGCGAGGCGAGCCTTCTCTGCAAGAAGCAGGGGAAAGGCCATAACGGTATTTTCGTCGGCGCGGCGCTCCAGCTGCGCGACGGGCGCGTCGTGACGGGCAAGAATTCGGATGACGTCCATGCCGCGGCGGCGGTCGTGCTGAACGCGGTCAAGGCGCTCGCCGGGATTCCCGACTCCCTCCATCTGCTCGCCCCGGAAATCGTGCAGTCCATCATCCACATGAAGCACGAAATCCTGAAGAGCAAGTACAGCAGCCTGAATCTGGACGAGGCGATGATCGCCCTCGCCATCGGTTCGCCCGGTAACCCGTCGGTTCAGGTCGCGATGGAGAAGATGATCGAGCTGCGCGACTGCGAGATGCACATGACGCACATGCCGACGCCGGGCGACGCGGCCGGACTGCGGCGGATTGGGATCCGTTGCACGACGGATCCGTTCTTCGCCTCTTCCGACCTTTTCATCGACGCCTAATCGCGCAGGGCGCAGGGTAGGGCGGCTGCGAGGGAACGCGGCGTGACCGCGCGCGGGCCGTCCCGCCAGGCGACCACATCGCCCGCGCGTCCGTGCGCCCAGACGGCGAGACAGGCGGCGTCGAAGGCGTCCATCCCTTGCGCGAAAAGTCCCCCCGCAAGCCCCGCCAGCACATCGCCCGTCCCGCCGGTCGCCATGCCCGGATTGCCCGTCAAATTGAGCCGGGGTTCGTCCCCCGGCCGGCAGACGAGTGTCCCCGCGCCCTTCAAAGCGACGACGGCATTGTAACGGTCGGCGAGTTTGCGGACGGCTCCCGCGCGGTCCGCCTGGATTTCTTCGACCGTGCAGCCCAGCAGACGCGCCGCCTCTCCGGGATGCGGCGTGAGGATGGCGTTCCCGTCGGGGAACGTGAATCCCGGCGTCTTCGCCAATCGGTTCAAGCCCTCCGCGTCGACGACCAGCCGCTTGGCGGCGATGTCGAAACGCCTGTCGGGGCAGACGGCGAGTCCCGGTCCGTACACCACCGCGTCGAACGTGTGCAAATCTTCCGCCTGCAACTCGGATCTCACGACGGCCTCCGGGACGTGGCAGGCTGCGGCAGCCCGGCTTTCCTCAGGCACGGCGAGCGTCAAAAGCCCGACCCCGCTTTGCGTGGCGCCGAGCGCGGCGAGGATCGGCGCGTGCGGGTAACGTTCGCATCCCCCGCAGATGCAGAGTTTCCCGAACGTCCCCTTGTTCGCGTTCCACGGTCGGACGGGAATCCGCCGCCGGAGTTCCGGCTCGGCGATGAAACCGCCGATTCCGTTGAAGCCGGGCGTGGTCGCGGCATCGGCGATCTCGTCCGGCATCCCGATGTCGGCGACGGCCACCTCGCCGAAAGCTTCCGCATTTGCCGGGTTGGAGAAGCCGGTTTTCGGTCGGGCGAACGTGACCGTGAGGTCGGCCCGGACGAACGCGCCCTCGCCCGTTCCCGTGTCGCCGTTGATGCCCGACGGAATGTCCGCCGCGAGGACGAACGCACGGTCGCGCTGCGCGTTGATCCAGCGGATCGCGGCGGCAATGGTTCCGTGCGGGGCGCCTTTGCAACCGGTGCCGAGCAGCGCGTCCACCAGGACGGCGTCGAGCGACAACGCCCCCGTCCGCCGGTCCGGCGACTCCCAGTCGCCCGGTTCGGGGAGGACGCAGAAGGGGACGGCTGCCGCGTCCATCCGCGCGAACGCCGCGCGTGCGTCGCCCTTCAACGTGTCGGGCGGCGTGGTCATCCAGACCTCCGGGGCGAATCCGGCGCGGAGCAGGGCTTCCGCCGCGATGAATGTGTCGCCGCCGTTGTTCCCGTGCCCGGCCAGAAGGAGGATGCGGCGGGTATTTTTCAGGCGGGCGATGGTTGCGGCGTGACGCGCCAGTTCCGTTCCGGCGCGAAGCATAAGAGCGAGACCCGCCGTCTGCGGGCGTTCCTGGGCGGCCCGGTCGGCCGCCTGCATCTGGGCGACGGAAACAAAGCGCATCGCGGCCTCCTACTCAAGCGGGACGAGGTCTTTCCGCCACTGGTGGATGAAGGCGAGGGAATAGCCCCGGAAGAAGAACGAGGCGGGAAGGAGGATGACCGCGCCGACATATGGCAAAGCCAGCAGGATACCGCCGATGAACAAGGAACCGATGACGGCGAGCAGGTAGACGAGAAGCCAAGCCAAGAAGAGCGCGTACATCAACAGGTAAAATCCGAGAAGACGGAAGGGGCGCTGCCAACAGAGGGAGAAGAAGGAGAGCCATGCCGCCCCCACCGTACAACCCTGCCAATACATGACGGGGACGATGAACTCCCGGACGATGCTCCGTGCGGAAGTATAGGTAAACAATACGCCGAGGGCGAGGCACACGAAGTAGATGAGCGGGACAAGGAACCTCGCGTCCCACGCCTTCCCGTTCGCCAGATAGGGGCGGAGAACAGCCTGGTGTCCGAATGCGAGGGTAAGACCCATGGCGATTAAAAAGCAGAAGAAAAACCCGACTTCCCAGCGGAAGAGGCGGTTGGCCGCATAACGGGAATTCCGCCAGACCGTCCGGATCTTTTCGTCCGGGTGATACCAGCGGTGGAGGAACATGAAGTTCCCCCTGCTTTGGAGAAAGAAGGAAAGCAGCTTGAAAAGCAGGATCACGCAGACAATGAGCGAAACGATGCAGATGCCCACCCGTGTGTGGAGGGACTGCACGAATGTGTCGTACGCGGTGCCGAAAAGGTTGCCGAGTTCCTTAAACACGGCATCGGGCGACTGCGCCGTGCCGGAATGGATCCCGCCCGTCCCCGTTTTCGGTGTGAGGGAATTTGGCAGCCGCAAATAGAAGTCGTTGCAGAGCCAGGAACAGAAAGCGATTCCAAGCCAGCGGGGGAAACAGCAGGTGCTGAACAGGACGTCCCGCATCCGGCGGAAAGCCAGTGCCGCCGCCCGGAAGACGGAGGGCGTTTCCCCTCTCACGCCGTTCAGCGGTGCGCGGGGATGCGCGGCGGGTTCCGCGTCGGGGGCTTGCGCCGTTTCGGGGAAGGACAGGGGAGGCGGCTGTTCAACCGCGTCCCCCGCCGGCGGGGGGAATAAATCGGCCACGGTCCCCGCGTTCAGCCAGCGGTTCCCGAAGCCCGGTTCCCAGACGAGGTCCGTCCGGGAAAAACGGCCCTCCCGCGCGAAGGTTTTCATTTCCTCGAACGTGAACGGCCCGTGCTGCACGTTGTTCGTCGCGTAATACCAGACGTTCTCTGCCATCTCCGCCTCCGAAAAAGAACCCCGCCTTTTTGGGGGCGGGGTTTATGATACGTTAACGCTTAAAGAGTTCACGGGCTTTCGCGACCACGTTCTCAACCGTGAATCCGAACTTCTCGGCGAGTTTCTTGTAGGGGCCGGAAGCGCCGTAGGTGTCGAGCGTGATGGTCGCGGCGGCGCGGCATCCGACAAGGAACCTCTCCCAGCCGAAGGAAGTCCCCGCCTCGATGACCAGGCGGCGTGTGCAGTTCACGTCGATGACGCGGTCGCGGTATCCCTGGTTCTGTTTGGCGAAAAGTTCCCAGCTCGGCATGGAGATGACGCGGACGATCTTGTCGGTGATCCTCTTCGCGGCTTCGAGCGCGAGTTCCACCTCGGATCCGGTCGCGATCATCAAGAGGTCCGGCGTGTTCGCCACGTCGTTCGACTGCCAGAGTATGTACGCGCCCTTTTCAAGGTTCGAGGCGGACGGCGTGTGCGCCCGCTCGATCACCTTCATGTTCTGGCGCGTGAGCAGGAGCGCCGTCGGCCCCTTCTTGTTCTTGAGGGCGGCGACCCAGGCGGCCGCAGTCTCCGTCGGGTCGGCGGGACGGATCACCGTCAGTCCGGGCATACTGCGGAGCGCGGCAAGCTGTTCGACGGGTTCGTGCGTCGGCCCGTCTTCCCCGACATAGAAACTGTCGTGCGAGAAGACGTAGATGACGGGAAGCCGCATCTGGCAGGCGAGGCGCATCGCGGGACGGCAGTAGTCGCTGAACACGAAGAACGTGCCGCCGAAGACGCGGAACCCGCCGTGCGCGGCGATGCCGTTCATCATGCAGGACATCGCCAGTTCGCGGATGCCGAAGTGGAAGTTCCTTCCGCCGAACGCGCCCGCCGCGATGTCGCCCATCTCCTTCAGGTAGGTCTTGTTGGAAGGGGCGAGGTCGGCGGAACCGCCGACGAGTTGCGGCAGGACTTTCGCCAGCGCGTTCAGGACGGAGCCGGAGGCGTTGCGCGTGGCGACCGGTTTGTCCGGGTCGAATGTGGGAAGGGCGTCGTAAATCGTTTCGGGAATGACGTCCTCGTAGCACTGCTTCCAGAGTTCCGCCTTCTCCGGCGCGGCCTTTTGCCAGTCCCGGAACGCGCGCTTCCATTTGTTGTGGGAGGAGCGGCCTTTCGACTTCCGCTCGGCAAAGAGTGCGTAAACCTCCTCCGGCACGTAGAACGGCTGGTCGGCCGGCAGGCCGAGCGCCTGTTTGGTGAGGGCGACCTCCTCCGCACCAAGCGGGGCACCGTGCGCTTCGGCGGTGTCGTGCTTGTTGGGCGAGCCTTGACCGATGTGCGTGTTGCAGACGATCAACACGGGATGCCCCGTGAGCTTCATCGCCTTGCGGATCGCCTTGTCGATCTGGTCCGGATCGTGGCCGTCGATCTCCAGCACGTGCCAGTTGTAGGCCTTGAAACGGAGTTTGACGTCATCGCTGACGGAAAGGTCGGTCCCACCCTCGATGGTGATGTGGTTGTTGTCGTAGAACACCACGAGCTTGTCGAGCTGCAGGTGCCCGGCGAGGGAACAGGCTTCGTGGCTGACGCCCTCCTCCAGGTCGCCGTCGCCGCAGAAGACCCAGGTGCGGTGGTCGACGACGTCCGGCTGGCCTTCGACGTTGAAACGCGCGGCGGCCATCCGTTCGGCGACGGCCATGCCGACGGCGGAGGCGAGCCCCTGTCCCAGCGGCCCCGTCGTGATCTCCACGCCCGGCGTGTGGCCGCGTTCCGGGTGGCCGGGGGTCAGGCTGTCGAGCTGGCGGAACTGCTTCAGGTCGTCGAGCGAGACCGGGTATCCCGCCAGGTGGAGCAGGGCGTACAGGAGCATGGACCCGTGCCCGCCGCTCAGGACGAAGCGGTCGCGGTCTTCCCACGCCGCGTCCGTGGGGTCGATCTTGAGGTATTTCAGCCAGAGGACGGCGGCGATGTCCGCCAACCCCATCGGTGCGCCGGGATGGCCGGAATTCGCCGCCTGAATGGCGTCGATCGCCAATCCCCGGATTGTGTTCGCGGCGAGAAAAATCTGTTCGTTGGTCGGTTTTGTCATGGTTGCGTTCCTTTCGTCAGGATTTCTGACGGACATAAAAATCGATGAAGCCCGACTCGCGCCGACTTCATCGATTTTATCCCTTCTGTCGGGGCGGGCTACTCCTCTGCCTTCTCTTTCTCCTTGTCAGGGGCGGGGGGCGGGGTCGGCTTCTGCTTCTGCTGCTGTTGCGGGCGCGGGGCGAGCAGGCAGCTCAGCGTGCGGCCGAAGAACTTCGGCTGCTGTTCGAGCGTCGCGTACTCCGCCGTTGCTTCGATCACTTTCTTGATCACCTCCATGCCGAGATCCTTGTGGGCGTTTTCGCGCCCCCGGTACTGCAGGGTGACTTTGACCTTGTGTCCCGCCTTGAAGAACTCCGTCATCTGGCGCAGCTTGTGTCCGAGGTCGTTCGTATCCACGCCGGGGTGGAATTTGATCTCCTTGACCATCGTGACCTTCTGGCTTTTCCGCTGCTCTTTGCGCTTGATGCTCTCTTCGTAGCGGTACTTGCCGTAGTCCATGATCTTGCAGACCGGCGGTTTTGCGTTCGGGGAGACCTCGACAAGGTCGAGGTCCTGGTTGTCCGCCAGGCGCTGGGCGTCGCGTGTAGGCATGACGCCCAGCATTTCGCCTGTCTGGCTGAGGACGCGGACTTCCGGTACGCGGATTTTGAAGTTGACTCGAATGAACGAAGCGATAGCTCACCTCCATTGTTCGACCGCTCTTGCGGCCACTGTGTGGAATTGTTTTCCCGTTGGTTTTCTCAATCAGGCGACCGGCCACACGGCCGGGCCTTTAAGCCTTTAACGACTCCTTGAACTTCGCCAGGAAGTCTCCGTAGGGCATCGCGCCGAGGTCGCCCTCCTCGCGGTTGCGGACGGAGATGACCCCGGCTTCGACGTCGCGCTTGCCGAGAATCAGCATGAACGGCACCTTCTCCAGCTGGGCGCGGCGGATCTTCGCGCCGAGCTTGTCGTTCTCGGTGTCGATTTCGACGCGGACGTTCTCGTCCAGCAGTTCGTCGCGCAGTTTCACGGCGGCGTCCATCTGCCCGGACGTGATGGGGAGGATGCGGACCTGTTCCGGCGCGAGCCACGTCGGGAACGCCCCTCCGTAATGCTCGATCAGGATGCCGAAGAAACGCTCCAGGCTGCCGAGCAGGGCGCGGTGGACCATGTAGGGCTGGTGTTCCTTGCCGTCCTCCCCGATGTAGGTCAGCTTGAACCGTTCCGGCAGGTTGAAGTCGAACTGCACGGTGCCGAGCTGCCAGGGGCGCCCGAGCGCGTCCTTGATCTTCAAGTCGATCTTCGGCCCGTAGAACGCGCCGCCGCCCTCGTCCACTTCGTAGTGGATGCCTTCGGCGTCCAGCGCGGCGCGGAGGGATTCCGTCGCCTGTTCCCAGCGCTCCTGCGGCCCGACCGAGTGTTCCGGCCGCGTACTGAGGTACGCCGTGATGTCGGTGAACCCGAAACGGTGCAGGATACGGAGCGCGAAGTTGACCGTGAACTTGATCTCCTCCACGATCTGCTCCGGGGTGCAGAAGATGTGCGCGTCGTCCTGCGTGAAACCGCGCACGCGGAGAAGCCCGTGGCGGACGCCCTCCTTCTCGTAGCGGTACACCGTCCCGAGCTCCGCGAAACGCAACGGGAGGTCGCGGTAGCTGTACCGGCGCGTGCGGTAGATCTCGATGTGGAACGGGCAGTTCATCGGCTTGACGTAGTACGGCTCGACGACGCGCGAGTCGCCTTCGCCTTCCGCCACCGACATCTGCGGGAACATGCTCTCCTTGTAGAATCCCAGGTGCCCGCTCGTCTCCCACAGGTAGCTGCGCCCGATGTGCGGGGTGAAGACCATCTTGTACCCGGCCTTGAAATGCTCCTTGCGCCAGTAGTCCTCGATCGCGATGCGGATGCGCGCGCCCTTCGGGTGCCACAGGGCGAGCCCCGGCCCGACCGCGTCGCTGACGCTGTAGAGGTCCAGCTCCTTGCCCAGACGCCGGTGGTCGCGCTTCTTCGCCTCCTCCAGCATCGCGAGCTTGTCGTCGATGTCCTTCTGCGTCGCCTCGGCCATGCCGTACAGGCGCTGCAGCATCTGATTGTTCTCGTCGCCGCGATAGTACGACCCCGCCGTGGAAAGGATCTTGACGGCGCCGATCTTGCCGGAACTCTCGACGTGCGGCCCCCGGCAGAGATCCACGTAGTCGCCCGTTTCATAGATGGAGACGGTCGCGCCCTCCGGGATGTCCGCAAGGCGTTCCAGCTTGAAGGGCTGGTCCTTGAAAATTTCCTTCGCCTCTTCGCGCGACACCTCTTTGCGCACGAACGGCAGATCCTCGGCGATAATCTTGCGCATCTCCGCCTCGATGACGGCGAAATCATCCGGCGTGAAGCGGTGCTCCAGGTCGAAATCGTAATAGAAGCCATCCGCCGTGGCGGGGCCGATGTCAATCTTCACATCCTTGTATAAACGGCACACGGCGGCGGCCATGACATGGGCCGCGCTGTGGCGCATGGTCTCAAGATCGCTCAAAACAAACCTCCTTACCCCGGAAGGACACACAAACGTCCGCCGGGTTTTGTCAGAAAACGACCCTATTTTCGTGGATTCGCGGGGAAAAGTCAAGCCGAATGAAAAACTGTTTGAAGAGGCTCTGCCCCGCCCTCGTTCGGGGCGGGACAAACGTCAAAACGACAACAAGGACAACACAAAGATTGTCCCGTTTGTCTCCTTTACGAGGCGGCGCGGAGAGCGGGAGGGCCGCCCCCCGTCCCGACCGGGGGGCGGCTGTCGGATGTCGGGTGTCGCCTGTCGTGCGGCGCGTGGGGACACGCGCCCTCCCTCCCCCCGTTTCGCCTGTTTTCCGTGGTTACGTGTTTGCACGATTCGCGGATTCGCCCCATTTGTCGGAAAGTTAAAATACCCCCTTGTGGATGAAACAGCAATATGCTACAG
>JAGAEL010000014.1 GCA_017613085.1 Kiritimatiellia bacterium | reverse complement strand
TTCCGCTTCCGTTCCGTCGGAGGAACCGCGCGCGGCTGTCGCCGCGCCAGCGGTTCCGGTCCGGACGCCCGCTTCCTTGTCGCCGCCTTCCGCGTTGGGCTTGGCGGTGAGGGGTTTGGCGGTGTTGGAAACGTCCAGCTTCGTGACAACGGCGTAGGGTTGCCCGGAGGAAAGGCGGTCCAGCACCTTGGCCAGAGCGGTGTCCTTCGCGCGGAACGCGAAGACGTAATGTTCGCGCGTGAAGAGCCCGTCGGGGTCCGCGTAGAGGCCGGTGGGGGCGGCTTCCGCGGCGGCGTTCTCTTCCATGCGGCGGCGGCGGCGCCCGCCCTCGTTTTCCTCGTTGGCGTTGCGGGCCTCGTTCAGCGCCGCTTCCTCGAAGACGGGGCGCTCGACCGACAGGAGGGTCGAAATGCCCGATTCGAACAGGATGGAGCAGAGCTGTTCGACCGTGCGCAACTGGAGCACCAGGTGCGGGGTTTCGTCCGCCATCGGCAGGTTGCCTGCGGCGTAGTACTGGAAGCCGAACGCGAAATTCGGCGGAACGGAGACGTTCTTCGCGCGCGCTTCGCGGTCCATGCGGGAAAGCATGTCCTCGTAGAGACCGGCGAACTGGGAATAGTCCGCCTGCTCTTCCGGCATCTGGCCTTCGCGCATCTTTTCGGAAAGCGTGCCGAGGTAGGCGGTGAACGACTCCATCTGCTGCCGCACCGCTTCCACGTTCTCGCGGGAGGGGAACGGCTCGCGTTTCACGAGGCGGCGCAGCTTCTGGCTGGCGGTGTCCCGCTCGCCCGCCGCTTCGCCGTACTTCTGCAGGTTGGCGAACAGGAGCCAGCCCAGAACGGCGGCCAGCACCAGGAAGACCACCCCGCCGATTACAAGGGACAAGTGTTTTCGGATCATAGTGCTTTCGGCTCCTTCAAAACGGCCATGATGCGGAATTCCAGCAGGCTCGAATCGGACCGCGCCGGCGGCTGCCACGTGGTTTCCGTCTTCTCCGCCGAGAACATCGGCAGGCCCCGCAGCGCATCGCGGAACTTGTCGATGTTTTCGCTCTTCGGGTTCTTGTCCAGATAGCCGGCGCCTTCGATTTCGACGGCCGAAAGCACCGCTTCGCCGGCGGGAGCCTCCCCTTCCCCGTCTTCCGCACGGGCGGCGGGGGCGGAGACCACGGGACGCACCCGGACCAGCCACATGCCGTCCGGCACCACCGAGGCAATCTCGCCGTAGATGGCTTTCCAGACGCCGCGGCGCCCGGACACGTCCAGCAGGCGCCCGATTTTCTTTTCGACTTCGCCGGAGGTCGCCTCTTCCGCCACCAGCGTCTTTTCGATGCCGGACAGCTGGGAGACGCGGTTCTTGCATTTCGTCCCCTGGTCGGAAACGACGGACGCCATGTGCGAGTAGAACGCGATCCACACGCCCACCGCCAGCAGCGCCACGGCCGCCGCCGCCGCGAAGAACGGCTTCTTCGCGTTGAACGCCTTTTCCTCCTCCGTCTTGCTCGGAAGGAGGTTGATTTCGATCGGGCAGGTGTGCAGGGAACGCAGCGCCAGGCCGATCGTCGCGCCCATTTCGCAGGCGTGGTTGCCGATGTCGTCCGTCGGGATGCTTTCCGCCACGGCGACGTTGTTGAACGGGTTGAAGTAGTCCGTTTCCACGCGCAGTTTCTCGCGCAGGAACGTGTCCGTGTAGGGGATGATGGAGCTGCCGCCGGTCAGGAGCAGGAGACTCGGCTGCTTCCCGCCCTGCTGCGAGCGGTAGAAGTTGATGGAGCGGTTCAGTTCCTGGTGCAGGCGCGTCATCATGCTGCGGACGCACTTGGACACCTTGGCGACGGTTTCGCTCTTCGGTTCCTCGTAGGCGCCGCCGAAGGCCACGTAGGCGTGCGCCTTCTTCATTTCCTCCGCCGCGTCGAAGGAAATCCCGAACTCGTTCATGATGTTCTGGGTGATGTTGTTCCCCGCCACCGGCACCGAGCGGGAGAAGACGCGGCCCGCTTCGATGAAGACCAGGTCCGTCGAGCGCGCGCCGATGTCCACCACCAGCGCGCATTCCGGAAGGTCGGCGTAGTTGTAGCGGACGGCGTTGTAGAGCGCCATCGGCGCCATGTCGATCCGCTCCGGTTCCAGCCCCGCGAACTTCACGCAGTCGACGATGTTCTCGATCACGTCGTTCTTGATGGCGGCAATCATCACGTCCACGTCGCCGTCCGCGCCCGTGATCAGCTGGTAGTCCCACACCACTTCGTCGATCGGGAACGGCACGTTCTGCTGCGCTTCGTACTGGATAATCTGGTAGACCTTCTCCGGTTCCACCGGCGGCAGCTTCACGAACCGGGAGAACACCGAATTGCCCGCGATGCTGATCTGCACCGGACCGGGCTTCGCGCCGGACTCGCGCAGCAGCTCGTGGATCGCCGTGATGGTGTTCTGGGAGCGGTCGGCGTCGCTTTCGGGGGGAAGCCCCAGGTCCGTCACCGCGTAGCGGGTCATTTCCAGCCCGCCTTTGACATCCATGAATTCCGCCAGTTTCAGCGCGTGGGACCCGATGTCAAGGGTCAGAATGGGCTTTTTCGCCATGCTTGCCTCTCCTTGCCGTTCGTTCCGCCTAGCGCGCCTGCGGCGCCGGCCGCTTGATCAGTTCGTAGTTGTCGTACGCGACGTTCGCGAACGGGGTCTCGTCCCGGTCCAGCAGCGTCCCCTCTTCCGAGGCAATCTGTTCCCACCAGTTCGCCTGGTTGAGCGTGCTGGAGGAAGCCACCACTTTCATGCCCGCGATGCCCTTCGACTTGATGACCACCGCCGCGTGCACCACGGAAGCGTTCATCCGCTCGAAGGTGTTCGGCCGGATGAAGGCATCGGCGATGTGGCGCCCTTTCTTGATGTCCACGTAGGAAACCGTCTTGCGGAACGCGCGGTCCTTCCCCTTCGCGTCGCGGACCAGGACGTAGTAGGTGAACTCCAGCTCGTCGATCCACTCGTTCTGCGTTTCGTATTCCTGGATCACCCGCAGCCAGTGTTTCTGCGTGCTCTGGCCGCGTTCCGACGAGTTCTGGTACATCGGCGACTGCACGCGCGTGTCCACTTTCACGTCCTTGACCCGGAGGACCACCTCCTGCGCGGGGGCGGCCGTTCCGCCGCCGACGGGCGCTTGGGAAAAACTGCGCATCTGGCCGAGCGCGGGCAGGGCGGACAGCGCGGCCGACAGGGCCAGCAAGACAAAGGAACGGTTCATCATGTCAGGTTCTCCTTGTTCGGAATGAAAGGGTTTTCGGACATTTCAACATAGGATGACTATA
>JAGAEL010000142.1 GCA_017613085.1 Kiritimatiellia bacterium | reverse complement strand
GGCTTTCGCGGTATTCGACACTCGTGGGCAACGCCAGCACCGGCGCGTCATTGAAGCAGGACTGATGGAAACTTCCGAAGACCAGGAAACGTTGCGTCATTGCGCACTCTGCCCGCGCCGGTGCGGCGCGGACAGGGCGGGCGGCGCGAGAGGCTGGTGCCGGGCGGGCGCCCTGCCGCGTGTCTACCGGTACGGGCCGCATTTCGGGGAAGAACCCCCGATCACGGGGACGCGCGGCGCCGGCACGGTGTTCTTCTCGCACTGCACGCTCGGCTGCCTCTATTGCCAGAACTGGCCGTGGAGCCAGGAGGGGAAGGGCGAGGACATCGGGATCGACCGCCTGACGGAGTTTTTCCGCGAGCTCGCGGAGGCCGGCTGCCACAACTGGGACCTGGTTTCCCCGACCCCCTGGCTGCCCCAAATCCGGGAAGCATTAAAACCTTTACTTCGTGCTGGTATTTCCCTCCCGATCGTGTATAATACGTCCGGTTTTGAGCTAACCAGGACGTTGGAGGCGTACCCGGATCTGGCGGATATCGCGTTGTGCGACCTCCGCTATTCCGATGCCGAAACGGCGCGGGAGGCTTCGGGCGCGGCTTCCTACGTGGAACGCGCGCGGGAGACCCTGCTCTGGTTTTGGGAGCGGCTGGGGCCGCTCCGGCTGGACGATGACGGCCTTGCGCGGCGAGGCGTCGTCTGCCGGCTGCTGGCGCTTCCAGGACACGTCCGGGAGGTGACGGACAACCTGGCTTGGTTGGCGAAGAACATCGGGACGCAGTTGCACGTCAGCGTGATGTCACAATACACGCCGGTGTACAAGGCGTTGGGAAAGGCCCCTTGGAACCGGGGGCTTTTCGAGGAGGAATTCGAACTGTTGCAGATTGCTGTCGATGAGTTCGGGTTTGACAACGGTTGGGTTCAGGAACTTAACGGCGAAACGCCCGCCAACCTGCTGGGGCAGTCGATGCCTGCGGGTGAAGGCGTAGTGGGAAGGTAAGGTACAGATGAGCGGACATAATAAATGGTCTACGATCAAGCACAAGAAGGGCGCGGCCGATGCCAAGCGCGGTAAGATCTTTTCGAAGATCGCGAAGGAAATCGCCGTCGTGGTGAAGGCCGGAGGGAAGGACCCCGGCAGCAACCCCACGCTCCGTACGCTGCTTGAAAAGGCGAAATCCGTCAATATGCCGAACGAGAACATCGACCGCGCCATCAAGAAGGGCACGGGCGAGCTCGCGGCCGACGTGGTGGAAGAGATCACCTACGAGGGCTACGCGGCCGGAGGTGTCGGCCTTGTCGTCAACGTCTCCACCAGCAACAAGAACCGTGCGGCCGCCGAAGTCCGCAGCATCTTCAAGAAGAACGGTTCCGACTTCGCCACGGTCGGCGCCGTCTCCCGCAATTTCGAGCGCAAGGGCACGATTCTCGTCCCCGCCGCCGACGGGCTTGAAGAGGACAAGGTGATGGAAGTCGCCTTGAACGCGGGCGCGGACGACATGACCGCCGACGAGGACGGCTTCACCGTCACGACCGCGCCGAAAGAGTTCTACGCGGTCTGCCAGGCGCTCACCGACGCCGGCATCGCCTACGACCAGGAGAATTCCGAAGTCGGCCTTGTGCCGCTTACCACCGTCAATGTGACGGACGTGAGCGTCGCGAAGGCGGTGAACAAGTTTATCGGCGCCCTCGAGGAGAACGAGGACGTCCAGGACGTCTACAGCAACATGGATGTGGACGATTCGATCGCTGAACAGCTCGGAGAAGGAGAATAAACGATGAAGCAGATTGTGTTCGCTACGTTGGCAGCCGCCGTGTTCGGGATCTATTCCGCCGGCGCCGATGAGGTCGTGTTCAAATCCGGCGACAAGCTGACCGGCACGGTGAAGTCGGTGGACGGCGGCACCATGGTGTTCGATTCCAAGGTCGCCGGCACCATCAACCTCAAGATGGCCGACATCAAGACCTTCAAAACCGATGCCCCGATCACGGTTGTCGGGCCGGAAGGCGGCGTCATCAGCGATGCCGCCGCGCCCTCCGCGACGGATGGCAAGGTCAAGCTCGGCAACACCGAGGTCGCCCTTTCCGACATGGCGAAGGTCAACCCGCCGGATGTGAAGTGGACCGGCAAGGTCACGGCCGGCGCCCAGTTCGTCCGGGGCAACACGGAAACCTCGGCGGCCAACCTCGGCTTCGAGGCCGCCCGCCGTTCCGAGGACCTGCGCCTGAGCACGCTCGGCGCCTACTACTACGAGAAGCAGCGCACGGACGGTCTGGATAAAGAGACCTCGAACAACTGGCTCTTGAAGGGGCAGGCCGACTACTTCTTCACCGAGAAGAACTACCTCTACGCGCAGATGAAGTGGGAGAAGGACCTCGTCGCCAATTTGAAGGCCCGTGCCACGCCGGGTGCCGGTTACGGCTACCAGTGGTTCGAGGAGGCCGACTTCAACCTCAATACCGAGGCCGGCGTGAGCTGGACGTATGAGAAGTACGTCCACCCGACGGATGAGCGCCGCTACATGGCCGGGCGTCTGGCGTACCATATCGACAAGACCCTCTGGAGCAAGCTGAAGCTCTACCACAACCTGGAATGGCTTCCCAGCTTCGAGCGTCTGGATATGTACATGATCAACGCGGACGCCGGGTTCCAGGCGCCGATCTCCGACCGCCTCGCCCTCGACGGCAAGGTCATGCTCGCCTACAATTCCACCCCGGCGGCGGGCCGCGAAGATCTCGACACCCGTTACATCCTTGGCCTGAGCTGGCTCTTCTAGGTGCTCCGGCATCTTTACATTCACACGCCGTTTTGCGGCGGGAAGTGCGCGTACTGCGGTTTTTATTCTGAAACCGCAGACGCGCTTTCGCTTTCCCGTTACCCCGTGTTGCCCGCGCGCGAGTTGCGCGGCGTCTGCGGAGAATTCGGCCTTGAACCCCGTCTGCACACGCTTTACCTCGGCGGCGGAACGCCGTCCCTCCTCGGCGCGGACGGGTTGTCCCGGATGGTTGAAGCCGTCCGTGCCGTCGCCCCGCTTGAGGAACTGGAGGAGTTCACGGTCGAAGTCAATCCCGCCGATGCGGATCCGCGACTTTTTGAAACCCTCTCCCGCATGGGGGTGACGCGCCTCAGCTTCGGGGCGCAGAGTTTCGACGACGCGGTTCTGCGCGAGATGGGGCGGCGGCACGATGCCGCCCAGATTCTCACCGCGTTGCGCGAAGCGCGGGAAGCCGGTTTCGCCGACGTCGGCATCGACCTTATCGCGGGATGGCCGGGGGTGGGGGAGTCCGCTTGGAGGACGACGCTGGAACAGGCCGTCAGCCTCGACCTGTGTCATGTTTCCGTTTACGCGCTGACGCTGGAACCCGGAACGCGGTTGGCGAAACGTGTCGCAGACGGCGCGGTTGAACTTCCAGGCGAGACGGAGACGATGGATGCGCTCGTTCAGGCACAGGCGTGTCTGGAGGAGGCCGGATTCATCCGTTACGAGATTTCAAACTACGCGAAGCCGGGATTCGCCTGCCGCCACAACCTCGCCGTATGGCGCGGCGAGGATTACCTCGGTCTCGGACCGTCCGCCGCGTCGCGCATCGGTCGTTTGCGCTGGACGAACCGTCCCGACAGGCATCGATACGAGAAGCTGTTCGCCGGGCAGCGTTTCGCGGAGACGCGCGAAACGCGCTCGGAAGAGGAAGACGCGCTGGAGCGTGTCCTTTTCAGGTTGCGGCTTGCGGAGGGGATTGACGTAGACACCGCCGTTTCGGAATATCCGGTTCTCGCATGTCGATATGACCGTTGGCGCGATGTCTTTGAAGGGTTGGCCCGCCAGGGGATTGTAGGTGGAATCGGGAAGTCGCGCTGGCGTTTGACCCCGCGCGGTTTTGAAGTCTGTGACGCCGTCCTTCGCGAACTGGAATAAGATTTCAGCCCGCCCCGCAAAAAAAATTGAACCACAAATCAAACACAAATTGACACAAATCCTTGGAGCGCCCGCGAAAACGGTTAAAGCAAAATGGGGCTTGTCATGCGCGGGGGAGTTTGGTATCGTTCTTCCTGTCCGATGGAGAAAGCCGTTCGGACACAGACATCGGAGGAGGTGTCATGCCCGGCGCGAAGGGAGGGGCGGCCGCGAACGCGGCCGGCGTGAAGCTGGCCTTCACGGCGAAGACCGGCACGTTCAAAGGCGGCTTCACCGCCTATTCCGTGAAGGGCGGCAAGCTCGTCAAGACGAAGTTCACGGTGAACGGCGCGGTCGTCAACGGGATCGCCTACGGCACGGCCTTCAGCAAGACCGCCGGAAGCGTCCCGGTGGTAGTTCAATAATCAGGTGTCCTGCACCCGGTGAATCAACAGAGGAGAAGAGGAATGAACGCTTTATTCGGTAAATGCGTGTTGTGCGCGATGATGGCTACGATGGCGGATTCGCTTTTCGCAAAGACGGCGACATGGGGGGACGAAAAATATCGTCCGAAACTTTTCAAGCGTTTCGGTTCTCTCGTGAACGTCCCGGACGGTCTCACGCAGGATGCCGCCGGCAACATCTATCATTCCGCGCCCAACCTTGTCGACAACAGCTATCCCGGCGTCGTGATGAAGCGGGACTTCCGCACCGGCCGCTGGAGTGTACTATGCGCGGGTCTGCGTTCGCCCAAGACCAATGTCGGCCGTCCAATGGGGTTGGAGTTCTGCCGCGAAGACGGCAACCTCTACTACTGCGACAATCAGTATTTCGATTCCAAAGATTACGCGAGCCGCGTCATGCGCGTGGTGCTCGATACGAAAGGCGAAGTCCTGCGGATCGAAACGGCCGTTGACAACGTGAAACTCGCGAACGCCATCCGCTTCTACAAGGGCGACATGTTCATCACCGACACCTATTTCGACCTGGGGCGCAAGGACGGCATCGGTGTCGGCGGCGTCTACCGCATTCCGCTCGCCGCGTGCAAGGATAAGACGGTTTCGCTTCTGCCGAAGCCGGATTATAAGAAAGATCCGTATTTCCTGTGCGCCACCGAGACGAAGCCGCTTGAACGGGGCGACGACTCGGGCGCCGACGGGCTCGCGATCACAAAGGAAGGGCACCTTTACTTCGGCACCTTCGGTTCGGGACGTTTCTACACCGCCAAGCGGAAGTCCGACGGTTCCTACGAACCCGCCAAGCTCCTCTTTGAGGATCCAAAACGTTTCCCCTGCTGTGACGGCATCTGCTATGACGAGGTCGCCAACCGCATCATCATGAGCGACAGTTGCCTCAACGCGCTCCATACGTGGGATATCGCGAAAGAAGAGAAGGGGGAGTGCGGTTTCGGCGAACTCTGGCGTAACGGCGACGACAACGGGGCGCACGGTCTCCTCGACCAGCCCTGCGAACCCATGATCTGGAAGGACAGGAAAGGGAATCGCAAGCTCATCATCGCGAACTTCGACATGACCCTTCCCGGTCTGACGAACAAGAAGAACGATGCCTACCACACCCTCTCCGTCATCGACCTCGACTAGACCATCGTTCAGCACGAAATGTGCAAAATGTCATTTTCGTGCTTGTAAAGTCATCGCGGATGTGCGAGTATTCGCGCATGAAAAATTCGCGAAGGAATGTGGCCCGCTTCTACGGTAGGGAAGATGATCTGGCAGACTTGAACAGTCTGTGGAAGAAGCATACTGCCTCGATGGTCACATGCAGGGGACGGCGGCGTATCGGGAAATCGACGCTGATCGAGGAGTTCGCCAGACGTTCGGGCGCAAGGTTTGTCGAAATTGCGGGAGAAGCGTCCCGTAAAGGAATGACGAACGCGGACCAGCTACGCGCTTTCTCGCGCCAACTGGATGCCCAGACGGGACAGAAACGGAGCCTACCTCCGACGGACTGGTTCGATGCCTTTCATCGTCTTGACTCTGTCCTTGATCGGGGTAAGACGATTATCCTGTTGGACGAAATCTCCTGGATGGGGATGTTCGATCCTGACTTCGCGGGCGATTTAAAAACCGCGTGGGACACGTGTTTCAAGAAGCATCCCTCGTTGATCCTCGTCCTTTGCGGGAGCGTATCGACATGGATTGAGAAAAACATACTCAACAACACGGGGTTCGTCGGACGCGCCTCCCAGAACATTACGCTCGGCGACCTTCCTTTGGACTGTTGTGCGCGATTCTGGGGACGAGCAGCAGAAAGGATCTCCCCGTCTGAAATCATCGACGTCCTCTCCGTCACGGGAGGGGTTCCCCGCTACCTCGAAGAGATCGATCCCTCGCTTTCCGCAAACGAGAACATCCGCCGTCTCTGTTTTCTCCCCAAGTCCATCCTTCGGGACGACTTCTCGAAAATCTTCAACTCTGTGTTCGGCGAGAACGCGGTTTCAAAGAAAAAAATCCTTGATGCGCTCGCGTCATCTCCCTTGACGCTCTCCGAAATCGCGTCCTCCATCGGTGTCGAGCGCGGCGGCGCCCTAGGGGAGCACCTTTCGGAACTGGAGACGGCAGGATTCGTCTCGGAGGATGCCGGCTGTAATCCCGCCACCGGCCGTACGGCGAAATGTGTCCGGTATCGAATCTCGGACAACTACACCCGATTCTACTTGCGGTACATTCGTCCCAACGAACGGATGATTGACAAAGGCGCGTTCAGATTCGCGACCCTCAAGGCACTTCCCGGCTGGGATTCGATACTCGGTCTGCAATTTGAAAATCTTGTCACGAACAACCTTCAGAAGATTCTGCCCCGTCTCGGACTGGACAGGGTGTTGCTCAAGTCTGCCGCTCCATGGAGGCAGCTCCCGACCGCCAGGCGTAAAGGCTGCCAGATCGATCTTCTCCTTCAGGGCGAGAAATTCGTCTATGTCGTTGAAATGAAACGCCGACGGGAAATCGGGGGAGACGTCGTAACCGAAGTCGCCGCAAAGGTGAAAGCACTCGCGCTTCCACGCGGCATTTCGGTGAGGACGGCGTTGGTTTACGACGGCCGCCTTGCGCCGCACGTGGAGGCGGAGGGCTTTTTCGATGCTCTTGTTCCTGTCGCAGACCTTCTTCGCGGATAGTTGGGAAAGGGGGGCTTATTAGGTATGAAAAATCAGCGTATTCTTTCGGGGTGCGCGGCGGCGCTTTGCCTGTTCGCGATGACGGCGCCCGCCGACCACGTTCTTTATGTTTCGCCGTCCGCCGGTCGTGTCCGCGACGGATCTTTTGAACATCCGTTCGCGACGCCGCAGGAAGCGCAGCGGGCGCTTCGCGCGCGTCTCACCGCAGGGGAGCGCGTCCCTTGGGTCGTCTCGCTCGCGAAAGGGGAATATCCGCTTACGGAAGCATTCACGTTCACGCCGGAGGATTCCGGAACGCCGGACGCGCCCGTCGTCTGGCGCGGTCCGGCGGACGGTTCTGCGAAGCTCGTGGGGGCGCGGGACCTCACCGGATGGCGCGTCCGTCCAGACGGGCGTTGGGAGACGGACGCCCCGGTGCGGAAGATGCACCGTTTCGAGTCGATGCTCTGGTTTGAGCAACTGTACGTGAATGGATGCCGTGCGCGGCGCGCGCGTTACCCGAACAACGATTTCCTCTCGCCGAAATCCGTCAAGCCCACGCTTCTCGCCGGCGACACGGAATTGATGGAGCTGGAAGTCAAAGAGGGGGATCTCACGGCACTCGCGGCGTGTAGTCCTGCGGAATTGCGGCTCGCGCACATCGTGGTGCATCACAAGTGGTCTGCGACTCGTCGCCCGATCATGAGCTATGATGCCGCGAAAGGTACCATCGTGACCGAGGGACGCTCCCTGCCGAGTTGGAACAGCTGGAACGTCAACTCGATGTACTACATCGAGAACGCGCCCTTCGCGCTGGACGAGCCGGGCGAGTGGCTGTATGACGGTGTGCGAAAAAAAATCGTGTATATCCCGCGCCCCGGTGAAACGCTTGAAACGACGCGCTTCCAGTTCCCTGAACCGGGGCTCGTCCACCTTCTCCGTATCGCGGGCGATCCGGCGAACAACCGTTTCGTGCAGGATGTCGTGTTCGAAAATCTCGGTTTCCTGTTCTCCGACTCGCCGCGACGCCTTTACTTCAAAGGGTTGAAGGGAATCCCGGAAGGTGTAATGGGGAATGCCGATTCAATCGGTCCCAGCGCGTGGCCGGGAAGTCAGGCGGCCGTGCATACGAGCGCGTCGGTGCTGGCCGACGGCGCACACAGGATCACATTGCGCGGATGCACGATCGCGAACGTAGGTGAATACGGCGTGTGGCTGCGCGAAGGGTGTGTCTCGAACCGTATCGAACGTTGTTCGGTCGTCGCACCGGGCGCAGGCGGCATCCGGATCGGCAGTACCGTTGCGCCGCAGGGCGTGGGTAGGGGAGAGCATGTGACCGGGCTTAAGAACGGGCGCGGCACGGGATACAACGTGGTTGACAATTGCGTCATCGCGCACGGCGGGCGTATCCACGCCGAAGGGGTAGGGGTATGGATCGGACATTCGCCGTTCAACTCCTTCACGCACTGTGAAATCGCCGACTTCTATTACACGGGGGTGTCAATCGGCTGGGTATGGGGGTATGCGGGAAGCCTTGCGCAGGGTAACACGCTTGCGTTCTGCCGTATCCATGACATCGGACAGCGGGCATTAAGCGACATGGGCGGCGTTTATACGCTCGGCACCTCGTACGGCACGAGCGTGACCAACAACGTGATCTACAACGTCGATTCGCGTTCGTATGGCGGCTGGGGACTTTATCCCGATGAAGGAAGCGAAGGAATCCTCTTCGAGAACAATCTGGTCTACGACACGAAAGATTCGTCGTTCCATCAGCACTACGGGAAAGACAACATTCTGCGCAACAACATTCTCACATTCAGCCGTCAGGGGCAGATCGCGTTAACCCGTGCCGAACCGCATCTGTCGTTCACGGCGGAGCGCAACATCATCTACTGGAAAAACGGTCCGGTGTTCACAAAATACAACGCGACGCTCAAGGAGACGGGAAGGATCGTCTGGAAGGACAATTTCTGGTGGATGGCGGACGGCGCGCCTTCGTTCAACGGGAAGACGTTCGCGCAATGGCAGGAAGAAGGAAACGACCGAAACGGGCTTGTCGTCGATCCACAGTTCAGAGACGCGCAAAAGCGCGACTTCCGCCTAAACGAGAATTCGCCCGTAATCAAAGCCGGATTCCGCCCGTTCGATCCGTCCCGGGCTGGACGAATAGCGAACGACCAGTGATTTTGTGATTTGTGAACCATGTGTGCAAGTGTGTAAACAACCAGCCGCCAACCAACGGTCAACACCCGCATCAATATTCCCCGACTTTGCCGTAGCTTGAACTTTACATAACGTGTATTATGCGACACAATGGAAATTGCAAATCCCGCATAATTAAGGACTTACAAAATGCGGTTTGGCAACGGATACGGACGGGACGAAGCCCGTCCCTCCCGAATGCCCACGGACGGGACGAAGCCCGTCCCTCCCGAATCGTTGTCGTGTAACATTTCTACAGAGGGATTCCCGCGCAACTACGTCACCAGTCGCGCGCGTCAGGTGCGAGCGGCAGTTTCCGCATCCGTTCTTTTTTCTCTTCCTCGTGTTCCTTTTCCCGTTCAAGGGCTCGGCGAAGCAGTTCTTTGACGTCCTTCGGCGCATCCTGCTGCTTTTGCTCTTTCTTCTGCTCTTCCTGTTTCTGTTCTTCCTGTTTCTGCTGATCCTGCTGTTGATCCTGTTGCTGTTGGTTTTGCTGTTGGTTTTGTTGCTGATTCTGCTGCTGGTTTTGATTCGGATTTTTCGGCAGAAGCTTACGGATTTCCAGAAGCTTTTCGTATGCGGAACGCTTCGCCTCGACCAGAACGTCTGTCGCGCCCTCTTTCGGGGACTGCAACGTCAGGACTTCCTGGGCGAGCGTTCCGATTTTCGCCTCGTCCTCCGCCGTGAAAGGCGGCTGGTTGGTATTCTGCGAGGCTTGCTGGCGATACACTTCCGCCCACTTCGGGAAGACTTCGATGAACTGTTCCGTAAGGCTTTTCGCCTCGGCCTGCGAGGTCGCGTCGTCAAGGTACGGAAGGTTCAAGGAATGGATGGCGTTTGTCTGCCGCAGGATATCCTCGTCGATGATGGCGGGCGCCAGCGCGGTCGCCCGCCAGAGCGCGTAGACGGGCGGGATCGATTCGCCGGAAAACGGGATCGCGTCCGGGCTGACATCCTGGAACGCCTGTGCCGTCCCCTTCATACTGGCGCGCGCGCCTTCGACGAGTTGCAACACCTGGGCTTGCTGCTGCTGATTCGTGACCTGTTGCATCACTTGCGCTTTCAAGGGAATCCAGAGGTCGGCGTTGGCCGTCTGCCGTTTCCCCAACGCCTCGGAAAGAGAAATCCGTGCGGCGGCGTCCGCGTTCGTAAGCGCGGCTCGCGCCTCGGTTTGGATCTCGCGCTGCTCGGCAAGCATCCGTCCGGTGAGCTGGTCGGGCGAGGCGCCTTGGTTCGCCTTGAGGACGTCGGCAATGTGCGCGTTTGTCCGCGCTTCCGCAAGAGGCGCGACCGCCCTCGTAAAGTTGCGGTTCGTACGTTCGTCCTGCGGATGTGCGCGGAGCGCCTTTTGGAAAGCCCCCGCCGCCTCTTCCAACTCCGCAAGCCGTTTCTGTTCCGGCGTCTGGTTTTCCTCCCCGTCCGGGGTTGCGGCCGCCTGGGGATTCGCCTCCAGCGGATGCGAGGCGGCTTGCTCCATCAAGATCTTGCCCAGAAACTCGCCCGCTTTCGCCCCGTTCCGTTTGGAATAGAGCAGCGGACGCAGTTGTTGCGCGGCTTCGACCGCGTTGCTCGCCTGATAGTAGGCGTAGGCGGCGTTGTAGCGGTAATCTTCCGCCTCATCCGTCTCCGCTCCGCGTAATGCGGAAAGGAACGCTTCGGCGGCCTTTACAAACTCCCCGTCCTTCAAGTACCCCTGCGCGATACGCGCGCCTTCCCGTCCGGGCGGGACGACGGTCTGCGCCGATTCGTTTGTCTGGGCAACGCCGTTCCAGGCGAATAACACGACAAGGACGGCAGCCGCCCTGCGCAGCGTCCCGAGCAGTCGCCCGCGACTGAACCACCCGGCGGCGAGCAAGAGGAAAATCGCCGGAATGAGAAACAGCTGGTAACGTTCCTGATAGCGGTTTTCCAGTTTTTCCTTCTGTTCTTTCGCCGAGATCTGCCGCAGGAATTTTCGATAGATGGAACCGAGCGTCGTGTCCGCCGTGCCGGCCGTGCCGAGGGCCAGGTAACGCCCGTTGGAGGCTTGTGCGATGCTGGCGAGCGTTTTTTCTTCCAAGCTTGTTTTGACCGATTTCCCTTGATACTGCTGCAGCCCCTTCCCGCTGGGATCGGGAATCGTCGCACCGGCGGTGTCGCCGATTCCGACGGTGAAGATCGGGATGCCGCGTTCCGCCGCTTTCTTCGCCCCTTCAAGCGCGTCCCCGCGCAAATCGCCGCCGTCCGAAATCAAGATGATGGCGTTGTATTCGTCGAGCGCGGGATTCAACGCGTCGAGCGAGGCGCGGATCGCGTCACCGAGATCGGTTTCGCCGCGGGGTGCCGATTCGGGCGAAACCCCGTCCAGGCACTGCCGCAGGAATCCGTAATCCGACGTCAACGGGCAGAGCAGCATCCCCTTTTTCCGAAAAGCCACAAGGGCTGCGCGGTCTCCGTCAAGTGCGCCGATGAGGTCGAGAAGGTCGGTTTTCGCCCGTTCCAGCCGGTTCGGGCTGACATCCTCGGCAAGCATGGAGCGCGAGACATCGAGCGCGATCACGACGTTCCGTCCCCGCGTCACCATCGCGACATCCTGCCTACCCCACTGTGGACGCGCCACGGCAAGCAGGAGCAACGTCAAGCCGCCGAGCGCCAGTCCCGCCTGAATGTAGAACGAGGCGCGGCCGTGCGGGGGCAGCAGCTTGCCTTGCAGGGCGGGCGCGACAAACTGTGCGAGCCTATTCTGCGAACGCCGGAAGAGCCAGAACCACAGAAGCGCGACAAACGGGATAAGGGAAAGGAGCAGGAGAAACCAGGGGTAGACAAACCTCATAACATCCTCCGGATAAAATGGATGTTCAGACAAAGCGCAAGGATCACCAGACCGCCGCCCCAAAGGAGGAAAGGAACGAAATGCTCGTCGTAATGGCGGAACACCTGCCGGTCGATTTTTGTTTTTTCCAGCGAGTCGATTTCATCCAGCGAGGCTTTCAACCCCGCCGAATCGCCCACGGCGAAATACCGTCCCCCGGTCTTCTCGGCGATGGATTTCAACTGGGTTTCGTCGAACGTCGTGTTCGCGTAGATGATGCGCTCGCGGCAGTAGTCATCGACAAAGGGGAACGGCGTCCGGGCGTTATGCGAACCGACCCCGATGGTGTACACGCGCATCCCCACCTTCGCGGCCGCGTCCGTCGCCTGATCCGGCGTGATGATGCCCGTGTTGGATTCACCGTCCGACAACAGGATGAGGATGCGCGTCTTGGGTTCGGCATCCGTCAGGCGCGCCACGCCCGTCGCCAGTCCGTCGCCGATCGCGGTGAGCAGTTCCTGCCCGTCACCCTCGCGGGGTGGGATTTCCACGCCTTGAAGCACGTGGAGCAACGCCTCGTGGTCGGCCGTAAGCGGGGAACGCGTGGAAGCATATCCGCCGAAGGTGACAAGGGAAATCAAATCGTCAGGGCGTTTTTCGACGAACTGCTTGAACATCTCTTTCACCACGTCCAGTCGGGTCTTCCGCCTCGCCTCCGGGGCGAGGTCGAGCGCCTTCATGGATTCGGAGACGTCCACGACCATCCCGATCGCGATTGCGTTGATGCTCTTGCGCTCCTTGCTGAGAACGCTGCGGGGGCGGGCTGCGGCGATCACCAGCAGCAACGCACCCACGAGGAAAAGCGGCGGCGCGAACGCGGCGGCATACGCGCGCCAGCCGGCGGTGACGCGGGGAAGCCGGCTCACGCCCGAGAAAAGGAGGCCGCCGTGACGCCCTTTCCGATAGAGCCGCCACGCGATCACGCCGAGCGGCAAAAGCAAAAGAAAAGCAAAAGGCGTACTAAAGTTCATGGGATGCCTCCTTCTGCGCGTCCGTCTCCATGTACGTCCGGGCTTTCTCCGTCGCCTCGTCCGTCATGGAAGAATCGGCGCGCTTCCCCGCGAATTTCACCAGGTCCGCCGATTCGAGGAACGTCTGCAACTGGGCGACCGTCTCCGGGGAGAAACCGGCGGCGTCGCGGACGGCGTGGAGGAACTCCTCCGTCGTCTGCTGGGGGGCGCGGATACCGTGCGTACGCTCGATGTAACGCCGCACGACCATCGTCAACTCGATGTAGAACTCTTTGAAGAGGCCGCGCGAAGGGAGTTTGCGTTCCAAAAGGCGCGCCAGTTCGATGCGGGCGTTTTCAATCGGGGAACGGAGCGCCACGCGGACTTGATGCGTAAGGTGGGCAAGCCCCCAGATGAAAAGCGCGAGCACGGCCGCCCCCGCAAGGGCGGCAAGCCCCCAAAGCGTGATGGTTTTCGCCGTCGGAGGGATGTGGACCGGTTTCGGTGAAACTTCCGGTGCGCCGGTGACGGGTTCGCGTTCGCCTTCTGCGGGAAAGACGACGGGCGGCGTCGCAAAGGAAACGGCGGTGGACGCGGACGCGCCGGCCTCCTGCTTCCGGACGGCGAACGGGGCGAGGCGATAACGGTCGGCGGAAGGTTCGGGTTCCAGTCGCCAGCGGTAGACGGTGCGCGTCCTCCCGCCGGCCTCGACCGGTTCATCGGCGAAATCTTCCGCGAGCGAAAATCCCTGAAAGCGGTCGCGCAGATCCGGCAGCGCGACCGACAAGCCCGTAGGCGCCTCGAGCGTCAGCGTCACCATGAAATCGGTGGCGGGGGAAACCTTGTCCGGGCTTGCCGCAAGACGGAGGGAGACATCCCCGTGCGACAGATCCGCCGTGAACTCGGCGAACGCCGTTCCGGCGGCGAGAAGAAGGATGGCGAAAGAGGTTTTCATACTAATGCCTCCGGGCGCGGCGGCGGAAAAGGGCGCGCACCTCGTCGATGTAGGGACGGCCCGTTGTGAGGGGAAGGTAGTCCATCCCGTTCTGCTTGAAGAAATGGAACAGCTCGTCGCGTACACGGGAGGCGTTCGCACGGAAGGCTTCGCGGACGGCGGAGGACGCCGTGTCAAGCAGGACCAGTTCGCCGCTTTCCGGATCCTGAACCTCCACCAGCCCCACGTTCGGGAGGGTGAACTCGCACGGATCAGAGACAGGACAGGCGATCATGTCGTGATGGCGGGCGGCGACGCGCAGCTCTTTTTCGTAACCGCTGTCCTGGAAATCGGAGACCAGGAAGACGACCGCTTTCCGCTTCTGCACATTGTTGAGGAAACGGAGGGCTTCGGCGATATCCGTCTTTTCCCGCGTTTCTTCACACGCCAGGACTTCGCGGACAAGGCGCATCACGGCGGTACGCCCCTTGCGCGGGGGGATGTACTTCACAATCCGGTCGGAGAAAAGGGCCAACCCGATCTTGTCCAGGTTGCGGATGGCGGTCATCGCCAGGAGACTGGCGATCTCGGCGGAAAGTTCCGCCTTGGAACGGACGGCGGAGCCGAACGACTGCGAACCGGAGACATCGACCAGAAAAAAAACGGTCAGTTCGCGTTCCTCCGCGAAACGCTTGATATGCGGCATCCCGGTACGCGCCGTCACGTTCCAGTCGATCGACCGGACGTCGTCTCCGGGGACGTACGGGCGCACCTCGTCGAATTCCACCCCCTGCCCTTTAAAGACGGAATGGTAGTCGCCCGATAAGACATCGTCAATCAGCCGACTTGTCAAGATTCGGATTTTACCGACCTTCTCCATTAACTCTTTAACATCAATCGCCATAGCAACGTCCCCAGAAGGACTTCATCGACAAACCGCTTTTAGGATAATGCGCCCTTCCCCGCGTGTAAAGCAAAAAGCCGTGGATGCGCCCAAAAAGATAGGGTGACAAAAACTGTTTTCATCCGTCGCAACCTTTGGTATACTGACGCGCATGAAAACGATGGATAACGGAGAGGTTTTCACACATACGATTTCGTATCGCGTCCCGTATGCGGATACGGACCAGATGGATGTCGTCTATTACGCGAACTATCTGGTCTATTTTGAACGGGCGAGGAACGAGCTTTTGCGCGCCTACGGGTTTTGTTACCGCGATTTGGAGAAGCTGGGGATGGCGCTTCCCGTGCGCGAGGCGCATTGCGCGTACCATGCGCCCGCCCATTACGACGACCTTTTGGAAATCAAGGCGTGGTGCAGTTCCTTTAAGGGCGTGCGGTTGACCATCAACTGCGAGGTCCGCCGCGACGGCGAGTTGCTCGTGGAAGGCTACACGACGCACGTCTGCGTCAGTACCAAGACCTTCCGCCCGGAAAAGCCCCTGCCCGCCTTTGTGAAAGCCTTGGGATTCGGAGGTGACGCCCGATGACGGCAAAGGGTCCGCTGACACATTTGATTCCGGTAGACCTCACCCATCCGCTGCCGCTGGAACGTTGGTTCCGGGCGGATCGTCCGCTGGAGGTCGAAATCGGGTGCGGGAACGGGCGTTTCCTCGCGGCCCGCGCAGCCCGGAATCCCGATGTCGGCTACCTCGGTATCGAGCGTATGCTCAGCCGCGTGCGCAAAGTCAACCGCAAGGCGGAACTTGCCCGGCTCGATAACCTTTACGTCTACCGTCTCGAGGCGTTGTACACGTTCCACTACCAGATTCCCCGCCACCGGATCCGCACCGTGTACGTTTTCTTCCCCGACCCCTGGCCGAAGAAACGCCATCATTCGCACCGCCTCTTCGCCCCCCTTTTCCTGGACGCGCTCTGGGCTTCGCTCGAAACCGGCGGCGAAATCCAGATCGCCACGGACGACCTTCCCTATTTCGAGGCGATTCAGGAGGTATTCGCGAACGACACCCGTTTTGAACCGGCGCCCCCGATGGAGCGCGACGAAGCGGAACAGACGGACTTTGAACGACTTTTCCGGGGACAGGGCCTCCCGATACACGCCTGCGCCTACCGTGCGCTTGCCGCGCCGGAACCGCCTTTCGCCCCGCTCCGGGTCACGCCCGACATGGAACCGAAGCCGTTGCCGGGGCGCGACCTTCCGGACGACGATGATCCATTTGACAAAGGAGATGAACATGGCCAAGACGACGAACCTTGAACGCGAAATGATGCGGCGGATGCTGAATGGCGGGAACACGGGGACAACGTACCGGAGGCGTTCCCCTACCCGCCCGATGCCGAAATGGTTCACCGTCCTCACCCGGCTGATGCGGGCGTTCCAGTCGCTCGCCTCCCTTTTCCGCGCCGTTAAAAAGTAACCCTGTTTTGTTCTGGTGCGTTTCCCGTACAGGAAGGAATCCCATGAAGCCAGTTTCCATTCGCCTTCGTCTCGCCGCCCTGGCCGTCGTCTTCGCGCAACTCTCCCTGTGCGCCGCGCAGGAAGAACCTCGCACGACGCTTCAAGTCACCTCGCACCCGGAAGGGGCCGCCGTCTTCGTCGATGCCGTGAACCGCGGCGTCACCCCGCTCTCCGTCACCGGGCTACCCGCCGGACAGCATCTCGTCCAGACGGAGAAAGACGGTTTTGAACCCGCCTTCGAGACGGTCACGCTTGCCGAATCCGAGACCAAGGTCGTCCCGTTCAACCTCCGTCCGCAGAACGGGATCCTGCTGTTGATCTCGGATCCGGCGGGATGCGATGTCCGCGAAAACGGCATCTCGCTCGGGCAGACCCCGCTGCTGACGACTGCGCTCGCAAGCGGCGAACACCGTCTTTCGGTTTCTGCCGCCGGGTACCTCCCGAAGGAGATCCGGGTCACGCTCAACGGGCGTATCCCCCTGCGCCAGACCGTGCAGCTACAGTCCGATTCCGGGACGCTGGACGTCACGAGCCAGCCCTCCGGCGCGGAAGTCCGCGTGAACGGCATCGCACGCGGGAAAACCCCGTGCCGCGTGACGCGCATCCCCGGTGGAAAGGCGACGGTTGAACTCGTCGCGGAGGGATTCCAGCGGTATTCGCACGACATCTCGCTTTCGCCCGGCGAGGTGCAGGCGTTGAACGCCTCGCTCTCCCCGTTGCCCGGAACCTTGCAAATCGTCTCCATCCCGGACGGCGGCCGCGTCTATCTCGAAGACGAGTACAAGGGGACCACCCCCTGCTCGTTCTCCAATTTGAAACCCGGAACGTATCACATTCGTGTCGACCGCGCGGGATGCGACTCCGTTGCCCGCGACGTGACGCTCGCCAATGGGGCCTCCCTCACGGAGGAGTTCCGTCTGGTGACGAACACCGGACGCATCGAAGTTTTCACGGTTCCCGCCGGCGCGACCATCCTTCTGAACGGAAAGAAGTGGGGTCTCACCATCAGCAAAAAAAACGACCTCACCACGATCTCGGACGCCTTTATGCTTTCCGATGTCAAGGAGGGCGAATACGAGTTGGAAATCGTCAAAAAAGGGTATGCGCAACAGCGCCGGAAAGTAACCGTCACCCGCGATAAGACGGTTACGGTGCAGGTTCCGTTGAAACGCCTCTTCATCCCGGACTACGAAGTCACGACCAGCCGTTCACACTACAAAGGCGTCCTTGAGTTTGTCTCGGACGAGGGCATCCGCATCGAGATTTCGCCGGGAATCAGCCAGACGATCCCGATGACCGAGATCAAAAAACACGGTTACTTGAAAGCGACGGAATAACCCATGAATTTCGACGGTATCGGAGAAGACGCATACGAGACTCCTGTCGCCCCTGAATCCCGTCCGTCGCCGGGCGGGGGATGCGGCTGCCGGAGCGGATGCCTCGGGATTTTCCTCATCCTTTCCTTCGTCTTCCTTGTCGGCGTTTTCCTTCTCCTCGTCTTTATTCCCTCCTACTTGAATTCACCCGGCGGCAAAGCGTGGACGGAACGAAACTCAATGCCGCCATCGCGCCGGCGAACGTCTCCATCGAAAGCTGGCGGATTTCCTGGCTCGGTCCGACGGAACTCACAGGTGTCCGTTACCGTTCCCCAGCCACCGGGATCGACGTGAAGGCGGACAAGGTGACCAGTAGCCTCGGATTCCTCCGTCTCATCCCCGTCGGCATCCTGAACTTCGGCGACGTCGTTTTTGAACATCCCGTCTGCACCATCCGCCCTCCGACTGCACAGGAAGAGGAACTTGCCGATCATTCTTTCTTTCTGCCCGTCGCGGACATCGCCGCCCGCGTCACCGTGCAAGACGGCGCGTTGACCGTATGCCGACAGGAAGACGCGGCTCCGTTCTCCGCCGACACGATTTTCGCCCATGCCACGATTCCCTCCTACCGCAAACCGATTTCGCTCGACCTGCGGCTTCATGCCGGAAAGGAAGGGCGGCTCACGCTCGAAGGAAACCTCCAGAGCCTGAAGGAGATGCAGTCCGGCGACCGTTCGGAAACGCCCCGCCGCCTTACCGCGACCGCTTCGGCGTTGGACGTCCCTTCCCTGCTCGGCCTCTTCGGCGTGAACTCCGCCGTCGCCGGCGGAACGGCGCAGGGGAAGTTGGAACTGGAGATCGACCGCGCAGATTCCTTGAACATCGACGGCGACCTGACCATCGCGAAATTTTCCATCGCGAACGACAAGAAAAATTCCGTCGCGAACGACCTCACGCTCCGTCTAAAAGGTGGCATGGAGGCGGGAAACATCCATGCCGAGACGCTGGACATCAAGACGCCCTGGCTTGCCATGAGCGGCAACGGGATGCTGGCTCCGCAGAAAAAGGGAACCGTCATGGGGGCGCTTCAGTGCCACGCGAAAATCGACCTCTCCCGCTTTACCCGCGATTTCCGGCGGCTCTTCCGCGACCTTCCCCCGATGGGCGGGACGGTCGATCTCGACCTTTCCACGCGCCAGTTCGCGGAGATGACCGGCGTGACGGCGATCAGCCGTCTCACGGATTTCACTGTCGCGCTCGATGCGAAACGGACGGCTTCGATCCCGAAAGGAACCTTCAAGTTCGACGGTTCCGTTCCCTTCCGTGACGGGCAACCGCAACCCGAATTGCGTGACGCCACCTGGACGTTCTCCAGCGGGGAAGACTCCTTCAGCGGCAGTTTCGAACGCTGGAACTGGAGCGGGACGAATCCCGCCGTCAAAGGATTCCGCTCCAAGCTGGACGCGACCCCGCTCCGGATTGCCGCGCTCTGCGGACCGTTCCTGCCGGTCGAAACCAGCCGTGTCCTGCGCGATCTGAGCGGACGGGCGGTTGTCGATACCACGGCAGAGTCGGTGACAGGTGGTGTGAACGCGCGGTTCACCGCACACGGAAACCTCCTCTACCCGCAGAAGGCGAACGGCATCACGGATTTCGCCGTAACCGGTTTCGGGGGGACGCTCACGATTCCGACTGGCGCGAAAACGACCTTCCTTGCCAGCGGATACGGGGCGCTTGACGTGCGCCTGGAGGCGGTACACGCCTACGGGCTTTTCGCCGGGCAGGCCACGCTCAACGCGAAATATTCCGCCGGACTTCTCCAGCTCGCGTACGAGCCGACGCTCAACGGCGGAAAACTGAAACTGAAACCCGACCTCCATTTCCGGGGACGGGATTTGACGGTGATCTCCCCTGCGAAAACGCGGCTCTTCGACAAGGTGGAAATCACCCAGCCGATGATCGACAACTGGCTTGTCGCCGTAAACCCGTTCTTCGAGCGCAGCCGTATCAAGGGCGGAACGATGACGGTGGATGTCCTGCGCTTTGAACTGGACGGCTCGAAACCTCCGGAAAAAGGTCTCGATGCGGAGTTCGACCTGCTTTTCGAAAACATCCAGTTGATTCTCGGCCCCGCGTTCGACGACCTGCTCCAGGCCATGAACATCAACAACCGGCTTTACACCGCGAAATCCCTCCCGATGCACGTCACCGTCAAGAACGGCAAGGTCGCCATCGGACGGACGCTCGTGTCGCTCGACGGGCAGGAGATCACGTTCTCCGGTTGGACCGCGTTCAACGGACGGATCCAATACGAGCTGGAAGTTCCCTTGACCGAGCGTATCTGTGCGCAATGGAAACTCAGCTGGCTGGGGAAACTTTTCGAGGGGAAAACGCTTCCCATTTCAATCAACGGGACGTACGACAATCCGCAGATCGATTTGTCCGCCATGGCGAAAAGCCTCCAGTCGCTGTTGCTCTCCAAGAATCAAACCGCGTCCCCTACCCCGAAGAAAGAGACGCAGCAAAAAAAACCATCACCGCCCCCAAGTCCGAGCCGATTGGAGCAGATTTGGCACGAGATTCGTAAGATTCGATAGCAATCGATAGCAATCGGTAGCTATCGACGACTTCGGTCGCCGTCGCCTCACCGCGAAAGAACATAGGCGTAGCAGTTTCGAATCGCGTCCCGGAAGGTTTTCTCCGTGCGTTTTTCCTGGCGAACGGTCGCCGCCGCCGCTGTCGCCAAACGGATGGCAACCCCCTGGTTGCGGCAGATATGGAGAATTCCGGCGGCAAGGTCGCCGGGCGTGGGCGGCACGATCAGCGCGTTATCCGGCGTCAGGACGGAACGGTTCGCCGGCGAATCAACGGCCACCACGGGACGTTCGGCCGCGAGATAGTCCAGCACTTTGATGGGGGGCGTCGTGCCGTCGCCGCGAGTCGCGACAAGGACATCGGAAACCTTTAACAGCGCCGCGAGCTTTTCCGGTTGGATCCGTCCGGTGAAGTGGATCGCCCCGTCGATCCCCGCTTTTTGCAGGGCGGCCCTGGCCCGGTCGATTTCCGTCTGCGTGCCGCCGACGACGGCGAAACGGGACATCGGGAGTTCCTTCAGTACGGCGGGCATCGCATTCAGAAAAAGATCGAGCCCGCGAAAACGATACGCCGAAGCGACACAGGTGATCAGCGGCATTCCTTCCGCAGGTTTGAACGCCGCACGGGCGGCGGCCAGATCTGCGTCCGCAAGATGGAAATCGAGCGACGGGATGTCGGGGATGACGCACGCTCGGCTCCGGCGTCCGTGTGCCGCCAACAGCGGGACGACCTCGTCGCTGTTCCCGATCACGGCATCGGCCTTGCGCAGGGCGCGGCGTTCGAAGCGCCGGTAAAACCATCCCCACAGCGAAACGGAATCGCCGCCTCCCGCCGTAAAATCCGTCTGGCGGTCCACCACATACGGAACCCGGTAGACACGGGAGATCAGATAGGCGAGGACACCGCTGTCGTCCAGCCCGTGAAGGATCTCGTACCGCCCGCGCCCCATCAGGGCAAGGGCTTTGAAGAGGAGGCAGACGTCTAAGATGAAACGACGGAACGAAGGGCCTTCTGGCAGGTTCCCGCAAAAGGGAATCCGTGGCGCGTAATGCACCACAATGCCGGGATGCGAAAGGGGGGCGTCGCGGGGGACGCCGAGGACTTCGACCGTGTAACCGGCAGCGAGCAACGCCCCCAGTGTATAACGGGTACGATGCGAAACCCCTTTCCAGGGTACACCCGGTTTCGTCGTGATAAAAAGGACTCGCTTCATTTTTTTATCCATCCGGCTCGTCTGCCCATCCATCGCTCGTTCCCCCGCGCACATGCCCACCCCTTGCTGACAAAGACGGGTCTAGGATAATCCTTTCGCCGGGAAATGAAAAGAGGTTTTCTCCACAAACAGGATTTGCTGGACAATCCCCGTCCCGATGCGGTAAACTAGACGCGCTTTTTTGAAAGGAACTACCATGAAAAAGACACTGAGAGACATCGACCTCAACGGCAAGCGCGTCGTCATGCGCGTGGATTTCAACGTACCCCTCAAAGATGGCGTCATTACGGACGACACCCGTATCCAGGGTGCCCTCCCCTCCATCAAGTACGTCCTTGAGCAGGGCGGGAGCCTCGTGCTGATGTCGCACCTCGGCCGTCCGAAGGGCAAGGGATACGAAGCGGACTTCAGTCTGAAGCCCGTCGCGGAGTACCTTGAGAAGCTGCTCGGCCGCAAGGTCACGTTCATCGAAGACTGCATGAAAGCCGACGAGGCTGCGGCCGCCGCCAAACCCGGCGACGTCATCATGCTGGAGAACACCCGCTTCTACAAGGCGGAAGACGGGAAAGTCAAGAAGGACGATCCCAAGAAGGGCATCCACCTGACCGACGAAGAGTACAAGGAGAAGAAGGCGAAGCTCGAAGCCGACCGCAAGGCGATGGCCGAGCACCTGGCCTCCTACGGCGACGTCTACTGCAACGACGCTTTCGGCACCGCGCACCGCGCGCACGCCTCCACGGCCGTCATCGCGCAGTACATCAAGGGGCCGGCGGTTTCCGGATTCCTTCTGGAGAAGGAACTGAAGTACCTCGGTTCCGCCGTCGAAAACCCGGTTCGCCCGTTCGCGGCGATTCTCGGCGGGGCGAAGGTCTCCGACAAGCTCGGCGTCGTCAAGAACCTGCTCGGCAAGGTGGACACGCTGATTATCGGAGGCGGCATGGCCTACACCTTCCTCAAGGCGCTGGGCCAGAAAATCGGGAACTCCCTCTGCGAGGACGACCAGTTGGATTATGCCCGCGAGATGATTGCGGAGGCGAAGGCGAAGGGTGTCAAGCTTCTCCTTCCGGTCGACAACATCGAGGCGGACAAGTTCGACCCCGAAGCGGAAACCAAAGTGGTTTGCGGCAACATCGACGACGGCTGGATGGGACTCGATATCGGGCCTGAGACGATCAAGCTT
>JAGAEL010000013.1 GCA_017613085.1 Kiritimatiellia bacterium | reverse complement strand
TTGTCGCGTCCGTTCCCATGCGGCGCGTGGGGACACGCGCCCTCCCGCACGACAGGCGACACCCGACAGCCGCCACTCGGTCGCGACGGGGCGCGACCCTCCCGCTCTTTCCTCTGCGTGAGGCGAAAGACGGACGGGACAAAGCCCCCCCCTCCCAAAACGAAAGGATTAGCCGTGTAGAGCGTGTAGAACGTGAAAGGGCGTTACACGCTCTGCGTCCTCCGCGCCTCTGCGTGAGATAATAGACGGAGGTTGTCACGTCCGTTCCCATGCGGCGCGTGGGGACACGCGCCCTCCCGCACGACAGGCGACATCCGACACTCGGTCGCGACGGGGCGCGCCCCTCCCGTTCTTTCCTCTGCGTGAGACAAAAAACAGGGCCGGACATGAACCAAGTTTTGCGAAAAATGTAAGGTTGACACATCTTGCGGGGATAGGTAAACTACTCCTTTCGTCAAGACCATTGGCAAGGAACAGACCATGTATACAGCATCAGATTTGCGTAAGGGGCTGAAGATCGAGATCGACGGCCAGCCGTACATCATCACGGACTTTGACTTCAGCAAGCCCGGCAAGGGGCAGGCGATCTACAACTGCAAGCTGAAGAACATGCTCACCGGCACGACGCTCGCGCGCAGCTACCGCTCGAATGACAAGTTCGACAAGCCCGAATTGAGCGAGACGCGCCTGGAGTTCTCGTACGAGGACAACGGGGCCTACATCTTCACCAACAGCGATTTCGAGGAAGTCCGCGTCTCCGCCGACGTGCTGGGAAACAACAAGTACTTCCTGATGGACAACATGCCGGTCGATGCGCTGCTCTTCAACGGGCAGGTCATCGAAGTGCAGCTCCCGTACCTGGTCGAACGCAAGGTCGTCAGCTGCGAGGTCGGCGCGAAGGGCAACACCGCCTCCGGCAAGGTCACGAAGCCGGCGACGGTGGAAGGCGGCTACACGCTTGCCGTCCCGCTGTTCATCAACGAGGGCGACGTGATCCGGATCGACACCCGCACGGGTGAATACTCCGACCGTATCCGCTCATAATCAGCTTGCAAACACCGGGGCGTTCGGTTATACTGCCGGCTCTATTCACAAAGGCAAAGGATTGGCCATGTCGATTATCTTAGGTTTACCGAAAGGCAGTCTCCAGGAATCGACCTTCGCGCTGTTCAAGCGCGCGGGGTTCTCGCTCGCGTGTTCTTCGCGGTCGTATATCCCCTCGATCGACGACCCGGAGATCAAGTGCCGCCTCCTGCGGCCGCAGGAGATGAGCCGCTACGTGGAGCTCGGGCTTCTCGACGCGGGGATCTGCGGTTACGACTGGGTGTACGAAAACGGCAGCGACGTGCAGGAGGTCTGCGAGCTCAACTACTCCAAGGCCACCTCCAACCCGGTCCGGTGGGTGCTCGCCGTGCCGAACGATTCCAAGATCAAGAGCGTGAAGGATCTCGAAGGGAAGCGCATCTCCTCCGAGGCCGTCGGGCTGGTGAAGCGTTACCTCAAAAAGAACGGCGTGAAGGCGGACGTGGAGTTCAGCTGGGGCGCCACGGAGGTGAAGGCCCCCGAACTGGTCGACGCGATCGTGGACCTCACGGAGACGGGGAGTTCGCTGCGCGCGAACAACCTGCGCATCGTCGATACCATCCTCACCTCCACCACGCGCCTGATCGCGAACAAGAAGGCGTGGAAGGACAAGGCGAAGCGCACGAAGATCGAACAGCTGAAGATGCTGCTCGTGGGCGCGCTGGACGCGCAGAGGCGCGTGCTGCTGAAGCTCAACGCCCCTGCGAAGAAGCTGGACAAGATCACGGCCGCGCTGCCGGCCCTGCACGCCCCCACGGTGAACAAGCTCGACGACGCGGACTGGTTCGCGGTCGAAAGCGTGGTGGAAGAGGACAAAGTGCGCGATCTCATTCCCGTCCTCCGCGCCGCCGGTGCGACGGGCATCATTGAGCTGGCGCTCAACAAGGTGATTTTCTAACGTCAACAACGCCGGACGTCCCGCGGTGGGGCGCGAGGCCATTCTGAGGAGAAGAAACGTGGGTTCGATCAAGAAGAAACGTCGCGCCAAGATGGCGAAGCACAAGTACCGCAAACGCCTGAAGGCGATGCGTCACAAGAACAAGTAAGGCCGCCGCAGAATGAAATCCATCCGATTCGTTTCTGTTCGAGGCGCGGTCGGACGCTGTTTCGTTCTGGCCTTCCTTTTCTGGACCGCGCTCCTCGCCGGGTGCGCGGTCTTTTCACCTTCCCCCTCCGACACGTTCGCGCTCGACGGGCTTGCGGCGCGTGAGGCGGGGGCCGTGGCGCTTTGTGGGCGCGCCTTGCTCGCCCAGGAGCTGGAGTCAAAAAAGGGGACGAATGCCAACCCCGCCGCCGGTGTGGAAGATCTGCTCCACGCCCATACGCTTTTACCCGACAACACCGACATCCTGGCGGATTACCTGTCCCTCGCCGAGCAGGGCGGGCGTTACGAAGAGGCGTACCGCTGCCTCGCCGCCTATCTGCGCCGCCACCCGGATGCCGGCCCCGAATACCATCTGACGGCCGCGCATTTCGCCGACCGGGCGGAATTCCCTTCCGAAGCCGCGGACGAATGTGCCCGTTACCTTGCGCTCTGCCCGACGAACCAGGAGGTCGCCTCCGCGCGCGTCCGTACCCTGTTTGACGCGGGACGCGACCGCGACGCCCTGCGCGCGCTCCGCGAAAACCGCGTGTATTTCCACAACGCGGACGCGACCAACGAACCCTTGCGCTGGGCATGCCATTTCCTGAAAGACCGGAAGTCGCCGGTCCGCGCGCTCTCCTGCCTTGAAGTCCTCCTGGAGCCGCACGGGGACGATCCCCCTCGCGCGGCCATGATTCTCGAGTTGATTGGCGGTGCGCGTCTCTTGATGGGAGAGACCAACGCCGCCCTCCGCATCTGGCACAAGGCGTTCCGCCTCTCCCCCCGCGTCATGCCCGTCCGTCAGGCGGGGGAGGTGCTGGCGGGGAATCCCGCCGCCGTCGCCAAACTCCGCGAGGCCGTGTCCAAGCCGGACGCGGAGGTGGAGGAACGGATCCAGTACGCCGAGGTCCTGTTGCATCTTCCGCCGCCCGACGGCGCCGCCGGGACGAACCGGGTGTTCACGTGCGGCTTCCGGAATCTCGCCGAGTCCGAGGCGATCCTCCGTTCCATCTGTACACGGGCGGATTCCGTCGGTCTGGGCGGGGATGAAGACCTCTTCCATTGGCACCTGATCACAATGGGCGAACTCCTTTCCCTGCCTCCCCCGAAGGGCGTGGAACCCGTCCGCTTCGGGGTGGACGACCTGGTGAAGACCGCCCGTGAAATGATCGCCCGTTTTCCGAAGAGCGCGTCGGCGAAGAATTTCCTCGCCTACCACTGGGCGGAACGGGGCGAGAATCTCGAGGAGGCGCATAAACTGGTGAACGAGGCGCTCGCCCTCGAACCTGCAAACGGGGCGATCCTCGACACCAAAGGCTGGATCCTCTTCAAGTTGGGGCGCCCCTACCAGGCGCTTCAGTTCCTGCTCAAGGCGGCGGAGGAGGAGCGGAATTCCGAAATCTTTCAACATGCCGCCACGGTCCTCCGTTCCCTCGGACGGAACGAAGAGGCCGCGACATTCGAAAAGGCGATAAAATGACCAAGAACCCCTTCCTGGATATCCCCCTCTTTCCCGATTTCGCCGCCATGACGCCCGAACTCGCCGACGAGGCGTTGACGGCGCTGCTCCCGGCGTGTTCCGCCGCGTTCGACAAGGTTGAGCGGGACATCGCGTCGCGTCTGGAGGACGGCGGTTCGACCCTCGACTGGAACAATTGCGAGCGCGCGGTCTACGAGGCCACCCTTCCGCTGGGCGATGCGTGGGGGATGGTCTGCCACCTGATCAGCGTGATGAACAGCGACGGCTGGCGCGCCGTCCAGGAGAAATTCATCCCGCAGCTCGTTCCGTTCTTCCTGCGCGTTTCGCAGAGCGATGTCCTGTACCGGGCGTACCGCGCATTGCGCGACCGCGATGCGGCGTCGCCGTTCCTCTCCCATGTCCAGCGCCGCATTCTCGCGAAGGCGATCCTCGATATGGAACATTCCGGTGTCGCGTTGGCGGGCGAGGCCAAGGCGCGTTTCAACGCCATCCAGCAGGAACTCGCCACGCTCACCACCACTTTCCGCAACCATCTCCTGGACGCGACCAAGGCGTTCTCGCTCACCCTCACCAAGCCGGAGGAGGTCGAAGGGCTGCCCGAATCCCTCCGCGCCGTCACGGCGCAGGCCGCCGGGGGCGACAAGGACAAGGGACCGTGGAAGATTACGCTGGATCTGGCCGTCTATCTCCCGTTCATCAAGTACAGCCGTAACGCGGCCGCGCGCGAGGCGGTCTTCCGCGCCCATTGCACGCGCGCCTCTTCCGGCGAGACGGACAACACGGAGATCATCGAGCGCATCCTTGCCCTCCGCCGTGAATACGCCAACCTTCTCGGTTACGCGACCTACGCCGATCTCAACCTCTCCTCGAAGATGGCGAAGACGGTTCAGAACGTCGATGCCCTCGTTGAACAGCTTGCCGACGCGGCGCGCGATGTGGCGAAACGCGAGAACGAGGAGCTGGAGGCGTTCGCGGATGCCGATCCCCGCAGCGCCGCGCTCCCGTATGTCCCGTGGAACGTCGCGTTCTGGGCGGAATGTCGGCGCGAGGCGCTGTACGACTACAGCGACGAAGAACTCTCCCGTTACTTCCCCTTCGAGCGCGTCCTGGACGGGCTTTTCGCGCTGGCCGGCCGCCTGTTCGGCATCCGGATCGCGGCGGCGGACGGCGAGGCACCGGTCTGGCACAAGGACGTCCGTTTCTTCCGCGTCAGCGACGCCTCCGACGGACGGACGCTCGCCTATTTCTACCTCGATCCCTTCAGCCGTCCGGAGACCAAGAGCGGCGGCGCGTGGATGAACCACTTCCGGACGCTCGACCGCCGCCCGGACGGGACGGTCACGCTGCCGGTCGCGGTGCTTGTGTGCAACCAGACGGTCCCCGTCGGCGGCGCCGAGCCGGTTATGCGCCTCCGGGAGATCGAGACGCTGTTCCACGAATTCGGCCATTCGCTCCAGCACATGCTGACCGTGATCGACATTCCGGCCGCGAGCGGGATGGAGGGGGTTGAATGGGACGCGGTTGAAATCGCCTCGCAGTTCATGGAGAACTGGTGCTACGATTATCCCACGCTGGCCTCCCTCAGCCGTCATGCGGAAACGGGCGAGACGCTGCCGGAATCCCTGTTCCGGAAAGTCCTCGCCGCGAAGAACTACCGGGCGGCGACCGACATGATGCGCCAGCTCCACCTCGGTGCGACCGACATGGATCTCTACGCCCGTTACCCGCGAGAGGGATGGAAATGCGCGAACGACGTCAAGGAATACAACGACGCCCGTTTCGTCACCACCCCGGTCTTCCCGGAAGATCGTTTCCTGTGCGGTTTCTCGCACATTTTCGGCGGCGGTTACGCGGCGGGGTACTACAGCTACAAATGGTCGGAAGTCCTCTCCGCCGACGCCTTCTCCGCGTTTGAGGAAGCCGGGCTGGACAACGAAGCCGCCGTACAGGCGACGGGACGCCGCTACCGCGACACGATCCTGTCGATGGGCGGCGGGACGGATCCCGCCGAAGTCTTCCGCCTCTTCCGGGGCCGCGACCCCTCCATCGACGCCATCCTCCGCCACGCGGGATTGAAAGCCCAGGAAACCGGGAACCAATGAGAGCCGTAATCGTGTTGTGCGGGGTCGTCCTGACCGCCTTGGCCGCGAAAGGCGTCCCGTGGGTTCCTGCCGATGACGTGGACGCCGATCCGCCGGCGGTGCAGACTTCCGGGGCGGTGACGTTGAACCGCTGGACAAACCAGTATCAGGACGCGCTGGTTGCCTCCAAAACGCTGGGGCGTCCCGTCCTCGTCGTGATCGCGACGTCGAAGAGGACGTGTACGGAATGTAAGAAGTGGTACAAGGCGATGGAGGATCCGGCGTGGTCGAAATGGCTCGCCCGCCATCCGATGGTTCTGGTGTTCATCAACTACATGAGCGACCGCGCCCTCTACGACGAATACCATTCGCTCTTCAAAGGCGACCCTTCCGATACGTGGCCGACGCTTGCGATCTTGGAATCCGGAAGTTCGCCGGCCTCCCCGACGATCCTCGCGAAGCTGGACGATGAACCTGCCAAGAAAAACATCTATCCCAAGATCGGGGCGTTCACGGAATGGCTCGGCAAATACGTGTACGGTTACGAGTCTACCACCGTTTCGCTCGGCGAGGCGCCTGCCGCCGTCATCCATGAGGGCGAAACCGTCACCGGGACGGTCTCCCGCTCCGGCAGCGATTTCGGCGCGGTGCGGGCGACCGTGCGCGTGAGACTCGACGGAAAGGATGCCGGGATTCCGGAGAGGACGGTCATCTGGGCGGATGGCGAAAGCGGCGACGCCTCTTTCACGTTTGCCATGGAGGCGACCGAAGCCTACGAGGCGCCGCGCCAGCTGCAGTTCCTGCTCGACGCGACGAACTTGGCCGACGCGACCATATCGGTGACGACGAACACCGTCCATTTCTCCATCACGAACGGAATCGATTCCGTGGAGACGAACGCTCTGCTCAAAATCGTCACGACCAACTACAACGTGACCGCCACAAACCGGATGGAAATCGCGACGAACATCAACGCGAAAAGTTCCATCGCGTTGAACTACGGACGGCAGTCGTTCAACATGACGCTGTACGATCAGTTGGAATGGAAAACGCTGGCGCAATTCAAGCATGAAAACAGCGGACTTGATTCCCTAACCCCTGATGCCGCAACACCCTGGTTTGTCGGACAAGACGGACGGTTGCGCACCCCGCCTGTCGCGGAGCGGAAGGAAGTCTCCTTGACGTGGCAGGCCCCCGCGCCCGGTTACCTCCGTTACCATCTGCATGAGCGGGATTCCGATACCGGCACGGTTACGAACACGCTTTCGTTCCAGGCGGGGACGAACGAGTGGGCGGTCTTTACGAAGGAATTTGCCGGTACGAATCCGCGATGCATTGCGTTGGACACGGGCGACCAGTTGAAGTTCACCCTCGACACGACGGTATCGAACACGGTGCTGGAATTCGCGGAACTCGCGTTCGTCCCGTTTGTCAACGCCGCCACGCTTGCGAAGGTTTCGTCGGACGATGTCCCATACGATACGTTTGCGGCCGATCCCTCCCTGTTGGATCTTTCGTGGAACGAACCGGCGTCAGCGGGGGACGGCCGCCAGTGTTCGGTTTCCAACCGGCTTTTCTACACGTCGGTTTTTTCGGGGAACACCGTTGACGGCGTTGTCGAACTGGGAACGGCGACCGCGACCAATGCGTGCGACGCGGGAATGGTCGCGCCCGAGGAAACCTACGCGCACGGTAGGCTCGCCTGCCGCCTGGACTGGCTGGCCGATCTTTCGCTCTTTGATTTCGTGACCCGCGACGAGATTTGGGTACCCGGTGTGACGCGCACGTTTTTGTTTTCGACGAAACCGAGGTACATCGACGGCGTTCCCGGCGAAAACGCGACGATCTTCGCCTATATCAAGGTGGCGACGCACATTCCGTTCACCGCCGAATCGCAACGCCCCGTCACCTATCAGGTTTCAGGGCTGCCCTCCGGCATGACCTTCGACAAGGCGACCGGCATATTGAGCGGGACGCCGAAGAAAACCGGTACCTACCGCATCAAGGTCACGGCCACTGCGGGCGGCGACAGTGAAGTCCGCAGCGTCACCCTCACGGTCGCGAAGCTTCCCGCGCTTCTCCGGAACAAAGCCTACGGCGTCCTACTCGATGCGGCGGGCGAGGTTTGCGGGACCGCCGACCTGACCGTTTCGACCTCTGCGAAACTTACGGCGAAATTCACGCTCCGTAAAGGACGCGACACCGCCACCTCCATCCTTGAAAGCGGTGCGGACGGGAGTTTTTCCGGGGCTTCCGCTACAAAAGGTTTTTCCGCGAAGATGGAGGCGAACGGACTCTGGCACGGACGATACAAAGAATTCGGTCTGTTGGCGCGAACGGCCAAGGGCGTGTCGTTCGCTTCCGTCGCCGGGGCGTACACGCTGGACCTCTTCGCGCCGGAAGGAACGGAAAAGGCAGGGTTCGGCTACCTGACCGCGAAAATCACGAAGACGGGGAACGTCCGCGTGAAAGGCGTCATGCCGGACGTCAAGTCGTTCTCGTCATCCGTCCGGCCGATCCGGACGACCGTAAACGAACTGGCATCGTCCGGCATCCCGGGAGCCGCGCTTCCCGACCTGTCGGCATACGGCGGGAACGAGACGGTATTCCTGATGCCGGTTTTCGTGCGGAAGTCCAAGCAGAACTGCCATGCGCTCGGCGTCGTCGGAAGTTCGTCGCCGAAAGGGATGAAGTTTGACCGTCTCTCCTATTCCGGCGCGTCGCAATGGACGTTGGCGGCCGAAGGGTTCCCCTATCTGAAAAAGCAGACCGGCGCGTTTGCGGGGAAGAGGCTTGCGGTTTATCGCGGCGACGCCTTGTTGTTCGGGGACATTCCGTTGACCGGGAATTTCTCGCTCGCCGCGCCGCCGGAGGGCGGTAGACTGAAACTCGCGCCGTCCAGCGGGGTATTCACGCTGAAATTCCGCGACGGGAAGAAGACCGTTTCCGTCAAAGGCGCGGCCGTGACCTACTCCGGGACGGCGACCGGTGTCGGCAAATCCGCCAACCGGATCTACTACGCCGTCATCGCGGAGTAAATCAACCCCCGCTGAAAGAAAACGACAGCAACCGAAGGGAATCGATTGCTGTCGAATCTGACAATGCGTTATTTTTTTTGTCTGTTACATCGGCAACATCCCTTGCCGCAGGATCCGCATCCCGGACAGGCGCCGTGTTTGCGCGTGTGCCGGACGGCCCACACGAACCAGGCCGCCAGAAGGAACAGGAGGATGGCAGAAGGGATGTTCATGTGCGTTACCTCCGTTATGCGTTCCGGTGTCCGGGGGTGGGCCGGACGATAAACCAAACCATCGCCAGCGCCACCAAGGTCGCGACGACTGCGCCGGCGCCGAACGGCTGTCCGTAGAAGAACACGCCGCCGAGCTGGTAGACGATCAACGCCAGGCTGTATCCCAGCACGCATTGGAAGGCGATCACGCCAAGCCCCCACTTCCAATTCCCCATCTCGCGGTAGGTTGTCGCCATCGCGACCATACAGGGCGGGTCGAACATGTTGAAGACCATGAACGACATCGCCGCCAGCGAGGCGAGCGCGCCTTTCGCGGCTTCCGGTCCGAACCCTTCAAAGAGCGTGTGGACGCCTTTGAGCGTCCCGCCCGCGACATCCGGGGCGAGCATGGCCAGCGTCGCCGTCGCCTGTTCTTTCGCGATAAAGGCGGTGATGGAGGCGACCGTGCCTTTCCAGTCTCCGAAACCGAGCGGCGAGAAGATCCACGCGAAGGTGTTGCCGATGGAGGCGAGCATGGAGTCCTCAAGTTTGACCATCTGGAACGACCAGTTGAAGGTCTTCAGCAGCCAGAGTACCGTACAGGCGGCGAAGATGATCGTGCCCGCCTTGATCATGTACGCCTTGACGCGCTCCCAGGTGTGGATCATCACGCCGGAGAAGGTCGGCATGTGGTACGCGGGGAGTTCCATGACGAACGGGGCGGGGTCGCCCAGAAAGGGTTTGGTCTTCTTCAGCGCGATGCCGGCGAAGACGATGACCGCGATCCCCATGAAGTACATGCTCGACGCCGCGATGGCGGAATTCCCGAAGAAACAGGGCACGAACATCGCGATGATCGCCGCCTTCGCGCCGCAGGGGATGTAGGTACACAGCGTGATCGTCATGCGGCGGTCGCGCTGCGCCCCGACCGTTCTCGCCGCCATGACCGCCGGTACGCCGCACCCCATGCCGACGAGCATCGGGATGAACGACTTCCCGGAAAGCCCGAACTTGCGGAAGATCCGGTCCATGATGAACGCGATACGTGCCATGTAGCCGCAGTCTTCGAGGAAGGCCAGGAAAAGGAAGACGATGCAGATCTGCGGGACGAATCCGAATACCGTACCGACGCCGCCGATGACGGCGTCGTTGACGATGCCCCGCACGAGTTCGTTCGCCTTGATTTTGTCGAGGAACTTTCCGGCGAGGACCGGGATTCCGGGAATCCAGATGCCGTAGTCGGAGGGATTCGGTTCGGCGACCTTGAGGTTTTCAAGGTAGGCGTCGTAATCCACCACTTCCTCATGGTCGATCTCGCCGCTCTCCTCATCCTCAAACAGCACTTTTTCACTCTTGACCGTCTTGGCTTTCGCCTCGTCGGTGATGACGAGTTTGAACTCGCGGACGTTCTCATCGTTCACGTCGGGCGCCTCGGCCTCCTTGGCGTCGGCGGAACTTCCCGCCTCTTCCCCTTCGGTGGGCGTCCACTTCGCGGCACCGGCTTCGACGGCGGCGTTACCCCATGCCGCGATGCGTTTGGAGGCATCGGCGAATTCGCCGGATGCGCTCTCCCAGGTCTCCTCTTCGGGCACTTCGACGAGCCGGTCCTTGACCGACTCGTACTTCTTCGCGTCGGTCTCGGAGACGCCCTTGGCTTCGGCGTCGAAGTCCGCCGGGAGGCCGGCCGCTTTCAGCGTTTCGCGATTTTTGGCCGCGGCGGCCTCGGCCTCTTTTGCGATCGCCTCGTTGCGGGCGTTCACCTCTTTCGAGCAGAAGGCGGGCGTGTCGTGGCACCAGGCGAGGTGCCAGCCGTCGCCGAACAACCCGTCGTTCGCCCAGTCGGTCATCCAGGTGCCGACGGTGGAGACGGCGACATAGTACATGAACCAGATGATCGCGAAGAAGATCGGGAGGGCCAGCAGCCGGTTCGTCATGACCTTGTCGATCTTGTCGGAGAAGGTGAGTGCGCCGGGCTTGGCGGCTTTGGTGACGGCGGCGGCGACAACCTTCTGGATGAAGGCGTAACGCTGGTTGGTGATGATGCTCTCGGCATCGTCGTCGGCGGCGGTTTCGACCGCCTTGATGATTTTTTCGACCGCGTTGCGTTCGGCATCGGGCAGGGCGACCTTCGCGAGAACCTTGGTGTCCCGCTCGAAAACCTTGACGGCATACCAGCGGAGGCTCTTTTCGGGAACCCTGCCTTTGATCGCGTTCTCGATTTGGACGAGGGCGGTCTCGATCTTCGGTTCGTAGACGGCGGGGCGTTTGCCGACTTTCCGTCCGGCGGCGAGTTTGACGAGTTTCTTGCAGGCGTCGATACCGCCCTTCTTTTTCAAGGCGGAGATGCCGACGACCTCGCACCCCAGCAGGGAGGCGAGTTTCGCGAGGTCGATCTTGTCCCCGTTCTTCTGCACGACGTCCATCATGTTGACGGCGACGAGCGTCGGGACGCCGACTTCGAGCAGTTGCGTGGAGAGGTAGAGGTTCCGTTCAATGTTCGTTCCGTCGACGATGTCCAGGATGGCGTCTGGCTCCTCCTCCACCAGGTAGGTACGGGAGATGACCTCGTCGAGCGAATACGGGGAAAGGGAGTAGATGCCGGGAAGGTCCTGGATGAGGACTTCCTTGTCGGCGCGGAAGTGTCCTTCCTTCTTTTCGACCGTCACGCCGGGCCAGTTTCCGACGTACTGGTTACTGCCGGTCAGGTCGTTGAACAATGTAGTCTTGCCGCAGTTCGGGTTTCCGGCAAGCGCGATTTTCAGTTGCATGATACAACATTCCTCCTTCCGGTGCGGAAGGCACCGGTTTGCATCAAAACGGGCAGGAAAAACCGAAAAAGGGGGCAGAATCGGGACGCGGCCGTAACCGCGTCCCGAAAGGCGGTCAGCCTTCGACTTCGATCAATTGCGCGTCCGCTTTCCGCAGGGAAAGTTCGTAGTCGCGCACCGTGAGTTCCACGGGATCGCCGAGCGGGGCGACCTTGCGCACATGGACTTCGGTTCCTTTGGTCAACCCCATGTCCATGATGCGTCGGCGTGTCGGGCCTTCGCCGTACAGGCGTTTGATGACCGCGCTTTCGCCGATACTGACATCTCTAAGCGTCTTCATTTTCTAGAAACTTGCGGTCAACGCGAGTCCACCGACGAAGTTGTAGGAGTCGTGCGTGTCCCCGGCCGCATCGTTGTAGTCGCGGGCGCCTTCGCGCAGCGTGCTGTCGAACCAGTAGTCGTAGTACGCGACATAGCCCGACAGGCTGAGGTGGTCGCAGATCGCCCAGGTCAGCTCGCCCTTGATGCAGGTGTCCATCAGGCCGCCGTGATCCGGGGCAAGGTCGTAACCGCGTGTACGGTGCTTGTCGCCGAGACCCTGCGCGATGGAGGGCTTGAAGGTCAGGATGGCGTCGTCGCCCTCGCCGATCAGCGGGAAGGTGTGCCCGAGTTCGAGGTTGAAGTAGGTGCCTTCGTCGGCCATGATGTCGCGTTCGTAGGCGAGTACGGGTTCAAGCCAGAGGTCGGACAGTCCGAGCGAGGCGTTGATGTACTGCGTGTCGCCCATGTCGCCGTGGTAACGCTGGAGGTATTCGTAGATGTAGTTGATGTCCACGTCGAGCGCACCGAGGGTCTCGCCCAGATCGAAGCTATGCGCGACGCCGCCGATCATGTCGAGCGTCGTGTACCGCCAGGCGCGGTTTCCGTAGCCGCCCCATTTGCCGTTCGACTTGTTGACATCGAAAATCGCTTCGACGCCGACGTACACCCAGTCCGCGAACGTCAATGTGGCACTCGGGGTGAGGATCGGGTCTTTGCCGTCGATCACGCCGTAGGTCATGTATTTGGAATCAAACGAAAGACCGAACTCGGCGGAAATCCACGCGAACTCGTCCTCTTCCGTCTCTTCCTTGATTTCGGGTTTCTTCTCTTCGGACTTGGCGGTTTCGGGTTTGGCCGTTTCCTGGGCGAACGCCGCCAGATTCAGACCGCACACGGCCGAAAACACAGCGGCCGAAAACAGAAGTGATTTCATAGTTTCTTTTCCTTACCTTGCTTGGGTTGTCGTTCCGGCGGGACGCCCCGCCACTCCCCGCGCCCCCTTTAGACGCGGAAAACGGGGTCTACTATATTACCTTAGGCTAACAGTGTCAAGCCCAAAAATAAGCCTAGACTAATAAAATTAGTCAAAGGTTATTTTGCCGGGCGCATTGTCTTGTTTGTCCCGGTTGTCTCGTTTTTTGCGTTGTGGTTAAGAACACACGGAGTTGTTCGCGGCTAACGCCGCCCACGGGAACGTGGCTGGCCGGTCAGCAATTTGTGTCGATTGGTGGTTTATTTTCTAGTCCCGGTCTTGCCGCTTTTGCTCGATTTGCGGATGCGCCCGCCCTTACGCGGTGGGCGGATTTCCCCTTGCGTGCGCGGGTGGGGTGTGGTAGGATTCCCCTCCACGAAACGATTTGGAAGCCAGATTCCGTATGGAATTGAGTCCACGCCGGGACGGCGGAGGCTCGGAACGAACGGATGGGAAACGCAATGGAAATCGTGAAACTGGAACACGTCTCCAAAACCTTCGGCGGCGTGAAGGCGGTACAGGATCTCTCGCTCTCGCTGCGGCAGGGGGAGATTTTCGGTTTTCTCGGCACGAACGGCGCGGGGAAGACCACGACGTTGAAAATGCTGCTCGGCTTTTTCGCCCCCGATCCCGGCGGGCGGCTTTCCGTTTTCGGCGCGTCCCCTTCGGATCCCGCGACGCGGAGGCGGATCGGGTTCATGCCGGAGACCGCCTATTACTACCCGTTCCTCACCGCGCGCGAACTGTTGCGTTTCTACGGCGGTTTGTGCGGGCTGGACGCCAAGACCGTCCGTGAGCGTTCGGAGAAGCTGATCGAGCGCGTCGGTCTGTCGGCAGCGGCGGACCGCCCGTTGAAAACCTATTCCAAGGGAATGCTCCAGCGCGCGGGAATTGCCCAGGCGCTGCTGGGCGACCCCGACCTGCTGGTGCTGGATGAACCGTTGACGGGGTTGGATCCGCTCGCGCGGATTCACTTCCGCGACCTCCTGCTGGAATTGAAAGGGAAGGGGAAGACCATCCTGTTCTCCTCCCACGACCTTTCGGAGGCGGAGTTGATCTGCGACCGTGTCGCGATCCTGAAGGACGGCAAGTGCCTGGTGCAGGACAAGCTTTCGGCGATCGCGGGCGACGGCGGGCAGAATCTGGAACGCGCCTTCCTCGCCTGTCTGTCGCGCCCGGCGGACGCGGCGGCTTCCCCGTCCGCGAAGCCGGAATCCCCGCCTCCGCCGCCCCCCGGTGCGCG
>JAGAEL010000141.1 GCA_017613085.1 Kiritimatiellia bacterium | reverse complement strand
CTACGCGGGCGCGGTGTACGGAACTACGGAGGGGCGGCCGCACGAGCTTTCCTACGCGCGCTGCCTGAAGTTCCTCCTGCAGGGGCAGGGGTTCCGCGTGGAGCAGGAGGTGTCGCACGCGGGCGGGCGCACGGACATCGTGGCGGACCACCCCTGCGGCACGTACATCTTCGAGCTGAAGGTGGACAAGCCGCCGAAGATGGCGATGTCGCAGGCGCGGCGGAAGAAGTACGCCGCGCCGTACCGCGCCTCCGGCAAGCCGGTCTGGGCGGTCGGGCTGTCCTTCAACGGCAAAACGCGCCAGTTCAAGGGCGGCGCGGCGGAAGAGGTAAAGGTATGAAGAAAGCGGTTGGAACAGTTTTCGCGGCGATTTTCGCCGTTACGGTTTTGGCATCGGACGGCACGGCACTCCGCCCGTGTGCGATGGAACGGTTGCCGCCGGGTAGCGTTAAGCCGCAAGGCTGGCTGTTGAAGCAGATGGAGATGCAGCGCGACGGGTTGACCGGTCGTGCCGAGGAACTTTACGAGGACATCGGCAAGAGCGACTGGCTCACCGGCGGCAAGCGCGGCGGGCAGTTCGCGTGGGAGCGCGGTCCCTACTATGCGAAGGGGCTTACCGCGCTTGCGTTCGCGCTGGATGATACGACGCTCAAGGCGCGGGCGAAGAAGTGGATCGACGCCTTTCTCGCGTCGCAGCGGAAGAACGGCGACTTCGGCCCGAAGAATCGCAACTGGTGGGCGAACATGATTGCCCTCTGGACGCTCCGCGACTGGTGCGAGGCGACGGGCGATGTGCGTGTTGTCCCGTTCCTGGAACGTTACTTCGCATACCAGAGGACGGCGTTCGCCGCCGGCGACGGCTTCGCGAAGGATTCAAAATGGGCGGTCGCCCGCGTCGGGGACGAGCTTGACGTGATTCTCTGGCTCTACCGCAAGACCGGGAAGGCCGAATGGCGCGACTATGCGCGAACCGTCGCGGCACAGTCCGCCGACTGGACCGACTATTACCACAAAGGCGGTGACGGCAGCGGCAGATTGGGATATAGGTGCCACATCGTCAACTATATGCAGGGGCTTAAGACGCCGCCGCTGAAGTGGCTGCTGGGCGGCGACGAGATGGACCGCGCGGCCTTCCGCGCCGCGCTCGCGCCGGACGGCTGGGCGATGCTCAAGTACGGGCGCCCGGACCGGGCGGTAAACGGCACCGAGCCGCTTTCCAGCCGCAGTTCCACGCAGGGGACGGAACTCTGCGCCACGGCGGAGCATATCCTGAGTTCGCAGGTCGCGCTTGAGGCGCTGGGCGACGTGGACATTGCGGACGACATGGAGGTCGCCGCCTACAACACCCTCCCCGCGACGCTCGCGCCCGACGGGAAGGGGATCCGTTACTACTGCCTCCTGAACCAGACGGCGTGTACCAACGGCGAACTGGGGTTTCGGCAAAACGGGAACGGTTACTTCGCCACCGTGCCGGGACCGTATTCCGGCTTCGGGTGCTGCCGGTCAAACTTCCACTTCGCATGGCCGAAGTTCGCGGAGTCGATGTGGATGAAACGCGAGGGCGGGCTTGCGGCGACGGCCTATGGGGACTGCGTCGTGAAGACGCCGCTCGCGACGGTCTCCGAGACGGGTGGCTATCCGTTCGCGGACTGCGTGAGACTTGAGGTTGTCGAGGCGGCGGGCGGCGAATGGCCGCTTTTCGTGCGCATCCCCGGATGGTGCGGGGATGCGTCGGTGAAGGTGAACGGCGTGTCCCGCGAACGTGCGAAGCCCGGTTCGTTTATGCGTCTTTCGCGGGCGTGGAAGAAGGGCGATGTCGTGGAACTGTCGTTCCCCTCGAAGCCGGCCGTCACGCGCTGGAAGGACGATTCGATCGCCGTCATGCGCGGACCGCTTCTCTACGCGCTCAAACTCGAAGCGGACGAGAAGATCGTCGATGCGGCGGACTGCCCGAAGGCCAAGAAGGACGCGAATGGTGTCCTGCGCGACAAGGAACTCGGTTTTCCGATGAAGGAACTCCACGCGAAGTCGCCGTGGAACTACGTGCTCGTGGCGGACGGCGCGGGCGGTACACCGCAGTTCGAGGTGAAGGGCGAGGGGCTTGAACGCCGTCTCGCGGTCAAGGCCGTGCGTACGGACTGCGCGGGGTGGGGGACGATGCGCGAGGACGCGCCCGCCCGTGCGAAAAATCCGCCGCCCAGCCCGGTTCCCGCTGCGGAGACGAAGGGGGCGGCGGAGACGGTCGAACTTGTGCCGCTTGCCCTCACGCAGTTGCGCATCACCCTCTTCCCGTGGACGGAAAAGTAGTTCATGTCCCGGTAGGTTGACGTTTGGGGGTAGATAGGGTATACTCGAAAAGTTTTCTTGAAGGTATCAGGGTAGACGGAAGAATGGCGAACCAGAGTTTCAGTTTAAGCCAGCAGCAGCGGCAGACCATGACGATTGCCCCTCAGATGAGGCAGTCGCTTGAGATGTTGCAAAAGCCGATTCTTGAGTTGCGCCAGATGATCCATGACGCGATGGCCGGCAATCCCCTTTTGGAAGAAGTGGACGATCCCTCCGAGTTCCGCGAATCCGACGACGCCCATCTCGCGGACGAACAGGCGTTCACCGACGACGGGCAGCCGTACGATTCCGAAATCGACGGCGGCGCGGACCCTTACGAGTTGCAGACCGGGAAGAGTTTCGAGGAGGACGAACAGCAGGACCGCGAACTGGATTTCGATCCCGACATCGATGCCGTCCTTCGCGAAGATGACGAGATGCGCGACTATGCCCTTCAAGGCATGGAGAACGGTGTTGACCTGGAGGATGTGGAGAACAAACGCCAGTATCTGTTCGACAACATCCGGGAGAAGGAATCCCTGCAAGACCATCTGCTCAAGCAGCTCCCGCTCTCCAACCTCTCCGGGAAAGACCGCGAACTTGCCGTGACGCTGATCGGGAACATCAATGACGACGGTTATTTCACCGGTTCCCTGCCGGACATCGAGATGGTCTCGGAACGGAAGGAGGCGGAAATCCTTCGCGTCCTGGGTGTCATCCAGACGTTCGACCCGCCCGGTGTGGGGGCGCGTTCCCTCCGCGAATGTCTCCTGTTGCAGCTGGATCAGGAAAAGGCGGTCCTGCCGCCCTTCGCGAAGAAGGCGCGGGAATTGATCGACCTCTATCTGCCGCAGCTCGCCCGCCGCGAGGATTCTTTCCTTTGCAAGACGCTCGGAATTTTCCGTTCCGACCTTGAAAAGATCCGGTCGTTTATCCTGACCCTGAACCCGCGGCCGGGGAGTTCCTTCGTCACGACGGATACGGAATACGTGGAACCCGAAGTCACCGTCGTGCGTGACGCGAACGGGCGTTTTATCGCCCGCGTGGAGAACGAGTTCATCCCGCAAGTCCATATCAGCCGGCGTTACCGCAGCCTCTTGGAGGATGAGTCCACGCCGGTCAAGACAAAGGCGTACATCCGCGAACGGCTCCGTGCCGGGCTTTACCTGATCCACGGCATCGAGCAACGGCAGGAAACGATCCGGAAAATCGCCCAGGCGATCGTCGATGCGCAGGTCCCGTTCATGACGCAGGGGGTCAAGGCTCTGCGGCCGATGACGATGCTGGAAGTCGCCTCCATTGTCGGCGTCCACGAGACGACGGTGAGCCGCACCGTGGCGAACAAGTACATCCGCACCCCTTGCGGCGTCTTCTTGATGAAGTACTTCTTCTCCGCCGGGTTGAAGCACGCGGACGGTGAATCGGTCTCCAACCGGTCGGTGCAGAACCTGGTTGCGGAGATGGTCCGCAACGAGAATCCTTCAAAGCCCCTTTCCGATCAGGCGCTGGAGGAAATGCTCAAGGAGAAGGGTATCACCTGCGCGCGCCGTACAATCGCGAAATACCGCCGTATCCTGAAAATTCCCCCTTCACACGAAAGACGGAGAAACTGATGGATCTTTCCCTATTCGCAGACGGGCCTCTCGCCGGAACGGCGGAACTGCCCGGAGACAAGTCGCTTTCCCACCGGGCCGCGTTGTTCGCGACTCTGGCCGAGGGGGAGAGCGTGATCGAGCATTTCCTCGACGCCGGCGTCACGCGCGCGATGCTTTCCGCGCTCAACCGGTTCGGTATCCAGTGGTGGTTGAGCGACGATTGCCTGACGTTGAAGGGGCATGGCTATCGCCCGCTCCGCAATTGCGCCGGACGTCCGCTGGTGATCCCCTGCCGCAATTCCGCCACGACGTTCCGCCTCCTCGCCGGCGCGGTCGCGGGGACCGGAACGGTCTGCGTCCTCGACGGGAGCGAAAGCCTCCGCAAACGACCGATGGAACGTATCATCGAACCGTTGCGGTTGTTGGGCTGCCCCGTCGAATCGGAAAACGGTTTCGCCCCCGTCACCTTCCGCAGCCTGCGCGGCCTCGAACGCAGACCGATCCACTACACGCTTCCCGTCGCAAGCGCACAGGTGAAGTCCTGCCTCATTCTCGCCGCGCTCGGCGTCGAAGGCGAAACCGTCCTGACGGAGCCCGGTCTTTCGCGCGACCACACCGAGCGGATGTTGCGTTCGATGGGCGCGGACATCGTGACGGAATCCGGAAATGTCGTGCGCGTCCGCAACCTTACGGAGAGCCTTTCCCCGTTGCACGTCCGTTTGCCCGGCGACCTCTCTTCCGCCGCGTTCCTGTTGGCGGCCGCGGCCTGCCGCCCGGAATCGTCGATCCTGCTGAAGGAGGTCGGCGTCAATCCAACCCGGACGGGATTCCTTGACGTCTTGACCGCGATGGGCGCATCGGTGGAGTTGTTGAACGAACACGAGGTCTGCGGCGAACCTGTCGCCGACATCCGCCTTGAGGCCCGCCCGCTTCACGGGGTGGAGATCGAGGGCGACCTCGTGGTGCGGATGATCGACGAGTTCCCCGTCTTCGCCGCGCTTGCCTGTGCGGCGGACGGCGTCTCGCGTGTGCACGGCGCCGCCGAACTCCGCTACAAGGAATCCGACCGGATCGCCTCGCTCTGCGCGGAGCTGCGCAAGATCGGTGCGCGGATCGAAGAGTTGCCGGACGGGTTTTCCATCGAGGGCGGCCCGCTCGCGGGCGGCGAGGCGGAGGCGCACGGCGACCACCGCCTTGCGATGGCGCTCGCGCTTACCGGGCTTTTCGCGAAGGACGAGGTGATTGTCCACGGCGCGGAAATCCTGGATGAGTCGTTCCCCGATTTTGCCGTGTCGCTGGAAGAACTCGGGGTGTCGTCTTGTTAAGCGCGCGACCGCTGGACGCCTCCTGCCGCGCCGCGTTGGAACGGATCCTGAAGCGCGTCCAAGGCCGGGATTTCGACCGTTTGCGCGAAACGGTTCCCGCCTTCCGTTCGGGTGGTTTCCGTCCGGGGAACACGGAAGCGTTTCGAGGGCTTCTACGTGCGATGACCCTTGGGGAGACTCCGCTCCCGGACGAGGCCCGGAGTGTGTTGTCCTCCTATTCGCCCCCGTCGTCCATCACGACGGCACTGCCTGTGGAATCCTTGCGTACCCTCCGGACGGCGTTGGCGGGGGTGTTCGGCGCGGCACCGCTCGTGGTCGCGCTTCTGCTGGATCTCCGCCCGGATGTCCGCGCCCTCTCCGAGTCTTGGCTTTCCGAAGGTTTCACGGAAGGTGAAACGCCCGGGGAAGCGGCGGAGGAGGTGTCGCCATCTTCGGAGGCCGTGCGGGAACTCCGCGCCGAAAACCGCCGTCTCGCCGCCGTCGCCGCCGAGGTGGAGAGGACGAAGAACGCGCTCAAACGTGCGGAGGCGGAAGGGGCGCGTCTGCGGGAACGCCTGGCGGAAGCCGAGGCGAAGACCGCCGCCGCCCTGCGTGAACGCGATGCCGCCCGTGTTGAATGTGAATGTGAAATCGCCCACCGCGAAGAACGGGTCCGCGCGCGCGTCGAAGCGGAACTGGCATCCGCCGCGTTCGCCTTGACCCATCCGGAAACCGGAACGGAGGGGGCTTGTAGGCAAACGCTTCCGCCGACACCCGAAGGGAAACTTTCGCTCGCGCTTACGGACGGGATGCCCTGCCTCTTGTTGATCGACGGACACAACGCCCAGTACGGGATGCCGTCGCGTTACAATCCGCAGCGCGGAAGGCGGATGACCGAACACGACAAACGCCAACGCCTGTTGCGCGATGTCGCGGGATTGATCGCCCCGAATCCGGCGATGCGCGCGTGCGTGGTGTTCGATGGCCCCGAACATTCGGAGGCGGAGGCGGGGGAACGCGTCCGTGTGGTGTTCTCCGGCGGGCAGGGAGACCACCGGGCCGACCGGGTTTTGCTCGACCAGATCCGTTTTTTGAAAAACGAAGGGAACGCTCCGTGCATCCTTCTGGTCAGCGACGACCGCGACCTCTGTGAAAAGGCACGGAAACTCGGCGCGGGAATCGTGCCCGTCCTGGAATTCGGTTCCTTCCTCCCCACGACGCTCGAACCTCGGCACCTTGTGTAACATAGGGGGATCTCCAAGCGGAAACCGACAAGGGGATGGTTTTTTGACCATCCGTAATCGGGGCGTATCCACACAAATCAACACAAATTGGTCGGCTACGTTCCCGTGAGCGGCGTTAGCCGCGAACAAACCCGTGTGTTTTAAATTTGCCTTGCGCGGGGGAGGGAAATATGGCATCATACCACCGTTTTACGCATGGGAAAGGGATGTATTGAAAAAAAGACGGCATATCGTATGCACGTGGGTACGCATGGAACGGCAAGCGGTTGCAACACCGCCAAGAACCGCGCCAGGATGCCGCATGGCGCGTCCGCGCACGGTCGTAATCCCCCCCCCCCCTTTATGGTCTGACGGCCTCTGGAAATGTTGCCAATGTGCAATTGTTGCCAAGTCCAATAATCAATACCAATTGGCGATTGGCAACACGTTCACACTTCACAATTTTGGGAGACGCGAGACGAGAGGCGCGAACGGTGTCTCGTCCCTCGTTTCGCGTCTCACGT
>JAGAEL010000012.1 GCA_017613085.1 Kiritimatiellia bacterium | reverse complement strand
TCCCCCGTGAAACCGGCGCCGACTACGATCACCTTCATAACAAACCTCCCTTTTTACTTCACGCCGTTTAATGTACCAGATTTATTTTCACTTCTGTTCGGGATGCGGCGAGGTTGGCGGAGGTTGCCGTGACGCGCAAAACGCCGGTCGCTCCTTTCTTCGCCTTGACCACCACCTGCGCCCAGCCGTTGAACGTCCGGCGGACGGGTTTACGGAAGTCGTCGAAGTCCGTCTCGTCGCCGTTGTCCGTCGCCACGATTTCACCCGGGCCTTCGAGCGAGAACCGCACAGGAACTTTCGCGTTGGGTACGACAAGTCCCTCCGCGTCGCGGACCGAAACATTCAAGTAACACAGGTCTTCGCCGTCGGCGGCGACCGTCTCTGTCTCTGCCTCCAACGCAAGTTTCGCCGCCGCGCCGGTGGTCTTCACCGTATTCCGCGCCCACTCTTTGCCGTCTTTGTACGCCACGACTTCCAACGTTCCCAGCTCGTATCGCACGTCATCCCACCTCAGGCGGTAGGCGCGATCCCACACACCCGGCTGCTTGCGCCGGCGACCGAGCGACTTGCCGTTCAGAAAGAGTTCGCCCTCGTCGCCGGAGGTGAACACATAGACGGGCGTGGCTTCGCCTTCGCGCCCCTTCCAGTTCCAGTGCGGCAGGATGTGCGCCATCGACAACTCCGGCCGCCAGCGCGACTGATAGAGCCAGAAGGAATCCTTCTTGAATCCCGCCTGGTCGAGGAACCCCGTGTTGCACGTGTGGATCGCGGCGCGTGTCATACCGCGATCCTTCACTTCGGCGAGCGCCTGTTTCTGCACGGCAGGATCCGTGAAGTCCGGCTTTTTGCGCCAATTGTCGCACCAGAAAGGACCGCCGAGATAGTCGATGCCCGTCCAGATGAATTCCCCCATACAGGTCCCGACCTTGTCCATCCAATACCACTGCGCGTCCGGCGGACACGACCAGTTCTTGTTTATCGCCTTCCAGCCAACCGCCTCCCAGCAATACGACGAGTTGTACATATCGCGGAACGGCGTCTTGCCCCACGCCTGATGCACCGGAAAATGGTATTCGCCACGGGACACGCTCATGCACGTCGTCTCGGAGCCGAAGAACGGGACGTCCGGATGTTTCGCAACAAGTCCGGAGTATACCCACGGGTAGTAATTGCATCCCATGACGGGCAGGACGGACGGGAAGTCGTTGACGTAGTTCCCGCGATTGTTGTTGGCGTTCGTCGCGGGGCGCGTGGGGTCTTCCGACGCCACGATCTCCGCGAGGGCGCGGGCGATCCTCTCGAACTCGGCGTAAGGGGCGATCTTCGGGAACCCTTCGGGAATCTCGTTGCCGATGGAATACAGGACGACGCAGGGATGGTTGCGGTCGGTACGCACCCAGGCGCGGATGTCGCGTTCGTGCCAGACGTCGAAGAGGTTGGTGTAGCCGTTTTTGCGTTTACCGGCAGCACCTGTCTTGCGCCACTCGTCAAACACCTCGTCCTTCACGAGGAGCCCCAGTTCGTCGCAGAGTTCCAGAAGACCCTCGTCCGGCGGATTGTGCGACGAGCGGATCGCGTTCACGCCCGCCTCCTTGAAGAGCAGCAGACGGCGTTTCTGCGCGGCCCGGTTCCACGCCGCGCCCAAGACACCGAAATCATGGTGCATCGACACGCCGTTCAGCGGCACGGTGCGCCCGTTCAACTGGAAACGCCGCCTGTCGGCGTGGAACGCGATGGTACGGATTCCGTAACGGTACGTGTCGCCTTCGACATCCACGGTGTACAGATAGGGGTCGTTGATATCCCAGAGGCGCGGATTGTCAACGGTGAAGGAACGTTCCTTCTTTCCGCCCTTCGACATTTCGTAGCGGACGCACACGACGGCGCGTTTCGGCGTAACCTCCGGCGTCGTGATGTATACGCTACCGGGAACGACATAGTCTTCGGGCAGAATAAGCAGACGGCAGTCGCGATACAGTCCGCCGCCGGTGTACCAGCGGGACGAGTGCTTGACGTTGTGGCAACGGATGGCGAGCGTATTCTCGCCTCCGGGGTTGAGATGTTTCGTCAAATCAACGCGCCAACGTGTGTAGCCATACGGCCAGCCGCCAAGGAACTTACCGTTCAAGTAGAGCATCGCATAGCTCATCGCTCCGTCGCACTCAAAGAACACACGGCCGTTCTTGGGAATCGCCGCCCCCGTTCCGCCGACGTTCAACTTGAGCCGGTACCATCCCACCCCGGTCACGTCGAGAAAACCGTCGCCGTACGGCAGACTGGAATCGAACGGCTTATCCACGCCCCAGTCGTGCGGGACACGGACTTCGCGCCAGGCGGAATCGTCGAACCCCGGCTTCGCCCAGGCGAAATCCGGCGCGCCGGATGTGTCGCCTCTGTCGGCGCGGTCGAGAATGTCGCTCATCGCCTTGATGGTGAGGTTCGTCCCGGCGGCGGGGTCGTCGGCTTTGACGAACCGCCATCCCTCCTTCAACGGCACGTTCACCGTAGCACCCGTCGCCGTCACGGCGCAACACACCGCCGCGCAACCCAGCCACATCTGTTTCGCGTTCATTTTTTCCTTTCCCGTTTCGGTACGAAACCCCCTCAGGCAAGCGGGAACTTCGTGCCGAGAAGTTTGGAGAACGCCCGGTAGGCGTGGTTCCTGCGTTCGGCAACCCAGCTGCGGACGGCGTGGATCTTGTCGCGGTAGAAGTCGAAATCAAGGCCGTTGGTGTCGCCCCAGGAAGTTTTCGCGGCGACGGCGGCATCGGGATCGGCGGCCGTGAGGTCTTCGAGGTGGGAACGGATCTGCTGGTAGGCGTCGCGGAACGGCATACCGCCGGCGACCAGTTCCAAGGCGCGGTCGGTCGCGAAGACGCCGGGGATGAAGCCGGCGCGGAGACGGTCGCGGTTGACCGTGACGGAGGCGACGAGAAGGGCGAGGATGCGGAGGGAGGCGCGGGTCGTCTCCAGCCCTTCCATGTACAGCCCCTTGGTATCCTGCAGATCGCGGTTGTACCCGCCCGGCATGGCGGTGAGGATGCCGGCGACGGCGTTGGCGCAGCTCTGGACGCGGGCGGCCTTGGCGCGGATCAACTCTAAGACGTCGGGGTTGTACTTCTGCGGCATGATGCTGCTGCCGGTACACATTTCGCGGGGAAGGGTGAAATAACCGAACTCCGGCATCGAGAAGAGGATCAAGTCCTGGGCGAGCCGGGAGAGACTGACCATAATCTGCGCACAGGCGGAGAGGGCGGCGGCCTCGTCCTTGCCGCGCGCGCAGCTCGCGTAAAACACGTTGTGGAGGGGACGCGCAAAGCCGAGGAGGCGGGCGGTCAGGATCCGGTCGAGCGGCAGAGGGACGCCGTACCCGGCTGCGGAACCGAGGGGGCAGAGGTCGTTGACGACGTAGGCGGCTTCCACGGCGGGAAGGTCGTCCAACAGCATCTCGGCGTACCCGCTGGCCCACATCCCGACGGTCGAAGGCATCGCCGGCTGAAGGTGGGTGCGGCCGACCATCGGGACGGCGACATGGCGGCGGGCGAACTTCACAAGGGCCTCGGCGAGCGCGGCGACTTCGCCGGTCAAGCCGAGAAGCCCGTCCTTGAGATGGAGGCGGATATCGACGGCGACCTGGTCGTTCCGGCTGCGCCCCGTGTGGATCTTGCGCCCGAGGTCGCCCAGCCGTTCGGTCAGGCGGCGTTCGATGGCGAGGTGGACGTCCTGATCGGCCTCGGTGATCTCGAACGAACCGGCCTCCGCGTCCCGGATGATCTGGACGAGTTCGGCGATGACGGCGTCGCGTTCCGCCTTGGTGATGACGGCGGGTTTGACCTTCAAAGCGGCGAGGGTGGCCGCGTGCGCGGCGGATCCGAGGCAGTCCCACACGGTCAATTTCCGGTCCAGCACCGGGTCGTCGCCCACGGTGAACCGCAGCACGTCGGGGTTGATCTTGCCGATTAACGTCTTCTTGTCTTTCGCCTGCTCTTTCATCACTGTTCCCTCCGGGAAAATCGCGTTTTTCGCGAAAACGGAGGGACTATACCACATAGAGCGGGAAAAGGAAAAATCAAAATGCCGCTTATTTTCCCGCGAAGACCTGCTTCACGATCCGCGTAAAGACGGGTTTTGCGATTTCCTCGCCCGTGTGCGCGGTTTTCGGTTTCCTGAAGGAAACCGCCACCACGTAGGCGGGACGTCCGGGGGGATAGAATCCGGCACACGAGGCGGTGTAGTTTGTGGAGGAGTATTTGCCGTTTTCCGGAAGCTGGACGGTTGAGGTCATCGGTTCTTTCAGCAACCGCACGATCGCATCCGAAGCGGCCGGCGAAAGCACTTGCGCCGCGAGGTTCGTCGCCGGGCGGTCGATCAGCGCCGGATGCACAAACGTGCCGTGGTTGGCGAGTACGGCATACGCCTGCGCGACCTGAAGTCCCGTGGCTGTGAAACCGCCGTACCCCATTCCCACAAAGGCTTGCGTGGTCTTGTCCCAGCGATTCGTATCGCGGGGGAAAAGCCCGGGCGTCTCGCCGGTGACACCCCCTTCCCTTCCGAGCACCGGTTTCCCGAATCCGAAGCGGGCGAGCGCGGCGTGGAATTCCGACGCGCCGATCCGTAACGCGGTCTTGGCCGCCGCGATATTCGCGTGCGCGGCGAGCGCCTCGGCGATGGTCAGTTCGTTCGTCGCGGCGTCCTTGAGGGTCGTGCCGTTGTACGTCCACTCGCCGCCTTCCTGGTCGAGTTTTGCGTCTTCCTTCAGGACGCCCGTGTCGAGGGCGATCGCATACGTGAGCGGCTTAACGAGCCCGCCCAGTTCGGAAACGTCCCACACGGAACGGTTCACGGCCATCGCGGGATGCCATTTTCCCGGCAAGCGACGCATCGCCGGATCAAACGTCGGCCACGATGCCATCGCCTCGATTTCGCCGCCCGGAACTTTCATCACCACACCCCAGGCCGATTCCGCGCCGTTCGACGCACAAGCGTCGGCAAGTGCGTCTGCCACCGCTTTCTGCACGTTCGGGAGGAGGGTCGTCTGAACATCGCAACCATGTTGCGGCGTTGCTTTCTCGTACCGTTCCGGCAACGGCAACCGCTTGTCGTAGATCCCGTCCGTCCCGGCAAGCGTCCTGTCGCAGGCCCGTTCAATCCCTCCCGCCGCTTTCGGCTTGACGGAAGCCGCCTCGTCGCACATGAACCCGACCACGGTGGTCGCCGCCGCGCCGAGCGGATAGACGCGCTTCTGAACCGGCGTGCAGATAAACCCCGCCTGTTTCGTCAACCACGCCTGCCGTTTCTCGAAAAACGCCCGTGCCGGACTGTCGTCCGCGACTTCCGCGAGGAACACGTAGCGGGACGGGTTGCGGACACGCTCCTTCCGGTTGTAACTTTCCGCCAAGGCGGCGGACGGGATGCCGAGCCCGTCGGCGATTTCACGGATACGGTCGGCATCGCAGAAGGAAGGGTCGGCCGCACAGGGATCAAGATGGAAACGCCATGTGCGGACGGTGTAGGCGAGCGGCGTCCCGTCGGCGGCAAGAATCCTTCCGCGTTTTGCGGCAAGCCCGAATTCGCCGAACGTGGCATCGGCGGGACGCGGTTCCGCGAACACCCGCGCCCGCCCCGGCAGGAGGGCGATACCGAGAATCGCGAGAAGGGCGGCCGCGCCCCATGCGCCGCAGACGCCTTTCGTCCAGACGGGGTTCCCCTCGGTTTGTTGTTCCGTCCCGGAAACGTCGAGCATCGCGAAGAGGATGCCGACGCCGAACCAGGCCGAGACGGCGTTCGTCCCGCCGTAGGACGCGAGAGCCGGCCCCACCCCGGTCACCGGAAGGAGGCCGAGCGAATGGAACAGGCAGTACGCGGCGGGGGCAAGCAGCCAAAGTCCGAAAAGAAGCGCGTAACGCCGTTTCGAGGTCTCCCGCATCGCGCACCACACCCAGGTCAACGCCGCACCGAGAACCGCGAACAGGGAGACGACGGCGGCGGGGAACCATTTGCCGAAGAGGAGCGCCGACGCCGAAAACATACCGGCGTTCCCCGGATTCGGCAGATAGCGGAGATCGCGTCCCGCGCCGCCGAACCAGTTGGCCACCGAAAACGCCGCCTTGAGCTGGTTCGTCATGTAGACCCTCGCCGAGACCGCGCCATCGGAACGGAAGAACGCGGCGAGACGCTGCATCCGGTTCTCGTTGCCGAAAACCAGCACGGCCACGGCGGCGGCCGCAAGGGCGACAACCGTCCACTCCACCCACGGCTTGATATGCCGTTTTTCGTGGAGCCAGGCCACAAACAACGCGAAGACCGGCATGAAACAAGTTGTCACCGTCAATTTGACGGGGCCGAACGAGAGCCATCTACGCACCCCGTACATGGGATACGCGAACGGGGAAGGCAAGACCTGGGCGGCGGCATAGGCGACAAACCACGCCCCCATCAACCACGGCGCCGCCTGAAGCAACCTCCGCCAGCCGAGCTGCCATGCTATGATCAATACGGACAGCCCGATGCCGTTCCAGGCCAGCTGCCGCCAGAACAATGCGCGGGACCCCGGTTCAAAAAAACGGACGGGACAAAAATAACAGAACAAGCATCCCATCGCCGCCAAAAGCCCGGCGGCGAGAAGGATGGTAAGAAGGACTCCGCGTTTATGGTTCATGAAAAAACTCTCCGTTGCGGCGTCGATAAACACAACCCCGCCATGAATATAATATCGCGGTTCATCGACACAGTTTCCAAAAGAAACCGTCCTTGGGCGAGAAAATACCCCTAACGACACCCGACAGCCGCCACCCGGTCGCGACGGGGCGCGACCCTCCCGGTTTCTCCTCCGCGTGAGACAAAAACGACAACAAGGACAATGTTTGTCCCGTTCGTCTCGTTTGTTCCTTTCCTCCGCTTGAGATAAAAACGGCAAAAAAGGACAACAAAATTCGCGGATGCGCCCCCGGCCACCGATGCCCTTATTCGATGATTGCCACCGCCCGTAGGATATGGCATACTTCGCCCGTCGAGGTGCGAGTCCGCCGTGAATTCAAGGCGTATTTCGTGTTTTTCCACTTGTCAGAGCCTCCTTGCGCGTGGTATAAGCTACACCGTCATGAATAAACCGATGGAGAATTTAGACGGGATCGGCCCGGGCTGTTCCTTCTGGTTTGGGCTTGTCTCGTTCATCCTGCTGGCGCTCTGGCAGCTCTCCGAGGCGCGCTGCGGGCGCGCGATGCGCCTCCCGCGCTGCCCCCTCTTTCAGCCGCCTGGCGGTCGCGTTGAGCGTGGCGAGGTAGCGGGCGTAGGCGCGTCCCGTCTTCCGCGTCGCGCCGAGGCCGGCGACGGCGTGGGCGGACTCGATCATCCGGCAGAGGCGGGACGGGGTCTGCTCCATAATCTCCCGGAAGGTCATGCCGGGGATTGACGCGGCGGCCGGCATTCAGAAAGGAGTTACCGAAATGACCCGAAATGTGATTCTCCAAGCGATGCAGGAACGGCGCAGCTGCCGGAATTTCAAACCGGACGCCGTACCGAAAGAACTGCTCGACCAGATTCTCGAAGCAGGACTCTATGCGGCGAGCGGACGGGGCAAACAGGCGACGGTTTTGATTGCCATCACCGAAAAAGCGTTGCGCGACCGGATCGCCGAGGCGAACCGGAAAATCGGCGGATGGGCGGAGGGATTCGACCCGTTCTACGGCGCCCCCGCGATGATTCTCGTTCTGGCGGACAAGTCGCGCCCGACCTTCCTTTACGACGGCAGCCTGGTGATGGGCAACCTCATGCTCGCCGCGCACACGCTGGGTCTCGGCAGTTGCTGGATCCACCGCGCAAAGGAGGAATTGGAGTCGGGCGATTTCGACGACCTGCTCCGTTCCCTCGGCCTCGGAGAGGGATACGAGGGCATCGGGCACTGCGCGCTCGGCTACGCGGCCGATCCCCTTCCACCGCCTCCACCCCGTAACCCGGGGCGCGTGTTCTACAAGTTTTGATACGGCGGCAATCGGCAACTGTCAATTGCCGTCGAAACCTCACTTCCCGATCCGGATCTCGTGTTTGCCGGAGGGGACGCCCGTCAGGACGAAACGTCCGTCCTTGACCTTCGCGTCAACGGTCGAACCGTCAAGCGTGACACGCCCCTTCAAGGCGGGGATTTCCACCACCGCCTCCGTGTTGGCGGGCAGACTCACCACGAGACGGTAACCGCCGCGAGGCACACGACGGACGCCGACGCGGATACCGCCGCGTACCGTCGGGACAATGCCTTCGACCGCTTCCAACGCCCCCAGCTGCGGGCGAATCAACACCTTGCCGAATCCCGCCACCAACGGACGGACACCCAGGATGTAACGCGCGATCACATTCAACGGCGCGGTCCCCCACGCATGGTTCCAGTCAAGATTCGGCTTGTACTGGGCATCCCAGGCTTCCAGCGTCATCGTCGAACCGAGGTCGAGCATGTGGAGCCAGCCGCGCTTGTCGGGACGGGTGATCAGGTTGATCGCGGACTCGTCGCGTCCCGCGTTGAACAATCCCTCGAGCAGATACTGCGCCATGTAGACACTGCAGGCCATGCCGCGCGATTCAAGGAAATCCGCCACGCGGTCGATGTCCGCCTCCGGCACCAGCCCGAAGGCGAGGGCGACGGCGTTCGCGTGGAGGGAGGCGTGCGACGCGCCCTCTCCGTCCAGGTAACAGCCGCGCTCGCGGTCGTAAAACGCCGCATGGAACGCTTTCGCCGCCTGGTCGGCCTTGACGTGGAAGGTCAGCGCATCTTCCCGTTTGCCGAGCGCTTCCGCGATTTCCGCCATCTGTCGCAAGTTGCGGCAATAAAAGGCGTTGACCACCGTGTTGACGGTGCGGAATTCGAAACCGTCGCGTTCGACCGGAGGCCAGTCCACGATGTCCCTCGGAGTCGAGCGGTTTCCTAGTTCCTGCGCCCCCTTCGTTTCAAGCAAACCGTCCTTCTCGCGGACAAACGAGGCGAGGAGCTTGTCGTTCTTCAACGACTCGTAACAACGGGCGAGGGACTGGCGGTCGCCCGTCCACATCCAGTCCGCCCACGCCATGAAGATGGAATGTTGCCGCCATTCCGTCGGCCAGGTGGGATGCTTCATCAAATACTCGTGGCTGTAGCGCGCGAGCGTGTAGTCGCTTTCGATGGCGTAATGGCTCAACTGGTTGATGTAGGCGTCGGCCTCGTACGGGATGCGTTCGCGGTCGCCGTCGATGTAGACGCCGGCGAAGGAGGTGGCCCAGATGGTGTATTTGCAGAGGTTGTAGATTTTGTCCAGCGCGGGATCGCTCGACACGAACGCGGAAGCCTTCATGTCCATCGGGTAGTTGACGGCGATCATGCGGATCGTGTTCCGGGTGACACGGTACGGACAGGCGGAGACTTCGACGTAGCGGAACGGCATCACGACGCCGAATTCCTTCGGGAGGCGGATCGCGGGGCCGTCCTTCCCGTCGTTGGTGTTCCGCTTGTCGGCGGGGAACGGGACCCGGTAGATGCCGGGGGTCGTCAACGCGCCGTTGACCTTCACGTAGCGCACGGTCCCGCCCGGCTTGCGGTCCACCACGCCGTCGGCGCCGATCCGTTCGCCGACGCGCAGGGAGAAATCGCCCCCATCCTTCATCGACATCGGGGGCAGCAGTTCAATCCATCCCCAGGCGTCCTTCCCGAAATCCACGACCGCGTTTCCGAGCGTGTTGGTGAAGATCCGGACCGGCGCGACATGGCGGAGCGCGGATTTGTAGCGCAACGGTTCGTACGCGCCGAGACGGCCCGCCGTCGTGAACGACAGCGTCTCCGACCAGGGGCCTTCCGTACCACTTTTGTCCCAGACGCGCACACGCCAGCAGATCGAACGCTCGGCGGGAAGCGAAGCCCCCGCATAGGGGACGGACAGGCTCTCCGCCGAAACCACGCGCCCGCTGTCCCAAAGATCCGGCTTGCCGCGACGGAAGGAAGCGGTCGAAGTCGCGACCTGAATCTGATAGGCGGTCTGCCTTTCGCCCGAACGTCCGACATCGAACCGCCAGGAGAAGTGCGGGCACTCGTTCGCGACAGGGACCAGGCCGGGTTTGACCGCGAGATCGACGGCGAGGTCACGCGGCGTGAGGGCGCAGAGGGGCAGCGCCGCAAAGACGGCCCAAACGGTCAAGACAGAAACCTGTTTCATGGCGACCTCTCCGGTTAATCCCTGCGGCCATTCAGCAGGCCGGAGCGCAGCAGGTAATAGAACACCGTCAGCAGGGAACTGACCGCCGCCGCGACGTACGTCAGGAACGCGGCGTTCAACACGCTTCCCGCCGCCCCTTCCTGGTCGGGCGAAACGATCCCCAGATTGACCACCTGGCTCTTGGCGCGCGCGCTGGCATTCCACTCGACAGGGAGCGTAACGACAGAGAAGAGGAAGCCGGCGCCGAACAGGATCACGCCGAGCAGGGTCAACGGCTGAAGCTGCATCATAATCCCCGCGATAAAGACGAAAATCGCGGCGCGGCTGCTGAAGTTCACCACGGGAACCAGCGTGGAACGCAGATGGAGCGGGGCATACCCTTCGGCGTGCTGCAAGGCGTGCCCGGCCTCGTGACAGGCCACGCCGACCGCCGCGAGCGAAGTCCCGTCATGGACGTCGGGCGAAAGGCTGAGGACTTTGTTCCCCGGATTGTAATTGTCCGTGAGGAACCCCTGTACCTTCTGGATTTCGACATCCAGCACCCCGTTGCTCTGCAACATGAGACGGGCCGCCATCGCCCCGGTCAGACCGGAGAACGCGCGGACCTTGTTATACTTGGCAAACGCACTCTTCACCTTGCAGCTGGCCAGGAAAGACAACAGCAACGCAGGCGCCAAGATGATAAAATACATCGGATCCAATCCAAACATCTCTACCTCCTTACTTGAACGTGTCGGTTTTGATTATACCGAACCCGGGTGAAATGAACAACGCTCAAATTTCGGATTGTCGCCCGCGACGACGATGGCGACCTCGCCTTTGACCGGTTTGCCGTCGAACTGCGGAATCAGGTCTTCGAGATACCCGCGAAAAACGCGCTCGTGTACCTTCGTCAATTCGATGCAGACGGCGGCTTCCCGGTTTCCCAGCGCCTCGCGCGCGGCTTTCAGGCAGGCGCCGATGCGGAACGGGGATTCGTAACAGACAAGCGTATGCGGGCGGTCTTTCTCTTCTTCGAAAAACCTCCGCAGCGCGCCGGGCTTCCGGGGCGGAAACCCTTTAAACGTGAAACTGGAGGTCGAAAGACCTGAGGATAGCAGGGCAGAGAGAACGGCCGAGGCGCCGGGCAGCACGGAGAAAGGGACACCCTCCTTCGCACAGCGCCGGATGAGCCGGTAGCCGGGGTCGCTGACCGCCGGATACCCGCCGTCGGAGCAGAGGCAGACCGTGCGGCCGGAGGCGAGCGCGGCGAGAATCGTCTCGCCCGCCTGTTCCTCGTTTCCCTGCCTGTAGGAGAGCATTTGCGGCCGGGGAATATCGAACGCGCTCAACAGCGCCCATGTACGGCGGGTGTCTTCGCAAGCGATCAAATCCGCCGACTTGAACGCCTCTAGGGCGCGCGGCGTGAGGTCGCCGAGGTTGCCGATGGGAGTTGCCACAACGTACAACATTTTTCGAGTTCTCCGATCATGGCCAGTTTCAGCAGGTCGATCCCAAACCCAGTTTTGGCCGAAACCGGGATGGCTTGCGGATAACGCTCCGTCAAATGGGCGAGGTTCAGCGTGTGCGGCCCTCCCGCCGCATCGACCGGTTCCGTCTTCGGGAGGGTGTCGCACTTGTTGAGAACGAGCAGTCTGGGAACGTCGCCCGCGCCGATTTCCTTCAACGTCTTGAAACAGACCTCAAGGTGGTCCGTCACACGGGGATAGGCCGCGTCAACGACGATCAGCAGGAGATCCGCCCGTGCGGCGACACTCAACGTGGAACGGAAGGAGGCGACAAGGTCGTGCGGCAGGTTACGGATGAACCCGACCGTATCCGTCAACAACACCTGTTTGGACGGGGAAAGGCGGGCGAGGCGCGTCTTGGTGTCGAGCGTCGCGAAAAGGCGGTCATCCACATACGCCTCGGAACGGGTCAGCAGATTCAGCAGGGTAGATTTTCCGGCATTGGTGTAGCCGACGAGCGAGACAAGCGGCCAACGGCGTTTCTCGCTGTTGTCCGGACGGCTCTCCAGCTTGCGCAGACGCGCTTTGAGATCCTGGATCCGTTTCCGGATTGGGCGGTTGCGCAACTGGAGCCGGCTTTCACCCGGACCGCGCAGTCCGGTGGTGCCGCCTCCGAAACGCTGCTGTTCCTGTAGAACGGGGATCCGCTGCAACAGGAATTCCTGACGGGCGAGTTCGACCTGGAGCTGCGCCTCGGCGGAACGCGCCCTGCGCGAAAAAATAAGGAGGATAATTTCCGTCCGGTCGAGAATCCGTATGCCGGGGAGTTTCTTTCCGAGGTTGAACGCTTGGATGGCGTTCAGGGGATTGTCGAAAATAACGGTATCGGCGCGGGTTTCTTGAACCAGCGCCGCCAGGTCTTCGACCTTCCCCTTGCCGAACATCAGACCGCCGTCGGGGCGAAGCCGGCTCTGGGTCAACTGTCCGACCACTTCGATTCCCGCCGTATCGGCAAGGCGGCGAAGTTCTTCCAGGGAATCCGCCGCCTCTGCGGGATCGTCGCGAGTCAGTACAACCTCCGCAAGCACGGCCCGTTCCTTTCGTTCCGTCTCGTGTAAAGTAGGCATTTTCGGCAGCAATCGACAGCCATCGACCGCTTTCGACGGCAAAAAAGGGGGGCCGCCGCGCCGGCACGGCGCGGCGGCC
>JAGAEL010000140.1 GCA_017613085.1 Kiritimatiellia bacterium | reverse complement strand
ATTGGCATTAAATAAGCTTCAAAACAAGGCGAGGTGAAAAAATGACGAACGAAAGAGGAAAAAGCGGAATTTTCTGGGGACTGTTGGACGGTTTCCTGATTGTCGCGATTTTTCTTTTGATCGGGTATTCTGCGATCAAAGGAAGCGGGGTTCTTTCCACACGTTCGGAACAAAAATCGGAACATCGGAAAACGGAGCAAGTTGCACCTGAAAAACAGGAAGAAAGCGTTCCGGCGAAACGTTCCAGCCGTGTCGTGAAAGGGATTCGCGTGTCGAACGGGTTTTCTGCGGGACAGGCGATGGAAAGCATGGCGACAGACGACTGGTCGGGCGTACGTACCGCACCCGCGATGGATATGCGCGAGAACGGAAAGTCCTTTGAAGTGGTTTTCACGTTATCCGGCGAAATGGATGCGCAATCGATACGAACGGTGATCGAAAAAGGCAACGAGTTAAAGCTTACCATGCAAAGTAAATCGGGAAAGAAATTGACCAAAAAGGTGCAGATTCCCTGGTACGAGAACCTGGAGGGGGCAAACCTTCAAAGTCTGGTGACAAACAGGGTACTCCGCGTCAAGATTACGCCGTAAACGTGTCATTGTCCACGGGCGATGGATACGGCCCATACGGTTCGCGCGCCGGCTTTCTTAAGGGCATCGGCGCAGGCATCGAACGTAGAACCCGTCGTCATCACATCATCGACGAGAAGTACCGTGCGTTTGCAAATCCATTCGGGACGAACGACGGAAAACGCGCCGGCCATGTTTTTACGGCGTTCCTTCGCGTTGAAATGCGTCTGCGTTTCCGTTTGACGGGTCCGGACAAGGGAAAGGTTGTCGAAACGCCTGTGCAGCCTCTTTGCCAGCTCTTCCGCAAGCAGGGAAGACTGGTTGTACGTACGTTCACGCAGACGGAGGGGATGCAACGGTACAGGCAGGACGACATCGATTTCCTTCGCCGGAAAATGAGCCGTAACGCAGCCTTCCAGAAGGTCGGAAAGGTCGGCGGCAAGCCAAGTCGCCCCGCCATATTTCAACTGGTGGACAAGGTCGCGCAATTCGAACGAGAAACGCCCGGCGGCGCGTGCCTTGTCGAAAGACGGGGGCATGGACAGGCAGACGCTGCAGATGAAAGCGTGTTTGATTTCACCTTCGGCAAAACGGCCGCACCGTTCGCAAAGGCTTTCATGGTAAAGGTCGATCGAGTTGAAACAATCCCAGCAGACCGTCCGTCCGGGGCGGTCGGAAGGTTTTCCGCAGAGCGGGCAGAGACGCGGGAAAACGGCATCTAGGAGCAGTCTGAGGGGTTTCAACACGGAAGGTCGCAAAAAGCGCCGCCCCCTTATCCAGGAAGGCGGCGTAAGAGAGGGATTACTTTGTGAGCGTGTAGGTTCCCGAAGAATACTCCGCCGTGTCACAACCGGGTAGGATCACCGTCGCCGTCGTATTGGCGGGAATGGTGAACGTCCACGACCACGTTCCGTCTTCCGTGTAACGCCACGCGCTTTTTATCACACCGTAAGGCGAATTGAACGACGCCGTGACGTGTCCGACGCGCTTGTCGGGAATCGGCGCGAGGATGATATGTTTGAAACCCGGCTTCTCCACATCTTCCCGGATGCCGGCCATGGAGCCGTACATCCACGCGACAACGGCGCCGTAGGCGTAATGGTTGAAGGAATTCATGCCGACGGGTCCGAACCCGGTCGCCTTGACGTAGCTGTTCCAGCGTTCCCAGATGGTGGTCGCGCCCTGATCGACCGAATAGAGCCAGCTCGGGTTTTTGTGCTGGAGGAGAAGGGTATAGGCGACGTCGGCCATGTTGTTTTCCGTGAGCGTATCCATCAGGATGGACGTTCCGAGGAATCCAGTTTGTAGACAATCGCCGTGGTCGGCAATGTTTTTCCTGAGGGCGGCCGCCATGCGCGTTCTTGCGTCTCCTTCGACGAGTCCGAGCTTGAGCGCGAAGAGTGCCGGGGTCTGCATCGTGTTGAGGATGTCCAGCTTGAACTTGCCGTCCGCGTCCAGGAATCTCTCCTTCAGAAACTTTCGGGCGTCCGTCTCCATGCGGAAGTACTTGTCCGCTTCGACCCGGTTGCCCTTGGCGTAGAGGGCCATCCGGCGCATCATGCCGGCATCCCAGAGCCAGTAGCATGCGCCGAGGAAGTCCCAGTAGTGCAGCGCTTCAGGCTTCGGTCTGCGGCGTCCGCCTTCGTTCGTCGCGAACTTGCCGCCGCAGGACTCCAGCGGCTCGTAGCTGAGCCAGTCCGCCCACTGGTAGTTTCTACACTCGTCCGCGATGGCCTCGTGGGCGTACTTGGTTTCCGCGCAACGCGCCACGTACTTCTCCATCGCCGCCCAGTTCTCCTCGATGATCTTCTCGTTGCCGAACTGCTTCCACATCGTGTACGGCACAATCACGCCGGCGTCCGCCCATCCGAGGCGCATCATTTCGCCGCCGTACTGCGCGGTCGGCGCGACGCCCGGGAATCCGCCGCGCGTGTCCTGCGAATCGCGCATGTCGCGCATCCACTTCAAGAAAAAGCCGTAGACGTTGGCGTTGTACGAAGCCGCCTCGCAGAATACCTGCGTGTCGGCCGTCCAGCCGAGACGTTCGTTCCGTTGCGGGCAGTCCGTCGGGACGCTGAGGTAATTTGAATACTGCCCCCAGAGTACGTTCGAAATGAGCTTGTTGACGGCCGGGACACCGGTTTCGAGGCTTCCCGTCTCGCCCGCTTTCGGAATCGAGGTGACGGGGATGGAACGGATGCGCTTGATGGCGACGTCGTCCGTGGACGTGAGGGAGACGTAGCGATAACCGAAGAAGGTGAAAGAGGGCGTGTACGTTTCATCCCCCGTCCCTGCGAACGTATACGCGAGCGTTGCCTTCGCCTTGCGCAGGTTCGCACGGTAGACGCTGCCCTCCGGGCCGTCGTTGCCGCGCTTCTTCGCGCCGTTTAAGTCGTTCAGCATTTCAGCGGGAAGCGCGGTCAAGGTCGTGCCCGTTTTCGCGGCGAAGACGAACGAAGGGACGGCCGCCGCGTTCTGGCCGAAATCGACGAGCAGCGTTTCGCCCTTTGCCAGTTTGAGGGATTCGCCGTCGCGGTAGGAACGGAGTTTCCGGACACGTCCGTAGTTCTCCTTGTCGGCGCCGTCTACGCCGTTGTAGGCGTAGATTTCAACGGGGGTAAGCGCAAGGTCGTCGCGGAGGGAGACCGTCGCGCCGCGCATCGGGAGGAGGTCGCCCGTGTACTCGGTGTTGACGACGGCGGGCTTGAAGGACGGTGTCGCGTCGCCGGTCTTCATCCATGTCGTCTGGACGCGGGCATCGAACGATTCGCCGTCGAAAATCGCGGCTTGCCTGACGGGACTTTCCACGGCGGCGAGCCAGGTGGAGTCGGTGCCGACCGTTTTCTCCGTACCGTCCGTGAAACGCAGGACGAGTTGGGCGCGGAAGGCGGATTTCTTTCCGTGGAAATTGACGATCTTGTCACGCCACCATCCGGCGGAGACCTGCGCGGCGAAAACATTCGCGTCTGCCGAACCCGTCTTCATCAGGTGCGTCACGTCGTAGGTGAACGCATACTTCGTCTTTGAGGGATGGGTGAAACCGGGTTTCAAGAAGTCGCGGACGAGGCGGGTGGAACCGTCTTTCGGGCAAATCCGTTTGTGGGAAACGGGTTCGCCGTTGACGTAGGCTTCAAAGACGCCCAGTCCGGCGACGGTCCAGAACGCCTCGCGAAGAACCTTCCCGTTCGGAACGGTCTTCAGGAAACAATCGGTGCCGTCTTCCGCCTCCTGTTTGCCGCCGTGTCCCGCCGCCGTGCGGACTTTGGCATCGGCGGAAGAAATCCATTCGCTGCCTTTCCAGTCCTCCGCTGTAAGAAGTCCGGTCTCGAAGATACATTCGGAAGGGGCGATCCACGCGTCGGTGTCGTCCTTGACGGCGACCTGCCACCGATACCTACGCGCGCTCTTTAACGCCGGACCCGCGTAGGGGATGCCGACGGAACGGTCGGAGGAGACCTCCCCGGAATCCCAGACGGTTTTTCCCGACTCAAACACGCGGATCCGGTAGGCGGTCTGCGCCGCACCGGTCCGGTCGGATTTCATTTTCCAGCCGAAGAAGGGTCGT
>JAGAEL010000011.1 GCA_017613085.1 Kiritimatiellia bacterium | reverse complement strand
CGGCGGCGGTTTTGCTCCTCGCGGCGGCGGTTTCCATCATGCCCCTGCGCCACGCGGCGGGTTTCACGGAGGTGGTTTCCACCATGCCCCAGCTGCTCCTCGCGGCGGCTTCCACGGCGGATTCCGTCCCGCGCCTCCGCCTCCACGTTTCGGCGGTTATTCGCGCCCGTATTGTTCCCCGCGTCCGTATTTCTGGAACGGGTACTACGGTTCCGCTCCTTACTGCTACGGCGGCTACTACGGGACTGTCCCCTACGGTTACACCCGCGTCTGGATCGACGGTTACTGGAATACCACGATCGATGCATACGGCCGCAGTGTGCAGACGTGGGTTCCCGGACACTGGCAACTCGTTCCGAGTACCGTTTATTAATGCTCCGCAACAATCTCGTAGAGGAAAGAGGCGTCGGAAGGATCGGCCGCGACATCTGCCGTAAACGATAATTCGTCGGCACGGGTGGACGCGGCGATCCGCCGTCTGCGCACACCTCCCGTCGTCAATGCGTACACGCGGTAGGATGCGGGAGAAGCAAGCGAGAGACGCACGTGTGCGATGCCCGTTTTCATCAAGTGGGGTATGCCCCCCCATGCGAGAAGAATCCGGCGGTCTTGATCTGCATACGTGATCCCCTCGTTCTGGACATCCGTCAAGTGGGTGAACAACAGCCGCTTCGACTCGCGGATGGGATTTCCATCGAGCGAACTGACCCAAACCGTCGCGGGTGTTCCCTGTAGATCCACGTTCAAAACATCTGCCCGGATGCGCCCCCCTTCCGCAAAGCCGCCGCATGTCCGGGCAGTCCGCAGGAGGAAGGTTCCGCGAACCCAATCCAGCGACAAGGCCCCATCCCCGGCGACGAGCACATCTGATTTTTCGATGCCGATCCGTTCACGAATTTCATCCGCCTTCCGCCGGTAGGCGGCCGGATAGGCGTCCGACCAGGCTGCCCCGTCGCAAGCGCGGTCGCCCACAACCGTCCCCATCTTCGCAAACCAGCCGAGCCACGGCCACTCCGTCTTGTTGAGCGGAGAAAAAGAAAAATCGTTCGCGAGTTTTTCCTCCGGAAGGGTGATCGCATAGGTTCGTTTCAACGACGGAAGATCCTGCCGAAGGAAGAGGCAGAGCGACGCGCGTTCCGCCGCCAGCGACAAAGGATCGCCCGCCATATCGAAATATCCCATCTTCACTTTTTCAGGATTACGGATCGAGGCATCGCTGTGGCTCCAGGCGAAACGCCATACCCCGCACCAGTCCTGAAGCGAAGCGAGTGTACCAAGGACGATCCCCCCTACTCCGCGAAAACGTCCGGGACCGGAATAATTGTATTCCGTGATCGTGAAGGGTTTGTCGAGCAAACGCCGGAACACGGCATCCTGCGCCCCCATCCTGGCACCGACGAGAGGGTTTTGATTACCGCAGGAACTCGGAAGGCTCCACGATTTCTCCAGAAAACGTGGGTGATCGACGTAAAAATGGTCATCGACGAAATCATAGCAACGCGCACGCGGCAACTGGTAGCAGACGGGGTTCATCCAGCTGCTCATGTTCGTCATGAGCGCCTTGCATTTCATCTCGCCCCGCAGGAATTCGCGCATCCGCGTCGCGAACTTCGTTTCGACTTCCTGAAGGAAAATCGAGTACGCGCCGCTGTGTCGTCCGCGTTCCCAGAGATTGCGGGGCACCGTGGCGGGGACGTCGCGGAAGTTCGCGTCCACCTTCTTCCGTTCGGACAACCAGTTTTCCCAAGCCGCCCGCCAAACCGGAATCCGAAGACATTCGGCGGAATTTCCGGGATTGCCCTCGTTGACCAACGCCAGCCAGGCGAGCGCGGGTTCTTCCGCATACGTCCGCCCCGTGTACGGATTACGATGTGCGAGGAACTGGCGGCTGAACGCCAGCAGGTTTTGAAAGGCGCCCTCGTGGACGAGGACAAGCGCCTTATACTCGTTCATCGGGATGATCCCGTCCTTGTCCATGCCGATGGAACGGTACGGGACTCGCCGTGATACAAAGAGGTCGGTGGTGAGGTAAATGCCTTCGTCGATACAAGCCGCCACAATCCCGTCCAGACGGTCTATCGCCTCCGGATCCAAAGTGGTTCCGTCGGTTTTGCCGTTCCCCGTCAAACCGGCGTCGTGATGGTGGATGCGGAGGGCGTTGTAACCGACCTTTGCCAAGCGTTTCGCAAACCGCTTCGCCAGCTCCCGTTCAATCTGGTTTGCGGAAAAACAGATGTTCACCCCGTAGAACCGCCGGGGGATCCCCGGCTTGCGCTCGAATTCAAAATGCCCGCCGTTGGCGATCACGCGCCCGTACTTCCCTGCGGGAGCGTCCTGTCCGACCACACGGCGGAAATCCAACGCCGACCCGTCCTCGATATCGGGGGCGACCGTCAGCGGAATCCACTCCCGCCCGCGACGCAGCACAACCGGTTCGCACGCCGCGAAACGCTCCAGTCCCGGCACGTTCATCGTGAAGCGCAACGTGTACTCTTCGTCCTTCCGTATCGTGGTCTCCCTCGCCAGATGAATCCGTAGCGAAAAATCCTGTGCGTTCCACCGGCGGTTGTCCTGCACCATCACCCACGTCGGAGCCGGAAAACAAACCGTCAGGGTTTCCTTGCCGCTTCTGTCCCGCACGGTAAACGAGGAGACCTGCGACGAACGGAGGTGCGCCGTCTTGAATTCTTCGGGAAGTTTAACCGCATCCTCCCCCATCGCGACCATGCCGCCGTTGAATTTTTCCATCGGCAGGGAAAGCGAGAGACAAAGCGCGTGTACCTTGATCTCCCGTTCCGGACGGAACGTGTACGCGGCATGGATCTCCTCCTTATCGCGGGAAAACCTCGCCGTCCCGTTCACCTCGCGTTCCCCGCCGAGCGTGAAGCGGTAACCGCCATCCTTTTCGACGGTGTATCCGCCACGGGAACCCTTGTACTGCCAATCCGGAGCAACGTACATTCCGGGCGACAAAACGCACCCCTGGTCACGCATCCGTAACCGTGCGCCGCTTTCCCCCTCCACCGTTTCGGCACAGACCGGATTCGACACCGCAAAAGCGACCACAAACGCAAGCGATAAACAGACCTGTTTCATACTTTGCGCACCCCGTAAGCCTCGTGCGGCGTTACCGATTAAGCGCCGCGTCGAGTGCGCGAACGTCCGCCGCATGTACGCCGGACTCGCCGCCGCGCTTCACGGTGAACACCTTGAGTTCGGGGATGTCCGTTCCGAGAATCCTCACTTTCTCAAACGCCTCGATGCCGTCGCGCAGCAAAAGGGCACGGAGCGAAAGGCGCGGCCCCGGATAGACGAGCGAGGTGTCACCCGTCGGCCAGGCCGTGAAGTCCTGCGTGTCGAACGGATTCTCCACCCAGCTGCACCAAGCCCAGCGAAGGAGACCGTCCAGCCCCATCGCCGCCGAGAGCGGCGCGAGCCAGGCCGCCTCTGCGGGGTCGCTGAACAAGAACGTGTTCGGTCGCGCCGGGGCGCAGCATACGTAGTACGTCGTGAACCTACCCTGCGCGCGCCGTCCTGCCGCATACTTGGCAAGCCCCGCGCCGTGGCGATAGGAGTAGGAGACGTCAAACGCTTCCGCGTTGAGCGCGGAGGGATGGTTGCACGCCATCACCATCTCAAGGCCGGGCGCGTATTTGTGCAGGACGGCGAGGGCGGGCTTGATGAGCTTGTCGGGGCGTTCGTCGAGCGCGATCTTGGCGCGTTTGAACCAGCCCTTCTTCTTCGTGTGACGACAGAAGTCCGTGAGTAGATTCCCCCAGAAATCTTCGTATTCCGCACTCGCAGGATCCATGCGCGGCGCGACGCTGCGTCCCGACTTCTCGTCGAAGTAACGGAACTTCAACGACCACGGCAGCATCGAGTAGCAGTCGATCTGCCCGGTGACGCCGGCCGCCTCCATACTCTCCACGAGCTTGTCGAAGAGCGTGTAGTCATACGACCACGACCCGTCCGCGCGCTTCGTCGCCTGGACTTCCGAGCGGAAACGGTCGTACGTCTGCTGGTTCCACGCCTCGTCGATCAACGTGGCGGTGATCGTCTTCTGCCCCATGTCGGCGAGCATTTTGTTGTACGGGGCGAGTAGGCGCAGATGTTCGGCGCTTCCCATCGGGACGTCGTGCCAGCGGGCGATGGCGTCCGGGTGCTGCCAGAGGTCAAGGTGGAACTTCCATTCCTTGACCGGCGGCAGGGTACGCGGCACGACTGCGATTTCAACGGGCAGAACATGGCGTTCGCCGTTGATGCTGGCAGTCACCTTGTCGCGGATCACGCCGGAGGCGTTCGCCGGAATATCGTAGGTATAGACGATGGGACGCGTCACCCCCTTGAAGGAGGTCTCGCCCGTGCCGTCAAGGATGTCGCCATAGAGCGTCCCGTTACCGAGCGTGTAACGCAACACATCGAGGCGGGCGCGGGGATCGACTGAAGCGAGGCGCAGCTCGGCGAAACCGCCGCGCGAGGAGGCGACGAGCATCGCGCTCACACGCTCGCCGCGCCAGCCGCGCAACTTCGCGACAGGTGCGAGCTTCGCACGGTCTGCCACAACATCGCGGTCGTAGCGCGCATAGATGTCGCCCGCGAGAAAGAACGTCTCTGTCCGACTGCCGGAACGGGAGTACCCCTCCATTTCAACGATATGGGCGCCGTTCTTCGCGCCTTTGCTGTTCGAGACGATCGTCGCGCGCACGTAGCGGACGTTTGCGGTCTCGAAGTCGAGCGAGAATCCGGACGCGCCGGCGCAGATGGAGTTGGCCGTCTGGTCCGAAAGTATCGTCCAGTCGTTCCCGTTCACCGATCCTTCGATTTTAAACCCATAGATACGCCCGTCCTTCCAGTACGGGACGAACTGGATTTCGGAGAGCGGCTTGACCGCCCCCATATCGACGGTCAACGCCTGAGGCAGGTTTTCCGCGCACCAGTGCTTCGCGCAGTCGTCGCGCCGACCATCCACCGCGAGCGCCGCCGCGTAGTTCTTTCCAAACTCTCCAGTCGCAGTAACCTTCGCATTCAGAAACAGGTTCTCCGCCTTTTCCGATTTTCCCGAAAGGCTTTTCCCGTCAGGCTCATACGAAGGGTGACGCTTCGGCTTCGCCTGAACGCACAACGCCGCTGCACAAACCAACAACACGATTCTTTTCATCGTAATTCTCCCGTTTGGGGATTACTCTAACACAAAATCCATCCGGACGCAACGAGGAAACTGCCGTCATTGGCATTGTGCTCTTGCGAAGCCCCTTACCTGACATACAACAATCCGTAACTGCAAATCCCTGGTGTAACTGCTTGCGCAACCGCCTCGTCGATGCCGCTCAGTACCACGCCCTTGTAGTCGATTTCAACCGCGCCGTCATCGGCAATCAACTGGGCAATGCAGTTTAAAACCTGCGCCTGTTCGCGCGTCATTGCTTTCTCACCCGATACATACGGCCAACTAATCGGTGCGAGCATCAGCAAGTTACCCGCCGCGCACATCTCAAAGAACTTGCCGCCCGGTTTATAGAGCGGCGAGAAACCCTTGTTCTGGAGCGTTATCACGCGATGCCCCGCCTCGAAAACGCGTCGGGCGATTTCGCGCTCGCCATGGCTGATGCAGGGGCTTAGCAATACCGCGCCTTTTGCCGCCGCGCACAGAGCCGCCGCCGCCTTTTCCTCAAATGTTGGCGTTGATTTTTCGATGATCGGCTTGCCGGCGGAATCGCGGCAGATTTGCCAACCGCCCGGCAATCGCCGCCGCTTGTAGGCGAAATAGGAGCGCGAGCATTGAATCTGGCAAATAACAGGCCGCGTCAAAAGAAAGTGGTTGCCGATCGCCATAAAGTGCCCTTTCGCCGGGCCGCCCCAGAGTGGAATACCGGCTCGCTCGCGAGCCGGCGCAAAACCAACCTCTATATCCCGCGCCACCTTAAAAAGCTCAGGGTGGGTCAACTTTATGCCCAAGCGTCGCGGGTTGTCGCGAATATAGGCTATCATCTTCTCAAGCTGCCCCGCACGAAAGAGAATCAAATCAACATACCCAGGCGCCCACAACCCCACCGGGTTCTGCTCTTCGCCGCGTACAAGGTTCTGCACTTCGCCGCGTGCGGCGAAGTCCCCCGCCCGGCTGGAGCTTTTCGACTTGAAGCTGCCGATGATATTGCCCAGCTTTTTCTTCTGCTGCTCCTTCACGAAGATAATGCCGTGAAAGTGATCGGGCATCAGCTGGCTCTCGATTATCTCAACACCCGGCCATTGCTGCGGAATCTCACGCCAGCATTGCTCGACAATCCGCCCGCTCTCGCTCGGCTCCACCCGCCATTCCTCGCCCTCACCGACAAGCCGCCCCAAGATCGGCCGCGATCGATCCGCCAGCGTGATCGTGATCATGTAGATGCAGCGCGAGGAATAGTCCCAGTTGAAGCACCGCCTCCCCATGTGGTGCTTCACCTCCTGCCTCACTGCGTTCTTCAGCTCATCGGTCATGGCGTTAACTTCGTCTTGTCCGTCAGCTTGTCACAAACCAGTGTCCTCGCCTTTTTCATAACGGAACGCGGGCGGGTTAGCCCGCGTTCCAAAGGAGAGGGGTTAGCGTAACAATAGGATGAAACCGACGGCCTTGGAGTTGGCGAGCGCGAGGCGACCGTTTTTGACAGTCGGTGTGAAGTTCGCGGAGTAATCGTCCTCACCGTTCTTCGCCGTCACGGTCGTGTCTGCGAGGTCGGCCTCCGTCAGACCGTCGACCGTGGCGGTAGTGAGGAAGTACGTGGCACGGGTCGGTCTGGCGTTGAACGCCACGTCAATAACCTTGAGCCCCGTGAACGTTTCCTTCGTGGGATTTGCGAATTCAACACGCTCAAGCTCGCGCGAATTGTTCCCCGCCACCTTCCAGCAGTTGGTCGTACCCGCGAAGCGGAAGGAGCCGGAAAGCGTACCCGTGCCCTTCAGCGTGCCGTAGATCGGACAGAAGCCCGCCGCGACGTCGTTCTGGAGCGTCGCGCCCGCGCCGATGTCGATCTCGCCGCCGAGGCCCGCCGCGCACATCTTCTGCGCGTCCGCAGCACTGTAGGCGAGGCGGAAGTTCCCGCCATCAAACGCCAGCGCCTTCGCGCCGTTCGCGGGCTTGGCCTTGAGCGCGCACACCTTGCCGTTGTCATCCGTAATCTTGCCGCCATAGTTGCCGACGCCGTCAACCACCGCGATGCGGAATTGGTGCCAGCCCGCCGTCAACTGGACGCTCCCGGACTTCGACGAGTTGGCCTTGTGGATGATGTTGACGCCGTCGATGTAGAGCGAGAGGTAGTCGTCGTACCATCCAGTAAACGTCCAGGTGCCGGCGTTCTCCTCCGGGACGAGGAAGCAGCCTTCGTAGTGGACGGTCTGGCTGTTCGCCACCGAGGCGACGCTGTCGCCATTGAAGCCGTGTAGGAGCGCGAGGTTGTTCGTCACGCAGTCGAGCAATGTAAACGGCTGGTATTCATCCATGAATGTGTTGCCGTTACTCACTGGCGCCGCCTTCATGCGCACGGCAGTCTGCGTCGCCGCGCCCTGCGGGAGACGCATCGCGAGCGTCGTCGTGTCGAACTTCGTGTAGGCGGAAGCGGCAGCAGAACCTTCCGCCGCGGCGTCCGTGCTCCAGCCCACGCCCATCGTGTTGCTCCAGCCTGACACATACGGTCCGCACGATCCGCTGCCGTCGAGAACGCAGATGCGGAAGTCGTGCCAGCCTTCGGCAAGCTCGGCGCTGCCCGTTCCGACGGTGTCGTGCGCAGGCGAGGAAGCAACCTCGACGCCGTCGATGACGAGCGTGATGTTGTCGTCGTAGTTGACGCCGAAGTACCACGTGCCCGCCTTGTCGGCTTCGACGTAGAACTGCCCGCGATAGACGAAGCGCGAGTTGTTCCCCATCGGAGCGACATTGGAGCCGTAGGAGAGATGCACATGCCCAAGCGTCGAGTTCACATACGGGCACACGCCGGTGTACGCCTTGAGCGCATCCATGTTGGCAATCTGGCTGCTGTTGAACATCGCCCATTCCACAAGTCCCTCGCCCGGGACGGCGATCTTCGCCGACTTGCCGGGCGCGACCGCGAGGCCGCCCGCGAATCCCGCCGCGCCGGAGAGGTCGGCGGTCGCCGTGGTGTTCGTGACCGTCCACTTTCCAAGCGGAATCGACTGAAGCGCCGCCGTGCTGTTGAACGCGCCTTCGCCCGTGATCGTCACGTCGCTCGCGCCCGCGAGCGGCGCGTTCCAGTTCACCGTGTTGCCGTTCAGGTCAACCGTGTACTCGCCGTCCGACGCCGGCGACGCG
>JAGAEL010000139.1 GCA_017613085.1 Kiritimatiellia bacterium | reverse complement strand
TCCCTCCCGCACCGCGAAAACACCCGTATCTTACCACACCCAAGCCCCCGTGGCGAAAGATTTTTCAAACATTGACGAGGGCTACCTTTATCGGGTAGAATAGACGTGATTCCAAGCGGTAGAGGGGGAGACATCCAAGGTATGCCCGGAAAAGCAACGGTCTTGATTGTAGACGACGATAAAAACACGCGCGACGGCCTGTCGCTCGCGTTAAACCGCCATTATCGCGTCTTGACGGCGGAAAGCGGCGAGAAGGCGCTCGCGTGCCTTGCCGCCGATCCGGACGTGGACATCCTCCTCTCGGACATGCGGATGCCCGGCATGGGCGGCTTGGAACTGCTGAAGGCCGTCCGTTCGAAACACCCGGCGGTCACCTGCATCCTGCTCACCGCCTACGGGACGATCGACACGGCGGTGGACGCGATGCGCCACGGCGCCTACAACTTCCTGATGAAGCCGGTCAGCCTCGACCAGCTCGACTTGATGCTCGACAAGGCGTTGAAAGACCGGGCGCTCGAACAGCGCGTGCAGTCGCTCGAAAGCCAACTCGAAGAACGTTTCGGGCTGGAGAACATCGTCGGGCGGTCCGAGGCGATGCGCCCCGTCTTTGAAACCATCCAGCAAGTGGCGCCGACCCAGGCGACCGTCTTGATCCAGGGTCCGAGCGGGACGGGCAAGGAACTCGTCGCCCGCGCGATCCACCGTCTCAGCCCGCGCGCGGACAAGCCGTTCGTCGCCATCAACTGCGCCGCCCTCCCCGCCTCGCTTCTGGAGAGCGAGCTTTTCGGCCATGAGAAGGGCGCGTTCACCGGTGCGCTCGCCCAGCGGATCGGCCGCTTTGAACAGGCGGATCAAGGCACGCTCTTTCTCGACGAAATCTCCGAGATCGACGCCTCCGTGCAGGTCAAACTTTTGCGCGTGCTGGAGTCGCGGCAGTTCGAACGGCTCGGCGGCACGCAGACCGTGGACGTGAACATCCGCGTCATCGCCGCCACCAACCGGAACCTCCGGGCATACGTCGATCAAGGGAAATTCCGCGAAGACCTCTTCTTCCGTCTGGATGTGGTGGACATCCTTCTGCCGCCCCTGCGGGAACGGGCGGGCGATATCGAACTGCTCGCCAACCGCTTCCTCCATGAATTCAACAAGGTCAACGGACGCGCCATCGAAGGGTTCACGCCGGAGGCCATGCGGCTGCTGAACGCCTACGCCTGGCCGGGCAACGTGCGGGAACTGCGGAACACGGTCGAACGGATGGTCGTCCTGGCGAAAGGGACGCGGCTGGATGTTTCCGACATCCCGCAGACGCTACGGGAAAACACGTCCGCCGCACCCGCCGCAACCACGGCGGCAACCGTTGCGGCGGGCGGTTCGCTCGCCGAAACGGAAAAGCGTCAGATCATGGACGTACTTCAGAAAAACAAGGGGAACCGCACGAAGACTGCGATTGAATTGGGAATCAGCCGCAGGACGCTTCACCGGAAGTTGAAGGAATGGCGGGAAGAGTCGGAGGAGGCTTCCGCCCGGGAGGAATCGAAATGAAAGGAATCCATTTTTTGTCCGCATTGTTTGTCGCCGCGACGCTTTTCGCGCAGGGGCTGATCATCTGTCCGCAGTGCGGACGGGAGGCGCGCGGCGGCGAGACAACTTGCCGTCACTGCCGTGCCGCGCTGCCGGTTGCCCGTCCCCCGGTTCCGCCCAAGCCGGCGGGGACGCAGCCCCCGCCGCCCCCGCCGCCGGATTTCGAACTGGCCCGCGTCCTTCCCGGACGTGTCGCCGCCGACCTTGCCGAAGCGAAACGCCTTCTCGAAAGCGAACCCGGCACGGCGCTCGGCTACTACCAGAACGCATTTGCACTCCACCGCCTTTCGCTGGATGTCTCGCGCCGGGCGGGAAAGGCGGGCGGCCCCCCGTTGGACAAAGAAATCGTCGAAGGCATGCGCAACGCGCTTTCCCGGCTCCAGCATGGATGGGTGAAATGCCCCCGTTGCAAGGGGACCGGCCACAAGGATATGCGCCTGAAGCAACGCGACGGCCATGAAGTAAAAGGGCCGAAAATGAAATGCCCCGCGTGCGAGGGGCGCGGACGTCGGGCGGGGCGGATCGATCCCGCATTGACAAAGGCCGCCGTCCTTCGCGGCGCGAATACGTTCATGAAAAAACGGCTCGCCGCCGGCGACGAAAAACTCGGCCGCGTCTGCCTGCCGTCCGGTTGCAAGCGCCTTCTCAGCAACCGGCAAATGGCGCTCGTGCTTTCCGCCGTCCCCGCCCCCTGCCCCGACTGCGGACGCAGCGGGCGCGAACCCTGTACGAAGTGCAGGGGCACGGGCCTGACGCGCTGCACAGCGAACGGTTGCCAAAAGGGGCACATACAGGAACACCGGAAGTCTACGCACGGGGTCATCCGCGCCACGCGCATGAACGAACAGCCGTTCAACGACCTCTGCTCCGTCTGCGCGGGAACGGGCGAGGTCCCGTGCAGGTTCTGCAACGGGACCGGCGGGCAGCCCTGCCGCAAGTGCGGAGGCAGCGGCGAGGCGCAGACCTGTCGCAAATGCGCGGGTACAGGGATCGTCACCTGTAACAAATGCAAAGGAATCGGCGACATACACGGTAAACGCTGTGTCGATTGCCGAGGGGAAGGCGAAGTCCTTTGCAGCGCGTGCCAGGGAGACGGGACAAAATGAGCGCAGACATCCAGACCTTCAACCTTCCCAACATGGAGATTATCAGCCTTCTCGGCGAAGGCGGCATGGCCTCCGTCTGGAAAGCCCGTCAAATCTCGCTCGACCGCCTTGTCGCAATCAAAATCCTCTCCAACACCTTTTCGTCGAAAGAGGACGACATCGCGCGCTTTTTGCAGGAAGCCCGTGTCGCGGCGCGGTTGAAACACCCGGGCATCGTCGAAATCTACGACGCCAATTTTTCCAGCGGGCTCTACTACTACATCATGGAGTACATCTCCGGTTACACGTTCGGCGCACTGATGGAGCGGAAAGGCCGGGTCCCCCTCGACGATGCCCTGACCATCGCCGAAAGCGTCGCCATCGCGCTCGACTATGCCTGGGACAAGTTCCAGCTTGTGCATTGCGACATCAAGCCGGACAATATCATGGTCGATTCGGACGGGACGGTGAAGATCACCGACCTCGGCCTCTGCCACGCCCTCAAACTCCAGGCGAACGCCGGGCAGGAGACGTGCGACGAAGTGCTGGGCACCCCCGCCTACATTTCGCCGGAACAGGTGTACGGCGACACGCCGCTCGATTGCCGTAGCGACATCTACGAACTCGGCGCGACGCTCTACCACATGATTTCGGGGCGGATGCTTTTTCCGGGACTGGGCTACGAGGAAACCATGCGCTGCCATGTGGGGGATGCCCAGGCGCCGGACATCCGCGAAATCGTCCCCTTCGTTCCCGCGCCCGTCGCGATGCTCCTGGAGAAAATGCTCGCGAAAAACCCGAAGTTCCGCCACAAGGATTGGAAAGAGGTGCTTGCCGACCTCATGCGAATCCGCGCGAACCGGATTCCCCAAGTGGCGCCGATTCCCCCGAAAGGAAGCAGCATGGAGCGGAAATGAACGGGCTTCCCATGTGCGACATCCTCCTTCCCGACGGACGGCGTTGGGGCACCTGTGAAATCGCGGGGCGTTTCTTCGCCCGGCTTCGCGGGCTTCTGGGCAGGAAAGGGCTTCCGGACAACCATGCCCTGCGTATCCTCCGTTGCAACGCCGTGCATACCGTCGGAATGAAATTCAACCTCGACCTTATTTTTCTTTCATCCGACGGCTGTGTCACGCGTATTCTCCGCGACATCCCGCCCGGCCGTCTCTTCGTGGGCGGAGGCATCCGTTCAAACGAAGTGCTGGAGGCGGAAACCGGGCGTGTCGATCTGGACGCCATCCCGCCCGGAACCCGCCTCACGTTCCGACAAGGGTGAAACCCATGCTTGCCAACGGGGGGGATCTTTGGTAGACTGGCGGAAACGTTTGGATTGGAGGTACAGTGGAGAGAAATTATAACCGGATGCAGTGGCGGATGCTCTTCGCCACCATGATCGGCTATACCCTGTTCTACTTCCTTCGCAAGAATTTCTCCTTCGCGATGCCGGGATTGGAACAGGATTGCGGCCTTTCTAAAAGTATGCTGGGTAATTTCCTGTTCGCGGGCGGACTCGCCTACGGCCTTTCCAAGTTTCTCAACGGGTTTATCGGCGACCGCGTGTCTCCTCGTAAAATGCTTTGTTCCGGCCTCCTGACCTGTTCGCTGATCGGCGCCGCCCTTGGTTTCGCACCACGAATCGCGGCGTTGTTCGCGGAAGGCCCGGTCGCGCTCGCCTGGACGTTCGGCATCCTCTTCGTCCTGAGCCAGTTCTTCCAGGGGACGGGGTTCCCGCCGTGCGCGAAGTTGATCGCCTACTGGGTGCGTCCAAGCGAACTGGCGACGAAGATGTCCCTCTGGAACACCTCGCAGTCCATCGGGGGCGGCCTGGGGTCGCGAATCTGCGGATTGCTCATGGGGCTCGGCGTAATCGGCGCGGCGAACCAAGGCGTCGGGATGTGGCGCTGGTGTTTCTGGACGATGGCGGCGCTGGGCGTGATCGGGGCCGCCGCGTTGTGGTTCGCCCTTCCCGGTACGCCGGAGGAGGAAGGATTCGGTAAACCGGCGGCGAACGCCGCGACGCGGCCGGAGGCGGCGGGGACTGCCGCCGAGGCGCGGCCTTCCGTCGTGCAAACGGTCTTCCTCAATCCCGTAATCTGGATACTCGGCCTCAGTAACTTCATGATCAACGCGACACGCGCCCTGGTCTCGGACTGGGGGCCGACGCTGTTGCAGGAGGCGAAGCATTTCACGCCGACCGGCGCGGGCCGGGTGATCATGTGGTTCGAGTTCGCGGGTGTCGCCGGGACGCTTTTCGCGGGATGGGCGACGGATGCGTTTTTCGGCGGCCGCGCCCAGCGCATCTGCGTGTTCCTGATGGCCCTGACGGCGCTGGCGCTAGCCACATTCTGGTTCCTGCCCGGCGCGGGCGCGGGGCGGATCGCGGGGGCTTTCGCCCTCTGTGCCGCAGGGTTCTGCCTGTACGGGCCACAGGCGTTGACGGGTGTGGCGGCGGTGGGCTTCTGCTCAAAGTCGCTTGCCGGGACTTCCATCGGTTTCCTCTCCCTCTTTTCGTACATCGGGGCCTCCGCCGCCGGCAAAGTCTGCGGCGTGATGGCGCAGAACACGGGACATTGGCAACTTCCCGTGCTGACGATCGCGGGCGCCGCTTCTCTCGGCAGCGTCCTCTTTCTGCCGATCTGGAATTTCAACGCCGTGCGCACGGAACCAAGCCTTCCGTGCGGGACCGGCGGGGGAAACGATTCGTTCGACGATTCGGGACGGCCGGGCAACAGGCGCGGCGCGTCCGGGACCTATGCAAAGGAAAACGGCTACAAGCTGGAGGAATAACATGGCAATTCAAGATGTCATCATTGTCGGCGCGGGCGTCGTGGGCTGTTCCATCGCCCGTTCCCTCTCCCGTTACAAACTGGACGTGCTGGTGCTCGAGGCGGGCGAGGATGTCGCGTCCGGCGCGTCCAAGGCGAACAGCGCGATCGTCCATGCCGGGTTCGACGCCGAGCCGGGCAGCAACAAGGCGAAGTACAACGTGGCGGGCAACGCGATTTTCGAAGAGACCTGCCGCGAACTGCACGTCCCCTTCATCCGCAACACCTCGCTCGTCGTCGCGTTCGCAGAGGAGGAACTGCCGAACCTGCGCAAACTGCTGGATCGCGGCATCCAGAACGGGGTGCCGGACCTGCGGATCATCGGGCAGGAGGAACTGCGGGCGCTCGAACCCAACGTCAGCGACGAAGCGATCGCCGCGTTGGTCGCCCCCACGGGCGGTATCTGCTGCCCGTACGACCTCACCTTCCGCACGGCGGAGAACGCCGCCGCCAACGGGGTCGCCTTCCGTTTCGACCAGCGGGTCGAAAAGGTTGAGAAGACGGACGGCGGCTGGGCGCTCGTCACGCAGACAGGCGAACGGTTCGAGGCGCGCGCCGTGGTCAACGCCGCCGGCTGCGGTTCCGCGATGTTGAACAACCAGGTCAGCGCGACGAAATACACCATTCAGCCGCGACGCGGCGAATACGTCATGCTCGACAAGTCCGAAAAGGGCTGTTTCAAGGCGACGATGTTCCAGTGCCCCGGCCCGATGGGCAAAGGTGTGCTGGTCTCGCCCACCGTGGACGGGACGATTATCGTCGGACCGACCAGCGAGGACATTGATTCGGCGGAGGCGACGGAGACAACGGCGTTCGGGCTCGACAAGATGCGCCGCCTCTCCACCCGCATCTGGAAGAAGATCCCCTTCCGTTCGGCCATCACCACGTTCAGCGGCATCCGCGCGCACGAACCGTCCAAGCATGATTTTGTGCTGGGCGAGGCGGCGGACGCGCCCGGGTTCTTCAACGCCCTCGGCGTGGAATCGCCCGGCCTCACCTCCGCCCCCGCGATCGGCCGCGACATGGCCAAGTGGGTCGCCGAAAAACTCGGCGCGGAAGCGAAAGCCGCGTCGGAAATTTCGGACGACGTGAGCCTCTGGCCGCGCATCCGCGAAGCGACGCCGGAACAGCTTGCCGGCCTGGTCAAGAAAGACGCCGCGTTCGGCCGCGTCATCTGCCGTTGCGAAACGGTCAGCGAGGCCGAAATCCGCGCCTCCATCCGCTGCCGCGTCGGCGCAAAGTCGATCGACGGCGTAAAACGCCGGACACGCGCGGGCATGGGGCGCTGCCAGGGCGGGTTCTGTTCGCCGCGCGTGATTGAAATCCTCTCGCAGGAACTCGGCATCCCGCCGGAGGCCGTCACCAAATGCGGCGGGAATTCCCGTCTCTGCGTCGGGAAACTGTTTGATTCGGAAAACCTTTCGGAAGGGAAGTAGACATGGAAAACGATGTGAATGTGGATGTGTTGGTCGTAGGCGCAGGGCCGGCGGGGCTCGCCGCCGCCGTGGCGGCCCGCAAGGCGGGCTGCCGGGATGTACGCATCCTGGAGCGCGACGACGCGCCCGGCGGCATCCTCCAGCAGTGTATTCATAACGGGTTCGGCCTCCACCGGTTCAAGGAGGAGCTGACGGGGCCGGAATACGCGCAGCGGTTTATCGATGCCGTCGAGGAAGAGAAGATTCCCGTGCAGTGCCGCACGATGGTCTTGGACATCTCCCCCGATCGCGTGGTCACCGCGATGAGCCCCGAATACGGCATCCAGCAGTTCAAGGCGAAAGCCGTCGTGCTGGCGATGGGCTGCCGCGAACGCCCGCGCGGGGCGTTGATGATTCCCGGCACGCGCCCGGCGGGCGTCTACACGGCCGGCACCGCGCAACGGCTCGTCAATATGGAAGGGCTGATGCCCGGCAAGCGCGTGGTCATCCTCGGATCCGGCGACATCGGACTGATCATGGCGCGGCGCATGACCTTCGAGGGCGCGAAAGTGCTCGCCTGTGTCGAAATCATGCCCTACTCCAGCGGTTTGAAGCGCAACATCGTGCAGTGCCTGGACGACTACGGGATTCCCCTGCTGCTCAACCACACGGTGGTGGACATCCAGGGGCGGGAGCGCGTCGAAGGCGTCACCGTCGCGAAGGTCGATGAAAAACGCCAGCCGGTCCCCGGATCGGAGATCCACTACGACTGCGACACGCTCCTGCTCTCCGTGGGGCTTCTGCCGGAGAACGAACTCTCGAAGACGGCGGGCGTGAAGCTCTCGCCCGTCACGAGCGGGGCCGTGGTGGACGACACCATGCAGACCTCCGTTCCCGGCGTCTTCGCCTGCGGGAACGTCCTCCACGTACACGACCTGGTCGACTTCGTCAGCCAGGAATCGGAAGAGGCGGGACGCGCCGCCTGGGCTTACGCCTCCGGTTCGTCGAAAACGGCGGAAAGCTACACGGCCGTGCTGGACGGTTTCGGGGTGCGCGGTTGTGTGCCGCAGAAAATCGGGAAGACCGGCGCGGACGACAAGGTGGCGGTCTCCTTCCGTCCCGGCGGCGTCTTCCGCGACGCCGAATGGCGGATCCGCGACGGCGAGAACGTGTTGTTCAAGCGCAAAGGGCGTATCCTCACGCCCGGCGAATCCATCCATGTGGAACTTCCGCGCAAGTTGTTCGCGGAGTCGGAGAGTGTAACCGTCGAAGTGGTTCAGGAAGGAGTTTCGAAATGACCTGTATCGGATGCCCGATGGGCTGCCAGCTGGATGTGACGAAAGAGGCGGACGGCACGATCACCGTCAAGGGCGCGGGCTGCGGACGCGGCGTGATCTACGGCAAACAGGAAGCCGTCGCGCCGCAACGGATGGTCACCGCGTTGATGCCGGTGAAAGGGCGTTCGCGCCCGTTAAGCGTGAAGACGGCGACCGCCGTTCCGAAAGAAAAAATCGGCGACGTGCTGGCCGCCATCGCGGCGAAATGCGCGGATGCCCCCGTGAAAATCGGCGACGTGCTGATCGCGGACGTCTGCGGAACCGGCGTCTCCATCGTCGCCACCTCCAACGCCCGTTGATTCGATCGCCATCGATTGCAATCGATATAACCGTCGATTGCAATCGAATCCCAATCCGCGCCCCGCTTATTCCGCCTGGAAGAATTCGAGGATGCGGTGGACGTCTTTCGGGGCGAGTCCGTGCGGATGGTGCCCCTGTTCCGGCCGGCACTCAACCTTCAGGTCGCCCCCCGCCTCCCGGAAACGTTTCATAAAAAGGACGCTGCTCATTTCGGGATTGACTGTCTTGTCCTTCCCGCCGTAGAGCAGGAGGACGGGGATGCCGGTACGGGCGAGCGAGGCGGCGAGATTGACCGGCATTTCCGGGTCGGGCGTCCAGCCCTGCCCATCGGCAGGGGCGTGTTTTGCCCACGGGCCGACCAGGCGGGCAAGGGCTTTCGGATCGGCGGGAGAGGGCGGGCAGTACCCGTCGAAATTCAAGAGCGGCGCATCCAGATAGATCCGCGCCACATTCTGCGGATAGGCGCAGGCATAGCGCACGGAATAAAAACCGCCCCAACTCATCCCGATCAAGTTCGCCTTCGGCGCGAAACCGAGTTCGCGGACCAGGTAGTCCTGAAAATCGGCGAGCGCAAGCAGTCCCTCCCTGTTCGCCCGCGTGTCGTACGCGGCAAGGTGGACATGGTAGTAACCGCGTTTCACAAGGTCGGGCGCACCGGTACGTTCAAGGAACGCCCCCATCCATTGCATCGTCCAGACCCACGGGCGGCCCGGCGCGGGCGTCGCAGGTTCGATCACCCACCCCTTGCGTCCGTTGAAGTCAAAAATAATACGGTGCCCGGCACCCCATGTGTCGGAAGTGAGGATCTTGTGCTTTTCCGCAATCCGCGCTTCAAGGGGAGAACTCTCCGCAAGCGCGCAACATACGGCGGCGAGAACCATCGAAACCATTATCTGCTTTTTCATCCTACGTCCTTTCTGAACTCGTAAACCCAAACGGAGATTCAAAAATACCACGAAATCCACCGAAAGGGAAGCAGGATTGTCAGCCAGCCCGGAATCTGTTACACTGCGCGCTTGGAGGTAAACCATGCAGACAAACGAGGGCGCGATACGCGAAAGGCGTCGGGAGATTGAGGAAATCGACCTCAAGATCGCCGAGTTGAAAAAACGCCGGAAGGAGCTTCTAGCGGAATCCGGCGAAAACAGGTTGTCGGTGGCCGCAATCATCGTGGGGTCGTTCGGCGCGTTGCTGATCGGGCTAGGCCTGATCGCGTTGTTCGCGGCGAACTGGCAAACATTCGGGCGTGAAGCAAGGGCGGCGATTTCATTCCTGCCGGTCCTTTTGTGCGGCGGTCTCGCCATCACCGCCGCCATCAAGGGATGGCGCTCACATGCGTTATGGGAACCGCTCGGAATCTTCTGGTGCGTCACCATCGGTGCGGCGACGTGCCTCATCGCGCAGACCTACAACGTAGGCGGTTCCGTTCCCGGACTTCTACTGTTTGTCGCCTTCCTGACGTTACCGGTCGTCTGGACGACGCGCGCAGCGACACCGACGGCACTCTGGCCGTTGCTGCCGATCATCTGGGGATGCCAAACGGCGGCGACACATGAAGAAAACACCGTCACGCTCATCGTGAAATCCCTGGCGTTCCTCGCCCTTTCGTTGCCAGGCTATATCGCGTTCCTCAAGAGCAGACCGCCAAAGGCTGCGCTCGTACCCGTTCAAATCGCAACCGGGTTGATCTATTCGCTCGGACTCGGCATTCTCCTCTGTACCATCATCCCCTACCGTGAACGCATGTTCATTTTGTATATCCACTGTTTCTGGGCGTGCGCGGCACTCGTCGGCATCGCGGCATGGCTCTGTTCGCTCCCGGTATGGCGGATTGTGGCAACGCTCGTCGCGGCAGGAACGGCGTTCTCCGTCCCTTTCTCGGAGGAGGGCTTCGCTACCTACGGAGCGGCACTTCTGCTGGCCGCCGGGATTCTCGCCTACGGGATCTCCACCTTCAACACGGACAAACTACGGCTATCGTACACGAACATCGGCGGCATCACGCTTCTCTGGCTCATCGTCGCCAAATTCTTTGAAAGCGAAGTTTCCTTCACCATCAAAGGACTCATCCTCATCGGCGCGGGTACGGTACTCACACTACTCAACCTGCTGTTGATCCGCTACCACAAACGGAGGGTTGCACAATGAATACCCGGAAAATGTTGTTCACGTTGGGGACGCTCCTCATCCAATGCCTCGGTATCGCGTGGCTGATCTGGCGTTATGAAAACATCGTACGGAACGGGACGGAAGTCCGGTTCCGTTGCGAAGCGTACGATCCCTACGATCCACTCCGGGGACGCTACCTGAACACGACCGTCCGAGAAACCTGTACCGCGTTAAGCCCGGATCTAGCCCTGCGGGAGGAAGAACTGCGGCACCCCCGCAAAAAGATTTACGTGAAACTGGAACCGGGGACAAACGGCCTCTGGCGCGTGGCGTCTGCAACGACCCAGCCGCAATTGGAAGGCGTTTGGATAAAACCATCCCACACTCGGTTTCGACACCAGGTCGACTGGGGCGACCGGGGAAAAGACGAACCCTTCGAAACGTTCAAGGGGCGACGCAAACTCTCACCGCTTGTAGCCGAAGTCGATATGCCCGGCATCCTTTTCGTAAACGAACGGATTGCCCCAAAAGCCGAAAAGGTTTTGCGCGAGGCAACCTCGGCGAAAGGGAAAGGCGCGGTCGCGGTTTACCGCGTGAAGAACAAGGAAATCGTCCTCGCCGACATCGAGATCGAGGGGAAATCGTTGATCAACGGGATAAAATCGCTTGAAACGAAAAATCGGTAAGCGCCGATTTTTGTGACTTCCCGCTTGCTACGGGGGGTATTTTCTGGTAGGCTATCCGCACTACCATGAAAAAGTATTTGCTGAAATTTCTGTTCTGGGCGGTGCTGGCGGGGCTGTGTTACGCGACGGGGGTTCTCGTTTTGCGGCAAATTCCCCGTAAAATGCCGACACAGCCGGTCGCGATGCGGTCAACCGTGCGCACGATTCTCGCCGAGAAATGCGCCGCCTGCCACGATAGCACCCGTGGATGCCCGTTCTACGGGAAGATCCCCGGCCTCGTATCGCTCATCGGCGAGGAGCGGCGCAAGGCGTTGCGCCACTGGGAGCCGGGGAACCGGAACTACCTCGGACCGAAGGCCACCGAGGGGCAGAAACTGGACGCCCCCACCCCGCTCGCCGTGCTGGCGAAACTGGAGAATGTGCTGCTGGACAATTCGATGCCGCCGCACCCTTACCTGATCATCCACTGGGGCACCTGGCTCTCGCACAGCGAGAAGGCGATCCTCCAGTCCTGGTGCAACGTCGTCCGCCATGAATGGCTCGAACAATGGGGCATCACGAACAACACGGAAAAGATTGTCCAGCCGATTCCGGAGCACCTTCCGTTCCACGCGGAAAAAGCCGCGCTCGGCGAAAAGCTCTTCCACGACAAACGCCTTTCCGCCGATGAATCCCTTTCGTGCGCCTCCTGCCACCAGCTGGAGAAGGGAGGCGCGGACGGCATCGCGATGTCGAAGGGCATCGCCCATCGTTCCAGCCACCTGAACACGCCGACCGTGTTGAACGCCGTTTTCAACCTCCGCCAGTCTTGGGACGGCCGCGCCGCCGACCTCGCCGAACAGGCGAAGATCCCGGTCGTGAATCCGGTGATGATGGGGTGTACGAACTGGACGCAGGTCATCTCGCGGCTTGCCGAAGACGCCCCGCTTAAAGCCTCCTTCACCGCCGTCTACCCGGAAGGATTCACGGAACGGACCATCAGCAACGCCATCGCGGAATACGGGAAACGCCTGATCACGCCGGGCGCCCGTTTCGACCGTTACTTGAAAGGCCACAAGACCGTCTTCTCCCACGACGAAGACATCGGTTACAAACTCTTCCGCCAGTACTCCTGCACCCGCTGCCACGCCGGCCCGACCCTCGGCGGCCAGTCGTTCGAGTACGCCGATTTGAAGGACAATCCGTTCAAGGGACGGATCCTGACGGAAGGCGACGCGGGCTTGCAGGCGTTCAGCGGGTATCCCGAAGACGCGCACCGTTTCAAAGTCCCGACGCTGCGCAACGTGGCGTTGACAGCCCCCTATCTGCACGACGGAAGCAAGAACTCCCTCGTCGACGCCGTCGCCTCGATGCTGACCTATCAGCTCGGGATTCCCTACACGGAAGACGACGTGCGCGCGGTCGCCGCCTTCCTCCACACCTTGACGGGCGAACTTTTCGGGAAGCCGCTGGCGAAGGAATAGGAGACGCCATGATTCAGATTCTGCCTTCGCTGCTCGCGGCGGACGGAGCGCGTCTCGGAGAGGAGATCCGGCGTGTGGAAGCCTCCGGGGCGGATGCCTTGCATCTGGACATCATGGACGCGCATTTCGTGCCGAACCTGAGTTTCGGCCCCGATGTCGTCCGCGTCGCCGCGCGCTGCGCCCCCACGCTCTATCGCCACGTCCACCTCATGCTGACCCGCCCCGACCTCTACGTCGCCCCGTTTGCCGACGCCGGCGCCCAGACGATCCAGATCCACATCGAAGCGGATTGCGACATCTGGCAGACCCTGCGAACCATCCGCGACAGGGGACTCCGTTCCGGCCTGGTGCTTCGCCCGCAAACGCCGCCCGAAGCGGCGTTCCCCTACCTAGACCTCTGCGATGAGGTGTTGTTCATGACCGTCAACCCAGGTTACGGGGGACAGTCGTTCATGCCGGAAGTCCTGCCGCACATCGAAAAACTACGGAACCGACTCCGCAGCGAAGGAAGGCCGGCGTTCGACATCATGGTCGACGGAGGCGTCAATTTCGAGACGGGCGCGCAAGCCGCAGCCGCCGGCGCGAACCAGTTCGTCGCGGGAAGTTTCCTCTTCCGCCAGCCGGAGATGGGCGCTGCGGTGGCCGCACTGCGCGACACGTGCGAGCGTGCGTTCCACACCCGGTTTTAACCTCTGAAAAAAGGAGAACAAGAGTATGTCATCTGTTTTGGAATCCATCGCCGCCGTCGGGGTCGTCCCCGTTGTCGCGGTCGATTCGGTTGAACACGCATTGCCACTCGCGGACGCCTTGCTGGAAGGCGGACTTCCCGTCGTCGAAGTCACCTTCCGGACGAAAGCCGCCGCAGATGTCATCCGCCTGTTGTCGAAGGAACGTCCGCAGTTGATCGTCGGGGCCGGCACGGTGCTTTCTCCCGAAACCGTACAGACCGCCATCGGCTGCGGTGCGCGCTTCGGTGTCGCACCGGGCTTGAACCCGCGTGTCGTGAAGGCCGCCTCCGAAGCGGGCTTCCCCTTCATTCCCGGTATCGCCACCCCGTCCGAAATCGAGCAGGGACTTGAACTCGGATGCCGCATTCTGAAGTTTTTCCCCGCCGGATCCATCGGCGGTGCAAAGTTGCTGGGCGCGTTCTCCGGCCCCTACAAGCACACGGGTATCCAATTCATGCCCACGGGGGGGGTGACGGCGGACAACCTGGCCGACTACCTCCGGTTGCCGATCGTCGCCGCCGCCGGCGGCACCTGGATCGCCAAGACCGCCGACATGGCGGAGGGTAAATGGGATGCCGTTCTGCAGCGTTGCAAGGCGGCCGCAGCCCTCGTCAAAACCATCCGGGGGGCGTAGCCGATGACAAGGGACGAACTCAAAACGAAATTGAAGACGCTGTTGATCGAACGGCTCTCCATCGAAGGCGCGACACCGGAGGCCATCGACGATGACGCGCCCCTTTTCGGGGACGGGGGGCTTGAACTGGATTCCCTCGACGCGGTGGAGATCATCGTGATCCTCCAGCGGCAGTTCGGTTGCGACGTGAAACAAATCAAAAAGGGAAGCGGAATTTTCGCCTCCATCAACGCATTGGCCGATTTCGTCGAAGCACAGGGAAAAGCGGATGCCGCAGGCTAATCCAGCCGCAGAGTCCGTCCTTCCGATCACCGGGATGGGACAGGTTTCCGCCGCCGGAACCGATGTCGCGGCGGCAGACGCCCGGCTCGCCACATTCACGAGGGGCGGTTTGCGGGACGTGACGCAACCCGTTCGCGGCTTTTTCGGGGAGACCGCGACCAAGCCCGTGTTTTCCGTCGCCGCACTTCGGGAGGAGAGGCCGGACGCGCGTCTGTTCGAACTCCTGCTTCCCGCGCTTGAAGAAGCGCTCCGCGACGCAGGGCTTTCCATTTCCGTTCTTGCCCGGCTTCGCGTAGGCGTCTGTCTCGGGACGACCACCGGTTGCCAGTTCAATATGTTGACGAACCGGTTTGAAGCCGTCCCCGCCTATCGGCGGTACCGCGAAACGGGGGCGGGCGACACCTCCTTCGCGCAACACTACCTCAACAGCAACCCGGCGGAATGGGTGCGCACTAGACTTCAAACCTCCGGTCCGGCCGTCTGTGTCACCGACGCTTGTTCCTCCGGCGCAGACGCGATCGGCATTGCCGCCGAATGGTTGCGTAACGATGTCTGCGATGCGGTCATCTGCGGCGGCGTCGATGCGTTGAATCCCCTGCCCTACGCCGGTTTTTCCGCGCTGGGCGTGTACAGCGAGAATCCCTGCAAACCGTTCGCGCCCGACCGCGACGGGTTGAACCTCGGCGAAGGCGCGGGCATCCTGGTGCTGGAAACCGAACGCTCGCGCCGTGCGCGGGGCGCGACCTCGCGCGGGGCATTACTCGGATATGGCATGAGCGCGGACGCCCACCACCTCACCGCGCCGGATCCCTCAGGCGCAGGCCTGCGTCGCGCCATCGAAGCGGCTGCGAAGGACGCCGCCATCCCGCTTTCGGCCGTGGCGGAAATCAATCCGCACGGCACGGCGACACTGGACAACGACGCGGTCGAAACCGCCGTCTTTGATTCGCTTCTCCCCGGCGTGCCGCTCTGCCCGACCAAGGCGTTCACCGGTCACACGCTTGGCGCGGCCGGCGCGATCGAAGCCGTCTTCGGCGTTCTCCGTGCGAACGCAACGAAAGGCCCCGTTCTCTCCACCTCGCTCGCCTTCGGGGGACAGAATACCGCGCTTCTGCTGGGTACGACGGATGCCCTGCCTGCGGTAAGAAGCCCCGTTGAAACGCATACCCTCCGCGTCGCGATCCAGGATACATTCCCTCCGGGACGCAAAGCCAGGCGGGCGGACCGGTTCTCGCGGAACGCCGTCCTTGCGGCGAAAAGCGCCTTTGGCGCGTTGCCGCCCGGAACGCTGCCCGAACGGATCGGACTAATCGTCGCGACGAAACACGGACCGCACGCCTCCACGTTCACGTTCGTCGATGAATTGCTGGACGCGCCCGGACTTCCGCCCTCTCCGCTCCTTTTCTCGCACACCGTCCACAACGCGGCAGCCGCCTATGCCGCGATGGAGACGGGCGTAAAGGGACCGAGCTGTACGCTGACCGCGTTTCACGGCGTAACGGAAGAGGCGTTCCGCCTAGCCCGGTGCTGGCTTGCCTCCGACCGGGCGGAGGCGGTCATCGTGATCTCCCTGGACGAACAGTGCGCCCCGCTATTTTTCTTTGTACCTGACCTCGAAAATGTGTTAGAATCTTCCCTTGTTTTGAGGAGTTGATATGCCCGCAGATGACATCGTACAGAAAGTGAACCAGGTGTTTTGCGACACCTTTGAACTGGAACCGGCCCGCTTGAAACCGGAGGCGAAATTATTCGACGACCTTGGACTGGACAGCCTTGACGCCGTCGACTTGGTCGCCTCGCTGAAAGAAGAGTGCGGCGTGGATCTCCGACAGGATCCGCGTGTCCGCGAAATCCGCACGATGGGCGACGTCTACCGACTCGTGACCGAGATCGTTTCGTCACAGAAGTGACCGCGACCATGAAAGTCGTGCTCCTGAATGTTCTTTTCTATCTTCTCTGGGGTTGCTGCGGCCTGTGTATTTTTCTTGTGATGACGCTCTCCTTTCTGTTGGCGTGTCCGTTTCTTCCCAGCGCAGTCTACCTGCGCTGGCAACGGTTCCTTGCAGCGGATATCTTTGGCCGCTCATATCTGTTTTTCCTCCGTCCCATCGCGCCGGTTTCAACTTCCGGATTGGAACGCCTAGGGAAGAATCCCGTTCCACGCATCTACGTGTTGAACCACAAATCCTTTTCCGACACCTTCCTTTGTTCGCTCCTTCCCACGCGTTCACCCATCGTCCTCTTCAACCGCACGGTTTCGCGCATCCCGATCATGGGAATGGGTGTCCGTTTTTTTAAGTGGATCAACGTGGACGAGCTCCCGTTCGACGACTGGTGCGAAAGCGTGATCGCGCAACTGCGGGCGGGTAGTATCCTTTGCTGTTTTCCCGAAGGGACCCGTTCCGGCAAAGGTCCGATGGGCGCTTTCCACAGCGGCGTTTTCCGCCTCGCCGCGAAAGCGGGATTCCCCGTGACGCCCGTTTTGATCACGGGGAACGAAGAGACGCCGGCAAAAGGCTCGCCTCTTCTCAAACCCGCGCACATCCGTTTTTCCGTCCTCCCGGACATCGCGCAGGAAGAGGGCGAGACGCCGTTTCATTTTAAGGAACGGGTACGCGGCGTAATGCGCGAGCAACTGGCAAAACTCGAAGGAACACTCGATGCGGGATGAAAACAACCTCTTGGAATGGCTAGAACCGGATGCCGCCCGGACGCGGCAGGACGAGTTGTTACGCGGCCATCTCCGTCATGCGTTTGCACATTCACCGTACTACCGGGAAATGTTGGCTCCCTTCGCCGAACGGCTTTCCACGGTCACGTGCGACACGCTCGTCGAACTCCCGACAACCGACAAGCGGACGTTCGCCGAGCGGACGCAGGATTTCCTCGCCGCCCCGCAACGCGAAATCTCCGACATCGTGTTTTCGTCCGGCACGACGGGCATCCCCACTCCCGTCGCCTACTCGCGCGCCGACATGGACCGGCTGGCGTTCAACGAACGCATCTCGCTGCGCGCGTGCGGCATCGCGCCGGACGATACCGCGTTGATGACGTGTACGCTCGACCGCTGTTTCGTTGCCGGCTACGCCTACTACCTCGGTCTGACGACGCTCGGCGCAGCCGCTATCCGAAACGGCATCAACACGGTGGAGAGCCACGCCGCCGTGATGCGTCGCCTACATCCGACCGTCCTCGTCGGCGTCCCCGGATTCCTGCTGCGCCTCGGCCGCCACTTGCGCGAAAGCGGGCAGGACGACTTGACGGAATCCGTCCACACGCTGGTCTGCGCGGGCGATCCGCTGCGCGACCGCGCCATGCGTCAACTCCCCGTCACGGCGGCGCTGGAATCGGTCTGGAACGCGAAAGCCTATTCCACCTACGCCTCTTCCGAAATCGTCACCTCCTTCTGCGAATGTACCGCGCAGCAGGGCGGGCATCTCCATCCCGAACTCGCCGTCGTGGAAATCCTCGACGAAACCGGGAAACGTCTGCCGCCCGGCGAAGTCGGCGAAGTCGTTGTCACCCCCCTTCAAGTCGAAGCGGTACCGCTCGTCCGCTTCCGGACGGGCGACATGAGTTTCCTGATCGACACCCCCTGCCCTTGCGGGCGCAAGAGTGTGCGGCTCGGACCGATCCTGGGACGCCGGAACCAGATGATGAAAGTGCGCGGCACGACCGTCTATCCCGCCGCCTTCCTCAACGCGCTGGACGCCATTCACGGTGTCGCCGCCTCTTTCGTCACCGTACGGGGCGGGGAAGATTTGAGCGACCGCGTAACGGTCACCGCCGCTGTAAAAGATTCCTCGCTCACCTCGGAACGCCTCTCCGACCTCCTCTTCGCCACGTTGCGGCTGCATCCCGCCGTCGAACTCCTTCCGGAAGCGGAGGTTCTGCGGCGTATCTTCAATCCTGCCAGCCACAAGCCGAGACGGTTCTTCGATGAACGGGAGAGCCTGCGTTGAAAGCCGGACTGCAAACCCTGCTGCTTTCGCCGTGTGCCGATGGAGAAGCAAAAGCACCGGCCTGGTTCACCAACACCCTTGCGCAAGCACGTTCGATGGGCGTCCGCAGGATCGTCCTCTTTGGGACGGTTTCCGAAACCTGTCGCGAACAATGCCGTGCAGCCGGTATCGAATCCGCGTGCTATCCCTCGCCCGATGCGTTCCCTGCGTGCTCACGCGAACGCCACGACTGCACCTTGATCCGCGAAGGGTGTTGCTACATCGCAGCCGACGGTTCCGTATTCCCCTGCCCCCGCACGAAAGTCGTACTCGGAAACGTGTTGGAAACGCCGCTGGATGAAATTGTCGCAGAAAGCGAAGTCCTCGACGACCTCCGTCATCCGGAGGAGCGGATCAAAGATGCGTGTGCCTCCTGTCCCGACTTCCCCTCCTGTTGCGGTTGCAGAGGAAACGCCTACGAGCAAACGGGCGACTACCTTGCCGCCGATCCCTTTTGTCCCCGGAACAAAGGTATACCGAGAAAAGCCCTACCGGTTTCCGCCGCGCCGTACATCCCGCACAAAGGCCGTGCCGTACGAATCGACCGGATTCTGGAGATCGGAGAGAAAGGCGGACTGGTGGAAGCGGTTGTTCAGCCGGAAAGCGACGTCTGTACACGTGACGGCAAAGTAGACGAATGTGCCTTGCTGGAAATGATGGCGCAAGCGTCGGGCGCCTTGTACCTCTTTCGGGTAACGCGGCACGAAAAACCGGAAGAACTTCCGGGGGCGCTCGTCGGGGTCAACGCCTTCCGCGTATACGAAATCCCCAAAATCGGGCAGCGGCTTCTTCTCCGCGTCCGGAAACAAATCCGTTTTGACGTTTTTTATCTCGTTCTCGTCCGTGTCTACGCAGACCGGCACCTCCTCGCCGAAGGTACCCTCAAACTCTACGAAGGCGCGATATAAAGAAATGCGAGACGAAATTCCCGCCTCAGATGCGGGTGAACTCGGTCGCGAGGCCGTTTCCGGTTCGCCCGAAGGATTCACGCGGCTTGACGACGAAACGGAACGGGCCGTTTTGCGGGAGCTGGTCGCACGAAATCGCGAAGGACTGCTTCAGATGGCGTTTGGAGGGAGGAAGATGGAAATCGCTGGCCAACACATACCGCGTCAAGGCGACGGATCCATCATCCCGTTCCACGTTGACCTCGTACTCGAAGGGGCGCAACGTAGCGTCGCCCGCAGCCGGGAAGGTCAAGGTAAACGCATCCACGCGTTTATGCGCGCGGTTCTTGAGCGGGCCGCGCTTCATCGCGATTTTCGCGCCCGCTGCAAACTGCGGCGCGACGGCCTTCTGTTTGCGCACGGCGAAGGCAAAAGGTTTCGACTCGCTTGCAGGAAGCGGCATCACCCAGTCCTCCCCCAGGGATTCGTCGAACACGAACTCCCTGCGGGCGATCCTCACGCAATCGTCGTAGACGCTTAACAACATCCCCTGCCGCCCCAGTCCGGTTCCAACGGCCGGCATCACTTTCCGATCCGCGACCAGACGAATCTGGTCTTTGGTGAGTTTTGTCCCTTTGTTCGACGTCGTTGAATTTTCATAACCGAGTCCGGGAAAGGCGATCGCGGGCGCCCCGGTATAACGGAGAGAACTGGTTCCGATGGAGGTGAACGCCCCCTGCCAGATGGAACGCTCGTCATTCAGCGAGTAGTGCGAGTGGCCGGAAAACGCGATCGCGTTCGGGAAGGGCGTCAAGGCGCGCGTCGCGCCGCCGTTGTCGTGCCCCCAGGCCCAATGCCCGTAACAGGTGTCTTTCGGATGTGGATGCTGGATGTAGAAAAACGGCAAGGAGGGATCGATCTTCGAGCGGTTCTCGCTGAAAAACTCCTCGACTCCGGCTACCCCCGTCTCTTCCCATCCCCGGCAATAGTCGGCACACCAGTGGGCGCCGACGACGGCGAACCCTTTGACGGTCTTCATCCAGACCGGGCTGTAGGGTTCGTGGAAAATCCGTTCCCAATGCCCTTTGCAGTCGCAACGGAGGATGTGTTTGACGCGTTCCTCGGGATCGGCGTATAACCGCTCCGCGAAATCGCCGTACCGGTATCCCTCCCAATCGTGATTGCCGTAAACGAAAAGTTTTTCGACGTGCCGCCCGTCCTTCCCTTTATCTTCCGGGAATACGGCGTACCAGGCCTCGGCGACCGCCTCAAGCTGTTCGACCATGCCTCTGTCCGCCATATCGCCGGCGACGATCACGCCGTCCACACCTTGCGCGTCGAACCATTCAAGCGTCTTGCGGAAGGTGAGATTGTTGTTGCCGCGCAACGGATCTTCCCCCGGTTTGCCGACCGTCATGATGTGGATGTCGCTGACAATCCCAAGACGCAATTTCGGTTTGGCGGAGACGATTCCCCCCGCCCGCATGAACCGGCATCCCGAAAACGCGGCGCCGGCGGCGGCCATCCCCCCGATGAACCAACGACGTGAAACCAACGGATTACCTTTCATTTTGTCTCCTTTCCTTCGCAATCGGCAACCTACACGTCACAACCGCGTGTCGCAGAAATCGAGGAAGAGCTTCAAATCGCGCACACCGAGGTCGTGCGGCCCCTTGTGGCAGTGATAGCCGACGTGTCCCCCCATTCCTGTAAGCCCCAGGGCTTCCCACGCTTTCGCGGCGCCTTCCGCCGCCGCCTTCTCCCCTTGCGGTCCCGCCCAATGGTCTTCTGAACCGCTCGCGACGTAGAGGTACCGTGTCGGCGAGGCGATAAGCCCCATCCATTCGTCCTGATCGTGCGCGATCTCGGCGTCGCGGTTCTTCCAGACATTGAAGCGCTTGCAGAACCAATACGGGAAACGATCGACGATCTGCCCGATATGCTCGCTCCGGGGCAAGGGCATCCGATTCAACTTCGCGCCGCCGCAACCAGATGCGTTGGAGTAGACCACCTTGAAGCGTCCGTCCGTCACGCCCGCGCAGAGCGCGGTTTTGCCGAGACGCGAATGGCCCAACACGGCGACGCGCTTGGCGTCGAGCATCGGCTGCGTCTCAATCCAGTCCAGCACGCGGCTGTGGCACCAAGCCCACGCCCGGATCGTGCCCCAGCTCGTTTCCGTCCGATCGTCCCCGCCCCCGTAGATGTCGAAAAGACCGTAGGGACACGGCGGCAAGGGCTTCCCCTGTTTCTTAAGACGTTCCAGCTCCTGCCGTCGCGGCTGGTCGGGAGCGGCCTCGTTGAGATCATAGTGGATCAGCGCGTAACCGCGCGATGCCGCATGGGCGTCCAGATCCTCCTGCTGGCGTTTCTGCTTCAACGATTTCTCGTCCCCGCGCATCCCGTTGTTCCAGGTGCGGAAATCCCCCATGACAAGGACGGGGCAAGGCTTCTCCTTGGAGGCCCCGGGCGGGAGGGAGACGGTGAGATCGACCTTCAACCTTCCCCCGCCGAAAAGGATCCTGTTACCCGTAAACGCCATGTCCGCCGGACGGCCGAGCGGCGCATGGCCGTACACGTTGTCCAGAAACCACTTGCGCAGTTCATCCTTCCCCGACACCGGCGGCAACGCATACGCGCCGAACAGGCCCCCGGCAACCAAAAGTTCCATGAATTCACGTCTTTTCATACCCAAAGGATAGCAAACCAAACATGGCCACGTCAACCCTTTCAAATCCACAAATACGGCGCTGGGCGCATCCGTTTATTTGCCTACATGACGGCACGCGATTCCGATCCGCACGACGACGCACGTCATGAAAATCGCAAAGAGGATGGCGGAAACGCCCATCAGGTAACCGGGGACGTGAAGCCGCAGGACAAGCTCAAGCATCAACACGAGCGCCCCCAGGTTGGTAGCCTGCCCGGACAGGATCGCGTTCGGGCAACGCAGCCAGGCGGCAACGCCTTCAAAATAGCCGCGCATCGACTGGAGTAGCGGCAACAGCAGGTAAAGGGCGATTACCCGCCGCGCCAACGGGAGATCCGTCTCCGGAAGGTTTTGCACACCGCAGAAATACCAGCGCCCGACGGCGGGAATCTGACACACGAGGAGACACGTCCCTAACGCAGCCCCGGCAATCAACGCATACCCCAGCACGGCGCGATCCCCTTTGAAACGAGGCGGATAGGCGATCACCACCGACTGCATCCGGAGCGCGGCGAAACCCAGCGGGTTCGCCACGCCGATCGAGACCGCGTGGATGGCGAACATCCGCACCGGATCGGCCGCGTGCCCGATAAAGACGCCGACCATGAACGGCGCCATCGCCAACAGGATGCCGCCGATGGAGAGCGGCAAGGTGAAGGCGAGCTGGGTCGTCAGGGAGGACGGCGCGGGATTGTCGTTCTGCAAAGCCCGGATGTACGGTCGCGCCATCCAAAATCCGAGCGCCATTTCCAGAAGGACGGGGCCGGTCATCGCCACGACACCCCAACTTGGCCCCACCCACCCGATCCGTCTGAACAATGGGGAAAGCGCCGCCGTCAGCGCAATGCGGCAGAGCGTGGCGACATTCGCCGCCGCGCTGTTCTTCGCATTGAACAGCGCAACAAACGGCACGTTCCGCATGAAGAACGCAAATTGCATTACCTGCCCGAAGAGCATGGTGTTCCGTGCGACACGCGCCAGTTCGGGCTGCAATCCCAATATCTTCTGAAAGACGAGGACATCCAGCGGCGGGGCGCAGACCAGAAGCTGGAGGAAAAACATGACAACGGCGATCCAACTGTTCAGACGGCAGAACTGCCGGAACCCCTCCTTGTCGCGCCCGTGGACCATTCCCGTCGTAATCAGTCCGCAGCCGAGCGCGCCGACCATGAACATCACGATCTGCCCTTGCGCAAAGGCCGTATACCCCGCGACACCATCCGCGCCGTGCGCGACAATCGACCCCACGAGCGGATAGGTGAGGCTCTGGGAAAAAGCCTGCAGGACTTGCGGAAAATAAAATTTCGTCGCGCGCCACGGCGTGAACGTGTCCGCCTGATTCGCTTGCATGAGACGTCACCGCCGTATCGATTCCGCGAACGAGCGGTCCGCGAAATCCAGCATCCGCAACCAATCCCAATCGTTGATTCCGTGGTTGCCCGGACGGTGGTAATAACCGAGGTCGCCGCCGATCGCGTCCGTCGAAAGGTCGTCGGGATACGGGACGTCCGGCATGGGCGACTTGCCCAACATCTTCCAGACGCAGGAGGCGGCGCGGCAGGAGAGGTATTCACCCTTGGGATCGAACCAGCCGGAGTTGAACCCCTCCACGAGAAGCCGGCGCGGCGCGACGGCGGCCAGCAGCAGATGCTGGTCGAACGGCATCGCCTCCTCGTTGTCCACATACTTCCCGTATGCCTTGCAGTACCAGTGCGTGAACGCCCGCATCTCCGTGGAGACGTTCTCGCCGAAGTCGCGTTTGGCAAGCGGGGCGCCGCCGCCGCCCGTCTGGTTCGGGATGACGACGGGGAAGCGCTCGTCGAACGCGCCCGCGATCAACGCCGCTTTCCCAAGGCGGGAACAGCCGGTGACGGCAACCCGTTTCGCATCGATCGCCGGTTCGCGCTCCAACATATCCAGGCCGCGCATCAGCCCCCACGCCCAGGCGTTCAGCGAGGTCGTGTTGTCCGTGCGCGCGGGATTGCGCGGCGGCCAGAGCGAGAATACCCCCGTGTAGGCCAACTCGTCCTGCTGCGCCTTCCCCTGCGGGTCGGGCGAAATCTCGCCGTAACACGCCGTGACGACCGCATAGCCGCGCGCGAGGATCATTCCCAACGGAAACGTCGTGGGACCGTTCGGATTGGTACAGGCCACGCCTCGGCTCTTCTCGCTGACGCGGTGGTTGAAGACAAACTTTTTCGGGTTGTTGCGGAACCACCCGTCCGAGACAAGCACTTCGGGATCGACGCTGAATTCCTGGTTTCCCCGGTAGTTCAAGAAAAGGATCGCCGGCACCGGCCGCTTCGCGTACGCGGGACGCAGAATCAGCCAATCGATTTTCGGGCCGGTCTTATCGGCCTTGAACCGCATCCGTACCTGTTTGCGGACGGCGAAACCGTCCATCGTCTTTCCCTCTTCCAGAACTTCAAGCGACAGGTTTTCCGGCGGGGGCGGCATACGACCGTACATCTCCCGCTGAAAAATCTCCAGAATTTCCAGACGGCGCCGCGCCCAGTCTTCGGGTGTCCCGACCTTCCGTCCGTCAACGAACGTCAGCGGATCTTCGAGCGTGTAGGGCTTCACCTTCGCTTCATCATAATTCGGCTTCCGTGCGAAAACGGCAACCGCCGTAAGCATCGCCACGAAAAAAAATCGTTTCTTCATCGCACCCTCCTAGGGCATATTCCGCGACTTGCGGAGAATCCATTCCACCGTCAGGAATGTGATCAACAACACCAGCAAAACAGGCGAATGCCAGAGCGAACGGTACTCCAGTTTCCGCTCACGCCGTTCTTCGACCTCCAGCTCCTCCAACACGCGGTCGATCTCGGAGGGATCCCCGTACCGGCCGCCGCTCGAACGGGCCAGTTCCCGCAACACCGCCTCGTTGAGGGGTTTCAAGACCAGTTCCTGCGACGTGGCTCGGACGGTGAACAGGCACGGGCTGGACTGGATTTTCCGACCGTCGATTTCGACCTCCGCGACCGCTTTGAACGTGCCTGGCTCCTCCGGCGTGAATTCGACGACATAGGAGGGGATCTCCTCCCCGCCCGCCGCCCGCACCAGCCGGCCTTCCATCGACAGCGGGATCACGCGGTCGGACGGCGTGGTGACGTTGCACGCGACGCGGCGCGCCTTCCGCTTCTCGCCCGGCGGGAGTGCGAGACGCGCCTGCAGGACCGCAGGGTCGCCGACGGCGATCGTGCCGGCATCCGTGAAAAGTTCCAGGAAATACCTATCCATCTCCGTTTCAGAGGGCGACATCCACTGGATGATCTGCCGCCAGAACTTCGGATACGGCTTCTCCTTCCCCTGCCCCGGCTGCATCTGCCAACGCCAGAGCGAATCCGTCAAAACCGCAAGCACCTTCCCCTGCCCGTAATTGCGGGAAACGAGGATCGGCGCTTCGCCCTGTTCCGTCCGCGCGTTCGCGAGCGCGAACGCGCCCCCCGACAGTTTCACGCCCGCAAACACGGAGAGGACGGGCGGGAGTTCCTGGGGCATTTCCTTGTTCTGCGCGAGGGCGGGATGCGCGCGGCCCTCCGCCGTCCATTCCACGGCGAACCGCCCTTCCAACGCGGGGCCGCCCGCACGGGTGAACGGCAGAAGCTTGGAAAGCGCCGTCTTCGCGATCCCGTTTTCGCCCCACAGTTTCTGCCCGCCGAGAAGAATCAAGCTTCCCCCCTTCTCCACAAACTCCAAGACGGCCTGGCAATGATCCGGCGTGAGCGCGTCGCCGTCGAAGTCGCCGAGGATCATGATTTTGTTCAGGCGCAACTGTTCCGGTGTAAGGTCGAAACTCCCCCCCTGCCGGTCTCCGTAGGCAATCCACTGCTTCGCGCCGGTCATGCGGTCCGGCATCTGGAAGAAAGCAAGCGGGGTGATGTCCTTGTTCGCAAAAAGGGCGCGGGAAAAATGCTTACTCTCGAAACGGGGCACATCTTCCAGGAAGAGGACGCGGTTCTTGGCGTCCAGCACATCGACCGCCGCCACCATCTCGTTGTCATTCGTCTGCACCTCGTCCGGCAGCACCGGGATCCGCACAAGGTAGGATTCGGCGGCGACGGCGGGATGCGTCAGTTTGAACTGCACGTCACGGCTTCCGCCTTCGGGGGGAAGCTGCACGGCGACCTTTTCAACCTCTTTCCCGTTTTTCAAGAGGACGACGGGGAAAGGCTCCCCCTTCCCGCCTTGGCCGGAGATCGTGACGGTCATCTGCGTATCCCAGCCCACAATCGCGCGGTGCGGCGTGTCCACGTTTTCCACGCGCATATCCGGGCGTTCTTCCCGCGTCCCCGGCTTTTCCAGACGGACGGCGTATAACGGGGCCTTCCAGGAGCCGGACGCCCAGAGGTCGTTTTTCTCGCGTGTGTCGAGTCCGTCCGTCAGCATCATCACGCCGGCGACGGTCTGGCCGCGAAGCCGCTCGAAGAGCCGGGCAAGGGAGAGATGGAGGTGGGAGGCGCGCCCGTCCGGCTTCAGCGAAGCGGCCTGTTCCAGCGAGAGGGGCGTCCCGAGATCGCTTTGAAACGGATAGACCTCCACGAGACAGCGCGAGGCGATCCGTTTCACCCCGTCGGAACCGAGCATTGCCCGCGCCGCCTCCCACCGGTTCGTGTACGCGGGCGTATCATCCGCCGTCTGCGTCATCGAGGCGGACGTGTCGAGCAGCACAAGGAAGCGCGGCTTCACGATCTCCGTCAACGAATGTTTCTTCCCCGGCAGGAGCAAGATCCAGAACAGGGTTAGAAGGAACGCAAACCGTGTGCCGGCAATCACAAGGGAAGCCGCGTTGCGCGGCAGGAACCGCCACGCCCAGAACGCGACAAAAACAAGCGCCGTCAGGAACGCGGCCGCCCATAACCATCCAGGCGCGATGTGCTCAAAAATCCATTCCGCCGTCGGCATTCCCCCGTTCCTTCCGTTCCGTCACTCCCCCTCGAACAGCGGTGTCGAAAAATAACGTTCAGCCGTATCCGGGAGGACGGTGAGGACGGTTTTCCCCGGACCGAGCTTACGGGCGAGCTTCTGTGCGGCACAGACGTTCGTACCGCTGGAAATCCCGCACATCAGGCCTTCGAGGCGCGCCAGCGCCTTCGCCGTCTCGATCGCCTCCTCATCCGTGATGATACAGATCTCGCTGTAAATCTCCCGGTTCAAGATCGCGGGTATCAAGCCGTCCCCGATCCCCATCTGCAAATGGGTGCCGATGTCCCCGCCCGCAAGGATTGCGGCGTTCTGCGGTTCGACCGCCCAGATCGTGATGCCGGGGTTGTGCGTCCTGAGCACTTCGCCGATACCGGTGATCGTCCCGCCCGTACCGATACCGGAACAGAAACCGTCGATCGGCCCGTCCACCTGGCGCAGGATTTCCTGCGCGGTGAAGTTCCGCTGCGCGGCGGGGTTGTCGGGATTCTCGAACTGCTGCGGGATAAAAACGTTCGGATTCTCCGCGCGCATCCGGAGCGCGACCTCCACACATTCCGCGATGCAGGCGCCGATGTTGCCCGCGTCGTGTACGAGCCGGACCTCCGCGCCGTAGTGGCGGACAAGCTTGCGGCGTTCCTCGCTCACGGAATCCGGCATCACGATGATCACCCGGTAACCGCGCACCGCGCCGACGAGCGCAAGCCCGATGCCCTGGTTCCCGCTGGTCGGCTCGACGATCACGGTGTCCTTGTGAATCAACCCCTGCCGCTCCGCCTCGTTCAGCATGTTCAGCGCCGTTCGCGTTTTAATCGACCCGCCGACGTTCAACCCCTCGTACTTCACCAGAATCCGGGCGCCACCCGGCGGCGACATCCGCTTCAACTCGATCACCGGCGTGTTCCCGACGGCATCCAGCACATTGCTAAAAACCATAACCCGTTCTTCCGTTTAACCAGTCTTACAGCCCGCCCATCAAGAGCGAGGCGAACGCCGTGATCGGGGTCGTGTCGCGGTAGTTGTCCACCGTCTGGCGGACATCCCGCACAAGCCCCTTCACGTCGGAATACAGCTGCTCGTCCGTCGAGAGCTTGCCTAACGTCCCCTCGCCCTTCTTCAAACGGTCGGTGACGACCTTGAGATTTTCCACCGTCGCCTCCAAGTCGTCGTAAACCTTGCTGTCCTTCGCCAGAAGCTTGCCGAGCGTGCTTTCCCCGCTATCGAGTTTGGCGGTCACGTTGCGGATGTGCGCCAGACTGTCCTTCAAATCGCGGTACAGGGAATCGTCGCTGGAGAGCAGCTTGCCGAGCGTGCCCTCCCCGTTTTCGAGCCGCCCGGAAACGGAGCGGAGGTTGGCGATCGAACGCTGCAGGTCTTCGTACAGGGTGCCGTTGTCGTTCACGATCCGTCCCAGCGAATTCGTCCCGCTGTTGAGTTTCGCCGTCAGGGAACGGATGTTCGCGACACTGTTCGAGAGGTCGTTGTAGACGGTCATATCGTCCGACATCAACTTGCCGAGAAGCCCCTCGCCCTGCTCCAGCCGCCCGGCGATCTCCTTGATGGAAACCGTCGTCGACTCCAGGTTCGTGATAATCGACCGGATCTCCGAACCGCGGACGGCAGAACGGAGTTCGGAGACGATTTCGCCGAGATCGTTCATCCAGTTGCGGGGAGGCTCGCCGTTTAGAACCACGTCGTCGGGCAGGACGGCGCCGGTGCCATCCGTAATCAGGAGGTAGTTCCCTCCGAGAAGCGATCCGGGACACACCGTCAACGTGTACCCTTCGTGGATTTGGACACCGTGCTTTAACAAAAGCGTCGCCATCACCTTCTCGTTGTGGATGCTCAACTGATCCACCGAACCGATCGGGATACCGCGCATCACCACGTTGTCGCGCAGTTTCAATCCGCCGACATCGGAAAACTCGGCCAGACGGCGGATCTTGCTTTTCCCGTTTATCATCTCCACGCCGGAGATGATAATGGTGAAGTAAACCAGGATTGCCAGCACGGCGACCATGAACAAGCCGACCATCCATTCCGCGAAGACCCCGTTACCTTTCGTTGCTGCCATCGTTTCTTCTCCATTCAGCGCTTCCGTTGCGCCCTTTGTTTGAAAAGGATTTTCGCATATTTTTCCCCATTGAACAAGGCGAAAAAATAGTGGTTAGCGGGCAGAGGCGCATCCGTGAATCGTACAACCGGTCCTTTATCTCATGCGGAGGCGCGGAGGAAAGGGACAACCGGGACAAACGAGACAACCGGGACAAACATTGTCCTTGTTGTCGTTTTTATCTCACGCGGAGGAAAGAATGGGAGGGGCGCGCCCCGTCGCGTCCGCACCGGGAGGGCGCGTGTCCCCACGCGCCGCATGAGAACGGACGCGACGGAACGCCCCGCCCCACTCGTCACTCGACGGTGACGGCGACGCTGCCCTTCCCTTTCAGGACGGCGGTGCCGTAGCCGATACCGTCGGTGACCGCGCCGAAGACGTTGAACTTGTTTTTCACGAGTTTGCCGCCCTTCACCGCGTAGACCGTGAAATTCCCCTTGAACAACCCCGTCTTCGCCGTGTAGGTCAGCTTCAGGGCGGAGACGTTTGTACCCGCGATGGTCAATGCGCCACCCTTGTAGGCGACTTTCGCCGCCTTGCCCGCATCCCACTTGGTGCCTTTCACCGTCACCGGGATTTCTTTCGGCGTCTGCTCGATCGCGTTCGGGACAAAACCCGACAGTTTCGCGTCATCCAGCGAGACCGTCCTCACCCCGCCGGCGAGAGTTCCCTTCGCACCGTTTCCGATTACCCCCCACGCCATCGTGAACGCGGGTTTCGCCGTGTTCTTCCATGTCGTCAGCGCGGTAACCTCAACCAACCCGCGTGTGTTCTTGTCGAATCGGGCGACGAACCCGAACTTGCTCTTCTTGGCGTAGATGACCGGAACGGAACAATCGGTGTCGCCTACCGTCATCTGCGCGGTCGCCGTCACCTTCGTACCATCCGCCAGCACACCGGCAACCTTCACCTTGCCCTTCGCCGCCAGCGTAATCGCCAGCGTCGAATAACCGCCCTGCGTATACCCCTCCGGCTGATCAGGCGCGAGCGCGACGATGTAACTCTTCCCGTTGAACTTCGCCAAGACCGCCAGCGCGGCGGAATCCTTCGCCTTCACGGCATCCACGCCGCCCGTCAGCGTCCCGACCTTTGCGACCGATCCGGCGACCGTCTTCGTCCCGACCTTCAATCCCGCGAGCGCACCGCTTCCCTCCCCCGTGGCCAGCGTCACGTTGCCGTTGATCTTCGTCTTTTTGCCGGTGGCAAGCGAAACAAACGTCAACGTCGCGGCAGCGGTAGAAGCCCCCTTCTTCGGTTTCTTCACCGCCAGGACAAACGTCCCCGATACCACGCCGTCTCCGTCCAGCGCATACCCGTTGAACGTCGAACCGCCCACACCGGCGGAAGGGGTCGCACCGCCACTCGCCCCTGTCCACACGAAATTACGGATCCATCCGCAATCCGAACCGGAACGCCCCGTCCCGTCTTTCGCATACACCCACTTCAACACGTGGGTACCGGAACCGGTAAGGTCGAATGATTTTGTCGTCCAGCCCGACTCGCCGCTGATCCACGCCCGTCTCTTGCCGTCGATGAAGAACTGTAGCTCGTCGCGGTTTACCTCCGATGACGAACTCCAGTCGAAAGAAACCCTCCCCGTACCGGAGACGGTTTTCTGGATCCATGTCTGGCGGTTGTCGCCGATTGAACCGCTCTGCCACACGCCGCCGCCAAGGAACGTCCATTCGGCATCCCCGCCGAACTCGAAAGGAGGAAGCTCCCAGACGGCGTAGAACGTCATGGCGGACGAAACCGTGACGGAATCGCCCGGTCTGTACTCCACCGCGCCGCCGGCACGTGTCGTCCACCCGCCAAAGATGCGTCCCGCGAATTGGAAGGCGCTTTCCGAGAGGATCAGGGTTCCGCCGGCCCGGCACGACTGGGAGGGCATACTGCCGGTTCCGCCGTTCGCATCGTACACGATCGCGAACACCGCCGGCCGCCATCCGGACACCGTCGCAGAAAACTCGCTTTCACCGTATTCGTTGACGGCGGTCACCCAATACCAGTAGGTCTTTCCGATATCGCCCTCCAGATCCCAGTACAGGCATTTTTTCGTGGTGCCGATCAACGTCGCCCCGGCGGGGTCGGTCGTCTCGCTACGGTAGACGAGGTTGGAAACCGAGCCGGCGGATGCCGTCCAGCGGAGAACCGTCCCGTATTCGTATTCGCCCTGCGAGGCGGTCAGTCCGGATACAGGCGCGGGCGCCGTAACGATCGCGCCGGACGAGCGGTAGGAGAGGACGAGCGGGATGCCGGAAACCGCGTTCGCCCCGTCGGGCCACACGACCGCCTTGAGCGTCGTCCCCGAAGCGGGGATGGTGATGGCCCCGGTGTAGCGGACACCGGTTTCGCGCGTCGGTGTCGTGCCGTCCAGCGTGTAGTAGATCGTGCCGCTTCCGCCCGTGTCGGAGAGGGTCACGGAGAACGGAAACGACAGCCCCGCCGCGTCCGTCACGGAGGCGGTTGGCGCACGTGCGGGGACGCCTCCGAGGACGGACGCGAAACAGTCGATAAGGGACTCCGGCGTCCCCCCGTAAGACCTTCCGTTGATCGCGTATGGGGAATCGGTGCGGGCGAGCATCGCGCCGAGGCTGGCACCCGAAGGCGAAGCAAACACAAACGTCGGGTATTCCGCGTAGTTTTCCTTCCCGATCGCCGCATACAAACCGGTACTTTTGTACAGCGACCAGAATCTCCCTCCCGAGGCGCCTTCCTTCCCGCCCCAGGAGTCCGCCAGAAGATAGACGCCGTTCGCAGCGGCCCATGCCGTGAAGGTCTCGCTCGTCATTACCGATTCCAGCAACTTGCTGTTGTCGTCCCCCGGATACGCCCAGAAAAGTTCCGCGATCATGCGGCCGGATTTCGCGACCTCCCCGTATGCGCCTTCACCCCACAGCGTCCATTCGCCCGCACGGGGTGGACGGCGATCCAGGTACACGCCGTCGACGACGGCGCTCTCGCCTTTCCCCGGCACCGAAACGACCGCCCGCACCCGCGTGGAGCCGCTGAGAAAGAAGGGACCGTCATACAGCAGGGCGCCTTCCCCGTTCGGGTCGCTGCCGTCCAGCGTATAGTAAATCGTCGCGTCCTCCTCGTCGGTGGTGATCGCCACCGGCGTCTCCTCCTCGAACGTGCGGGCGGTGGCCGCATCCGCCGTGGTCGCGGGCGAAAGGACGGGGGCACGGACGAAATGGAGGCGCACCGAGTCCAGCCCGAAACAGTTCGCATACGCAAACGTCGTCGTCACGCGGAAGGTGACGTTGTGATCACCGGCCGGAATCTCGACGAGCGCACCGCGCCATCCTTCAGACCATGAAGTTGACTTCCACACGGCCTCGCCGTCGCACAGGACTTCCACCGTATGCCCCCCCGGCTGACGGTAGTTGAATGAGATCGACAACGGCCCCGTCATGTTCGCCGAAAGTCCAGCGACGGCGCCGGGGACATTTGGCGTCTCGACCGCCACGCCGTCCAGCGTGTTCGTGACCTGCACGCGCCAGTCGCCGTTCGCCCTCCATTCGAGTTCGGGGAGACCGAGCGCGTAGCCGAAGTCCGTCTTTGAATAATAGGCCGCCTCGAACGGGAAGGAACACTGGCCGTCCACGAACGTCGCCGCCTTGATCACCGTGTTCCCGGTGAGCGTGATCGGGCCGGTGTACAGCGGGGAATCCGCCGTCGGGTCGCTGCCGTCCAGCGTGTAGCGTATCGGCGTCCCCGCCTTGCCGGGGATAAGGGTAACATCGAGCGAGCCGTCGATCATCGTGCCGACCGCCGGCTCGAAAACAATGTCGTAGGACATCGGGACCCTTTGCACCCGCCAGTTGGCGGCATCCGAAAACGTCTGGGCGAGCGTCCGCGTGTTGTCATGGGTCTCGTCGCCGACCGGGACTCCCTCGTACGTGTAGTTCGGGGAGGAGAAGTAGGGAACCGTCACCGTACTCGCGCCGCTCGGATTTTCGCCCGCGTACGCCATGATCGTGCAGTAAGCCCTGCCGCCCGCAGTGAAGAAATAGCCGGAGGAGTATGGATAGAGCTGCGGTCCCCGCTGGGTGCTCTGCTTGTCGGAATGTCCCGCGCCGAGGTTGTGTCCGCACTCGTGCGTCATCGTGTGCGACTTCGCGACACTCCGGATCGCGCAAACGTTGTACGCCGAATCCCCGAACATCCAAACCTCCGGGTAAGAGAGCGTCCATCCGTACCCCGTCGTCCCGGAGGCAGACCCCGTGTCGATGAGCGTTGTCACGATATCCGCTCCGACCGCCTCGCGGACGGTATTCACCTCCGCCCATCCGTCTTGACCCGCCGTGACGGCGTTAAGCACTTCATGCACATCGACGGACGACACCTCAAGCGCACAGACGCCCACCAGGCGGAAGCGGAAGCTCTCGTCCAGTCCGGTGTTCGCGAGGGCGGCGTTCATCTTCTGCACCGCGATCCGGGCAAAGTTCGTCAACCCGCCTTCCTTACCCGCGTATACCGCCGCATTCTTATCATAGGCAACCAGAATGTCGATACACGTGTCGCTCTGCTCGGCGGCGGTAAACTGCGGAGGCGAAACCTGCGGAAGCGAAGAAGACATCCCCCTTCCGGGAACGGGCGGTTCAAGCGCGTCGCATCCGCATTTCCCTTCGTGGGAGGATTCGATTTCCGAGACTTTCACGCCCGTCGGCATCGAAACGACCTTGTACACCTTGTCCCTGCGGAAATCCTGCACATCGATGGTGAGCCCCTCGGCGGTACGCAAGACAACCGCCGTCTTCATGCCCTCGTACCCCGACACCTCCGCGAGGAAGGCATCCCCCTCGAAGGGCGACTGCATCCTCTCCTTCAGCGTCAACGTAAGGACTACGTCGTCGAAAAGCGTGAACGTCAATTCATCGCCGAGAGCCACCTCCCCGACCTCCGCCGCGCCCGCGTCAAGCCGGAAGGAGCGCACGGCATCGTCTTGGACGGAAGGGGCGGCGGCGAAGACTCGCCGCGCCGTCTTTGCTGGACGCAAGTCAAGCGAAACGTTCCGTGCGGCGACATCCGCCGCGCCGAACAAAACCGCCGCGACACAAAACGCAATCATCCTGTTTTCGTTAACCTTGGAAAGAAACGTACACATACGCCGTCACCCCTTCTCTTGAAACTTCCACAAAACCATCCGTACCAAAACGAACGACAGTATACCCCCCCTCTCCTAAATGGTCAAACAAAGACTTGGCCCCATCTCTTCCGTGCGGACACCTCCACGAATCGTACAACCGGTCTTTTATCTCACGCGCAGAGACGCGGAGGAACGGGGGAGGGTCGCGCCCCGTCGCGACCGAGTGGTGACTGTCGCCTCTCGTGCGGGAGGGCGCGTGTCCCCACGCGCCGTGTACATGGTTGATGCGGCGTTTTGTTTGACAGGATTGACAGGATTTTTCGTTTCTTCTAATCCTGTCTATCTTGTCAATCCTGTCATTTTATTCAGTGTATTGACATATTTTACGCTATTTTGTTCATTTGATGAATCCTTATTGCGTAAAGGCGAGGGGGGCTTTTTCGACAGGATTTACAGGATTGACAGGATTTTTAGTTTCTTCTAATCCTGCCAATCTTGTTAATCCTGTCATTTTATCTTACTCATCAGGCATCTTCTCGGCGGGGGATTCCATGAGCCAAGTGACCACATCGACAATCCGCACCTTCATCCCGTCGTGCGTCTCCTCACCGTTCTCATGGTCGGTTATCAGCGTGAGGTCGTTACACTTCAACTTCGCCCCTGCCGCAAACAGCGCCGAGAGTTCGCGCTTGCGGGTCTTCTCGTTCGAGATGTCGTAGGAAACCTGTATCAGTTTCCAAACCTGATTGTAGCGACGCAACAGGAAATCGACCTCATGCCGCTCGTCCTTCCAGTAAAACGCTTCGGAATCCGTGTCGTGCTGCATACGGTACAACTGCAAGAACACGATGTTCTCAAGCCGTCTCCCGAAATTGTCGTTCGTGTTGGAGAATCCGCTGAAATAGCTGATGAATCCCGGGTCGATTGCATACGCCTTGCCGATGCGTGTGCGTTCGTATGCCCTGCTTCCGTACATCCGCAGGGTGTATATCAGATAGGCCTCCACAAGATAGTTGATATATGTCTGAACAGTCCCCGCGTTCTTTATTCCGAGCTGTCCGGCAAGCCGGTTGCATGAAAGCTCCGTCGCCACATTGTTCATCACGACGTATGCCGCGTCCAGAAACCGCTGGGCGTCATTGATTCGATGGCGATTCAGCACGTCGCGCATCAGTATCGAGTGGTAGAGGTTTGAAATGTATTCCCGAACGTCTGGATACGGAAAGGATTCCGGCATCCCGCCGTTGAGAAAGTAACGGTCGTAGTCACGCCGCAACTGCGCCCGGTCAACTGAGGTCTGAACCTCCCCTCGTTTCAACCACATCCGGTATTCCGCAAACGAGAACGGTAGCAATTCAGTGGCGATGAAACGACCGGTCATGTGCGTTGCAAGGTCGTCGGTGAGAAGCCTCGAATTTGAACCCGTCAAAACGATGTGCTTGCGCTGCCGCAAAAGCGTGTTCACCCAAAGCTGCCATGCGGGGACGTTCTGGATTTCATCAAAAAAGAAATACTGAACGTCGCCATAGACCACATAGAGGGCTTTGAAAATCTCGTTCAAGTCGCCTGGTGTGATGCGGGAAAGCCCCGGATGATCAAAGTTGACATAGCCGAAATCCACCCCCGCCTTGGCGAGTGCCGAGCGGCAGAGAACCGACTTTCCGCAGCGGCGGATTCCCGTCACGAACTGGGCGAGGGTACTATCGAGAACGAGCCCGCTCTCCCTCTGGCGGACGATAACCCCCTTCTCGCCAAGCATCATGGCGAGTTCCTTCTTCTGGTCTTCGATTATGGTCGTAAACTTGTTCATCTGCTGATTTCTCCTTGCGTTCCCCATGTGGCCCGATATAGTCCGCCGAAAGAAACGTGAGGAATTATACACAATAGACTGCAATAAATCAACGGTAATTTATACTACATATCGCAAATATTCTACAAGATTTGTGGGGAATAGAGATATCTCTTGTGTCCGAAGTCTCATCAAATAGCGCACGGCTCAGAGGCGCGGGGTTTCTTTTTCGACAAGATTTACAGGATTGACAGGATTGGGAGGGCGCGTGTCCCCACGCGCCGCTGGGTGCGTTATTCCTAACGCCCGCCACGGGAGGGTGGCGGACGTAATCAATTGGAGCCGTAAGCCGGGAGGTGCATAGGACATCCGACGCCCGACATCCGATACCCGGACGAGACAAACACATTCCACCTCTCTCGTCACTCGTCGCCGCGTGAGCGTGCGCTACCGCACACTCACGCTCCACGTGACGGCGGGCTTGGCGAGCTTCGCGACGCCCGTGCCCTCGCCGTCCACGACCACGCCCGTGATCTTGACCGTGAACTTCTTGAGCTTGCCGCCCTGGAGGGCGTAGAGCTTGAAGCTTCCCTTGAAGAGGCCGGTCTTCGGCGTGTAGGTCAGCTTCATCGCGGAACGGTTCGGCTTCTTCGGGTCGTTGTCGCCGCTCAACACGCCCTTCGCGTACTTGATGGACGCCGCCTTGTCGAACGCCCAC
>JAGAEL010000138.1 GCA_017613085.1 Kiritimatiellia bacterium | reverse complement strand
GTGGGGGCGGGGGCACTGCCCCCCGCCCATCCAGAAACTGCGTCAGCAGAAACACTCCGACACCGACACAGATACAGGAATCTGCCACATTAAACGCCGGGAAGTGGACATTCCCATGGTAGAAATCAAGAAAATCAATAACGCGCCCACGGAAGAGGCGGTCTATGAGGTTCCCGACAATCCCCCCGCACAAAAGGGCGGCGGTGAGCCACCCGGCGCGGAAGGGAAAGAAAAGGCGTTTCGCCTGCCAGACCAGCCAGACCAGCGTGAGGATCGAAAACCCCGCGAGCAAATACGCCCATCCCTGCATCATCCCCCACGCCGCGCCACGGTTTTCCACGTAACAAAGCTGGAAGAATCCCGGTATAACCTCGTAAGGAGGATTCGGTTTCAAATGCAGAACCGCCAACGCCTTCGTCGTCTGGTCCAACAGGACGAACAGGAGGGCGAAGGCGACAAAAGCGAAGGTTTCTTTCCGATAGCTACGCATGATGGCGGCGGCCTACTCGAACTTCCGGGCGCGCTCAAGTTCCGTCTGGCACTTGATGCACGTCTTCGAGAACGGCTGCGCCTGAAGGCGCTGCTTGCGGATCAGCTGGCCGCAGTGTTCGCAGATACCGTACGTGCCGCGCTCGATCGCTTTCAGGGCCTCGTTGATCTTCGCGAGGGTTTCCTGGTGCGTGTGAACCTCGGCAAGGGTGTTCAGCCGCATGATCGCATCCGTGCCGTCCTCTTCGGGGTTGACGTCCTCCGTCCCCTTCAAGGCGGAATCCTTCATCGAACCGATCTTGTTCCGGATGTCCTCGTACCAAGAGAGCAGCAGATGTTTGAATTCCTGCAGTTCCGCGTCGATGAAACGCTCCACGGTCTTCGGCAGTTCCTTCTTCGACTGCAGTTTCTTCGTCTGCGCGGCGGTCTTGACCATCGGGTAGAGCGGCGGCGCGGAAGGCTGCTTTTTCTTCGCGGGCTCAGACACGGGCGCGAGCGCAGAAGAAACCGGTTTCGCCTTCTCCGGGGCGGGCACGGGTTTCTTCGACACAACCGCCTTCTGCGGTTTCAGCACCGGCTTCTTCTCCACCGGTTTTTTCACGGAAGCCGCTTTCGCCGGAGCGGACTTTTTCGGCGCGGCCGCCTTCTGCGGCTTCGGCGTCGGCTTCTTCACCGCCGCCGATTTTTTCGCGGGAGCCGCTTTCGCCGGCGCTTTGACCGAAGGTCTCGCGGCCGATTTGGCGGCGGGCTTCGAGACGGGCTTTGAAACAGGCTTCGACACCTTCTTTACCGGTGCGGCCTTCGGTTTGGATGCCTTCTTCGTGGTTGACGTACCCATGTCAGACTTCCTTGCGTAAATCGGTTATTCAGCCGGGATCGTGTGGATCCAGTTACGGACAGCCTCGCTCAACGGGGCGATTTCCTTGATTGTGGCGGGAACTTCGCCGTCGAGACGGGGAATGGTCACCGTGTCGCCGACCCTGGCGTTTTCCAACGCCTTGGCGAGACGCGTGATGTTCGAGATGATGTTCAACTTCTCGTCGTAGTCCCACTCGCCGAGAATCGAGTAGGTCTCTTCGGTGGAGTCCGGCAGGGCGATGGTGACGGCCACGCCCGGTCCGACCTTGTCCGTCGGCATGTCGGCGAAGTCCGTCTCCTTGATCCGCTTGATCTCCTGGTAGAGCGCCGCCTGCTGCTGCAGCAGCTCGCGCTCCCGGTCTTTCGCGTACTGGTACTCGGCGTTTTCGCTGAGGTCGCCCTTCTCCCTCGCTTCCTGGATGGCCTTGCGGTTGAGCGGCATTTCGACTTCGACGAGGCGCTTGTAGCGCATCTGGCGGTCGGCCATGGAGTGAAGGCTGGTGAAGCGCGTCTGAACCTTCTCGCGTTGCGCAGGCGAACGCTTGAACGCCTTCAACGAATCGTCACACTCCAGCATGTGCCCGATGAGCTTGCGCTGGAAGGAGGACTCCATCGTGGCGGAGGCCTGGATGCGCTCGAACAGGAGACGGCGTTCCTGGTCGGAGAGACGCCCCATGATGTCCTTCCACTCGGCATCCGAATCCAGCAGCTGCTTCAGGTAGTTCTGCGCGTGAAGCGATTCGCCGGTGGCGCTCATCTCGATCAAGGCGATGCCGTGATCCATCAGGCGGATCACGGGCACCTGGAGTTTCCAGTTTCCGAGCGACTTCCGGTTGCGGAAGTACCAGGCGACGACCGCGAACGGCGCGTTGGCAAGCTTCAGCAGCGCGTAACAGGTGATCGCGGCGGCGGGAATCCCCTCGGGCAGCTCTTCCCGCTTCACGCCCAGCAGCGCGGCGCAGCGGTCCAACGCATCCGCGCCCTCTGCGGCGGCGGGGGCATCCTCGTTCAGCGTCTCCAGATACGTCGCGACGGCGGAAAGGACTTCGGGCGTCGAAGGCGTATCCTTCAGCGCGTCCAGCACGGCGTTGACCATCGTGCAGCACATCGCCGGGTGTTCGGGGTCGTGGTTCGCCTCGCGGTAGTTGACCGCTTCCAGCATACGGGCCGCCGCCTCGTCGCCGCCTTTGAGCAGGAGGGCGATCATGGCGTCGGTGTCGCGGACGGAGAGCTTGTAGCCCGCGTGGATATAGGCGTTGTCCGCCCACAGGCTGTCGAGCATCTCCTGCAGCGGCGGCTCCGGGTAACCGAGGCTGTCGATGGTGACCGCGCAGCGCGCGTACAGCGGCATCCGGATCTTCGCGGCTCCCCGGATGGCGAAAGAAAGGCGGTTCTGGAGGACGGCGGTCTGCTCCGGGGTGAGCGGGGCCGCCTTCGGCGCGGGTGCTTCCGCCGCGCCGTCGTCGGCGGCGGAGGCGGGCTTCGCGAACTTGCCGTTCTCGCGCAACTCGGCGACGGCGGCGAGGATCCCCTCCGGATCGCGGTTCTTGGCCAGCCGCGCAAAGTAATCCTCCCCGTAATCCTCCGCCTTCACCTGGTACTGCAGGTTGTCCGTGCGGCGCGTCGGGATAAAGACGTGCTTGTTGTTCTTGAGGTCGCGCCGCGCCGCCTCCCAGAACTTCTTCCATACGCCGTTCCCCTCGGCCGAGCCGGTCTTCGAGAGAACCTTCGCCTTTTCGAGGATATCCTCCAGACGCTGCACGGGCATCGGCCCGAAACTCTGCAGGACGGCGCAGACCAGGTCGCCCGGATTCTTATCGCGCATCTCGAGGATCGCTTCGGGGGTTTCGTGCCACCGGGTCCAGAAATGCTCCTTCGGCGCGGGCATGAGCGTTTCGCACGCGGTCGCAAACGTGAGGGCGTGGTTCGGGCGGCCGTTGAAATCGATCGTGACGCGCCCGTAGAAGTCGTCGACCCGCTTGACGATCCCGAATCCCCACGCCTTGTCGATCACGGCGGCGCCGTCGCGCAGGTCCCGGAGGTTTTCAAACCGCCTGAAACACGCGGGCAGGTTCCGCTCCTGCGCACCGCCGAATCCCGCCGCCGTGAGCATCGCCTTCACCATGCGGTTCTTGCAGGTCTTCAGCAGCAGGTTTCCGATGCCGGTAGGCCCGAGCGGATTCCGGATCGCTTCGTGGTACTTCTTGACGACGAGATAGAGCGAATCGAAATTCCCCGTATCCGCGAAATGCTGGACAAGTTTGATCGCCCAGGCAGTGGCTTTCTTGGCAAGCATGGCATCTTTACTCGCCGCGTCGATCATGTCCAACGCGGCATCCAACGCAACCGGATCCTGCTTGAGAAGAGCGGTAAACTGGTCATCGGTAAGAGACGTCGTAGCAACTGCATCCATGGTTCGTTCCTCTGTAGATGAAAAAACAGGCGTGTAGTATACCAGAAAAACCAAGGGATGTGAAGTGTGGATTTTTCGGGTTTTTGCATCGGGGGGCCGCCCCTCAGTTCTTGTTCATCATGTCCCGGGTGTCGGCGTCGAGCTTCACGGGGGCGTCCGCCACGTCCCCGCCCGAAAGGAACGAGCCGTCGAACCACTCCATGCCGACCCGCCACTCCGGCCGGAACCCGTCCGAGGCGGCGTAGCGCCAGAGCGTCCGCCTGAAGAGCCGCGCCGCCGTGCTGTTCGCGTCGAGGTTGAGGCCGCAGACGATCAGCCGCCCTTCCCCGACCCGGATTTCGAAGAACGGCGAGATGAAATAGGAGTGGTGGAGATCCGGCACCACCGTGATGAGCGGGCGGAAGTCGGCCGGCAGCCCCTCCAGCCGGTGCGAGGTCGCGTGGCGCTTGCCGTCCGTGAAGAGCTTGCGCCAGAACTCGTCCAGCCAGTAGTCGCACCCCGTCGGGGCGAGCGCGGGATGGTCGGCGTCGACCACCGCGCCGAAACCGATGTGCTTGCGGTTCGTCGCGAACAGCCCGGTTGACCAGTAGATCGGCATGAACGTCGTGATGTCGCTTTTCGCGCTCTTGCCCGTGTAGACCACGCGGCCGCCCGCCGCAAGCGCCTTCCGCGCCGCCTTGGGGTCGGAGGTCACGAGAACGCAGGCCGGCGGCGGCTCGCCGACGACGGGTATGCGCGGCAGCACGTAGACGCGCCAGGAATTGTCGCCGAAGCAGAGCTCCGCCCGGACCGGCGCGGCGAACGACGCGAGCGGCACGGAAATGCCGCCGAGGTCCGCGAGTTCTCCCGGCGGGATCGGCTTCCCTGCCACGGCCCATCCCCCGTGGCTGCCGAACGACCAGCGCCAGCGCGTCCCCTGCGGGATCTCCTCGGCGAGACCGTTGCGCACGAGAAGCCGCGCCGTGAACGTCTCGTTCGTCGTCCACAGGAACTTCGCGAACTTCGCGAGGCACGGCACGGGACGCATCAGGTTCGAGAACGGCGGCACCTCGCCGAGCGCGGGCTTCGCGTCGAAAAAGGCGTCGTACCAGCCGATCAGCGCCTCGCCCTGCCCCGTGTAGTCGCGCAGGTCGAGATATTCGATCCCGTTGCACGACGCCGTACGGAGGAATCCCTCGGTCTCCAGCTTGTAGAGGTGGCGGCTCGTCTGCATCGAGGCGGAGTGGAACTCGCGCACGAAACGGAACGTGTTGTTCGAGACGGCCGCCTCGCGGAACGCGGGCCACCGCCACGGGACGAGAAGCCCGTTGAACTTCGGGATCTGCTCGTCCCACAAGGGATAGACCGGCCACTGCCCGATCTCGTGGGCGACCACGGGGATCGGGGTCTTGGAATAAACCTTCTCGTAATCGTAGTCCGCCCCGCCGTCGATCTTGCCCCGCGTCGCGCCGAGTCCGGGATATTTGTGCGTCACCATGAAGTCGTCGCTCGGGACGACCTTGCGCGCGGTCGAACACATCGCGAGCCGGCGCGGGTCGTACTGCTTGTGCGCCGCCATCCATTTGTCGAGCGCCGCGAAGTTGCAGAACCCCAGTTCGTTGCCGAACGAGGTGGCAACCATCGACGGATGGTTGCCGTAGGCGTCGGCGACGGCCTTCAGCTCGCGCTGAAGCCAGTCATCGAGCGCGGCGTTCCCGTGCCCGGCGAAACTCGACGGGCAACCCCGCTCGTTCCAGTAGCCGAGTTCGCAGAACACCATCATGCCCAGCTCGTCGGCGGCCTCGAACGCGGCGGCGGGCGGCGTCCAGGTGTGGAGCTGGATGGCGTTCATGCCGTTGTTGCGCTGGATCGTGAAGAAGCGCCTCCATTCGCGCTTCGCCATGTCGGGATACCCCGTGAGCGGGAAGTGGCAGTTGTCGATGTCGGCGCGGACGAAGAGGGCGCGCCCGTTGAGCATCAACCGGTTGCCCTTGCGACCCAGCGTCCGGAACCCGAAACGCACCGTCTTTTCAAACCCGCCCTTCGCGTCGCGGAACGTGACGGCGTAGAGGCGCGGGTTGAACTCGTCCCAGGACTGCGGCTCCTCCGCCAGCGAAGCCGTCACCATCACGCGCCCTTCGGCGTAGGGCGACGGCACCGTCTCGAAACCGGTGAACGAGAGGGCGTCGGAAGTCACGCTCGCCGCATCGGCGGCGAAACCCTCCGGCAGCTCGAAACGCACCCTGCCGTGCGCCGGGAAGTCCGCGAACACGCGCACGGACTCGAGCGGATTCGACTCGCGCAGCTCGATCCTCCCGATCGCGCCGTGCCAGACGGACTGCATCCACTCGCCGTAGCCGTGCGCCTTCATCACGACCCCGTACTGCTTCGTGTTGTCGATCGCGATTTCGACGCGATGCCCGCCCGGCGCGAGCGCCCCGGCGGGGATGCGGTGGACGTGCGGCGTGCCGAGGGAGTCGCAGAAGCCGAATTCGCGTCCGTCGATCTTCAACCGGCTCGTCCACATCACGCGCTCCAGAAACACTTCGAGCGGTTTGGCGGCGGCCTCCGCCGAAAGCGAAATCGTGCGCGAATAGACCGCCGTGCCGTAATACTTGTAGCGGAGGGCGAAACCGGTCTTGGCGGTGCGCTCCGTATACGCCGCGAAATGCGCGGGCGTCTGGAGCGTGCCGAGCCCGGCGTCCGCCAGCGTACCGGGAAGCCGCACCTTACCGGTGAAGTTCGTCCCCGCGCACTCCCATTCCCCCGAAAGGTCTATGCGGAACGGGTGCGCATACACCGTGGACAGCGGCGAACACGCCGCCGCACACAACAAAAAGAACGCGACGGCATGACCGCCCTTCCTTCCCCTTTTCATACGTATTTCTCCTTTTTTCATCAAGACGTGACTATACCACCCCTCCCCGCCGCTGTCAAACCGACTTCCAAATCAAAGCCCCGATGTTACAAGACCACCCTGTCCTTGCACATACCCCGGTCACCTTTCGGCTCAAAGAACGATTCAAATGTTCTGTGTGCCGGGCACTCTCCCGTCTCAATCGCCTTTCGGCTCAAAGAACATTTCGGATGAGGGAGGTACTAAACATGTTCGCCGACCACGTGGAGCTGTCTCAATCGCCTTTCGGCTCAAAGAACAATTCGGATGAAGTGCTACAGACGTCTGAAAGCCTTAACACGCCGCAAGGTCTCAATCGCCTTTCGGCTCAAAGAACAATTCGGATTGCGCAGCCACCGTCCTTGAAGCCACCGACCTCTATGTGACGTCTCAATCGCCTTTCGGCTCAAAGAACATTTCGGATCTCCTGTATCCGGCTGCCAGGATATTTGTGTCGGCATCCGTCTCAATTGCCTTTCGGCTCAAAGAACATTTCGGATTTGCGCATATTACACGTTATGTTAAGTTCGTCTAAGCCAGTCTCAATTGCCTTTCGGCTCAAAGAACATTTCGGATGGACGAGCAGGGTGAGGGATGCGCTCAACATATTCGCCGGTCTCAATTGCCTTTCGGCTCAAAGAACATTTCGGATGTTGGTCGCAAGCGTCCTGTTTTGGTTGCGCCTAGAGAGTCTCAATTGCCTTTCGGCTCAAAGAACATTTCGGATGACGAAGCAAAAGACAAAGTCTTTGGAGTTGGAGAATGTCTCAATTGCCTTTCGGCTCAAAGAACATTTCGGATTGAGCGTTTGGACTTAAAGGAAATAAGGGAGTTATTAGAAGTCTCAATTGCCTTTCGGCTCAAAGAACATTTCGGATCGGATTTGGCGACGTAGGTTCTATTGATGACGCCCTCGTCTCAATTGCCTTTCGGCTCAAAGAACATTTCGGATCAACCGTGCACGGTGAGTTTCATGTTGCCGCCGGTGGTACGTCTCAATTGCCTTTCGGCTCAAAGAACATTTCGGATTTGTGTGAGACCAGTTCGTATTTTCCGGGATCGCGATAATCAGTCTCAATTGCCTTTCGGCTCAAAGAACATTTCGGATCGCCTCGCAACGGATGCGATGTTTCTCTCCCGAGTTGGTCTCAATTGCCTTTCGGCTCAAAGAACATTTCGGATTGGTCAGCTGAACGTTACGGTTTTTAACGAAAAGATTGAGTCTCAATTGCCTTTCGGCTCAAAGAACATTTCGGATGTTTACTCGTTTCGGTCGTTATGATCAGATTCTCCCCGAAGTCTCAATTGCCTTTCGGCTCAAAGAACATTTCGGATAGTAACACACATAACCCATTGTGGTCAAGCTATTTAAGAGGGCAGTTTGAAGGGAGGCGGGGAAAGGGGTATTCCCATGTGTGTTTTTCCGAGGGATTTCGAC
>JAGAEL010000137.1 GCA_017613085.1 Kiritimatiellia bacterium | reverse complement strand
GGCGAAGAAGGCGGTGGTGCTGGACGGCGCGGTCTACGACGCGGACGGAAAGGTCGCGGGCGTGGTTCAGCTGAAGGTCGCGAAGCCGAACGCGAAGAAACACAACGCCAAGATTTCCGGCGCGGTCACGCTGCTGGACGGGAAGAAGCGGGCGCTGAAGGCGGCGGCGTTCAACGTCCCGGCGGATAGGCCGATTTCGGCGAATCTGAACGTGAAGGGACTTGGGACGCTTTCACTCGTCATCGGCGACGACGGCTTTGACGGCTCTGTCGGCGCGTACACGGTCGCCGCTGCGAAGGTCGGCGGTAACTGGACGCGGACGGATTCGCGGGTGATGGTTGCGACAGGCGCAACCCTCCCGCCGGGAACGATTGAGGCGTTATTGCCGGACGGCGAACCTGTCCGCGTGAAGGGCGGCAAGTGGGTGTTCGACAAGGCGGCGTCCATCAAGTACGCGAAGGGCGCGTTGAGCGGCGACAACGATCCGAAGAAGCCGAACCGTTCCGCGATGAAGTTGACCTACACGCCGAAGACCGGCCTCTTCAAGGGAAGCTTCAAGCTCTACGCCCTCCAGGGCGGCAAGCTCAAGAAGTTCACGGTCAAGATTACGGGCGTGGTCGTGGACGGCGAGGGCACGGGTGTCGCGAAACTCGCCAAGCCCGCCGTCACGTGGAGTGTGAGCGTGCGGTAACGCACGTTCACACGGAGTCTCGGACGCGACAAAGCGCGTCCCTTCACACTCTTCGCGAACCGCTCAATTGCACCGGGGGGCTAGAAGCCGCATGGTTTCGGTATAAACGCGGCCGCCGACCGATCCCCATGCGTCGTGAACCGCGTCCGGACGCCAGTCGGCGAGGACGGCTTCCGCCTTCGCATGGTCGCCCGCCGCGTTGAACGCCAGTACTTTCGCGTAGTCGCGGTATCCGTCTACGGCTTGCGGAGCGGAGGTTTTCAACCCCGCCGCGAGATGTTTCCCTAGTTCGGGAAGCCCGGTGAAACGGTCGCCCGCCGTCATCAAGGCGTGTGCGGCGAGAGCCCGTAGACTTTCCGACTCGGATGCCGTACAGCCGCGATGATAGGCGATCGCCCCTGTTTCGCGGGTGAGGTCGCGCATCCAGCGCAATGCACGGCGCAACGGTACGCGGGCTTCCGTGATGCCCTGTCGTTCGGCTTCCGCGAGGGCGCGGATGCTCCACGCAGTCAACGCGGAGTTGCCGTCTTTGCCGCCGCCGTAGTCCCAGCCGCCGGTCGGCGACTGTGTATCCGCCAGTGCCCGGACGGCGCGGGCGAGTGCGTCGCGGACACCGTTGTGGGCGGGGGCGAGTACCGCGAGCGCGTAGGTGGAGACGGCGGTGTTGTACGCCTGTACACGGTCGCGACCGCCGAACGTTCCGTCCGCAGCCTGCATCGCGGTAAGGGCGCGGCAGGCGGAATCGACGGATGAATTGGCGCCGCCGGCCTCCTCCAGGGTGAGCGCGGCAAGCGCGGTCAGGGCGGGACGGTAGGCGTTGTCCCCGCCGTGGCGGGAGGGCAGCCAGGAACCGTCGCTCTCCTGCACCGAACGAATCCAAGCCAGGGCGTCATCGTTTACAGCCGGTTGCGCGCCGCGCCGTCCGAAGAGCGCCGCGAGGCAGAAACAGAGCGCGAGGAGAGCGGCCACGCCGATGCCCCGCCAGACAGCGGGGGAAGGGCGACGGAAAATGCCGCCCCCGTAGGTTGCGCGACGTCCCTTCCCGTCTTCCTCCTTCACCGCGTCCATGACGCGGGCGAAAAAGCCGTCCGACGGCGCGTGGACGGGGAGTGCGCGAAGTCCTGCGACGATACCGCTGAACGCTTCGCGTTCGACCGACCCCAATTCCGACAAGTGTTCTTCCAGTGTCATTTCCTTACTCCTTGCGTTCCCCTGCGTCCGATTCATCATCCATCAAAAAAGCCTTCATCTTCGCGAGAGCGTTGAACATCCGCGACTTCACCGTCCCCTCCGGGATGCCCAGGATCTCCGCGATTTCGGCGTAGGGGCGTTCCTCGAACGCCCCCAGCACCACGACCTGCCGCATCGCATCGGGCAGGGCGTCCAGCGCGCGCTGGACATCCGTCCGGTTGTCGATGTGGCCGGCGTCGCTCACCGGGCGGTCTTCGGCGATGTTCCGTCCCTCGTCCTGCGCATCGGTGAACTCCTGCTCGCGCCGTGAACGGCTTCGGAGGTCGTCGATCCAGACCTGCCGCGCCATCAGGTACAGGAACGTGGTGAATTTCGCCGTGACCTTGTACCTTTCGCGATAACGGTAGAGCCGGAGGAAAACCTTCTGCGCCAGATCCTCCACATCCTGTTGAACGCCGCAACGCGTGAAATAGTTCAAAAGATTCTGCGTGTGCCGCCTAACGAGCGTTTCAAATGCGGCGTGGGAGTTCGTGTCGCGGACGAGCCGCATCAGGTCTTCGTCTTGTTCAGGGAGCGGGGTCATGCGGGGCGGGGGAATTCGGATGGACGGCTTCGGCGAGGGGGAGCCAGGGTTTGACAAGTTCCACCAGGCGCATGACGAAGGCAGACCCTTCTTGAAGCTTGGAGGTGAAGGCGGTGTTCGGCGAGAGGACGCCGAACGTGCAGATCAGGGAAAGCGCGAGGACGGCCTTCAGCCCGCCGATGAAGCCGCCGAGAATCGCGTCGAACGGCTGCTTGAGAACCGTCTTCACGGCATCGGACAGCAGCTTCTTCACCAGCAGCCAGACGGAGATGCAGAGCACAAGCATACAGATTAGGACCAGAAGCTGCGTGGCGAGTGCCGAGTTCTTGAAGAGCTGCATCCCGTCCACCCAGCCTTTGACGGGGGCGTACCCGAAGAACAGGGTCGCGGCGGCCGCCAGGACGCCGAAGAGGCGTCCGAGTTCACCGGAGAACCCGCGCCGGAAGCCGAGGATCACCAGCAGGACGACGATACCCAGCACCACGTAGTCCAAGCCGGAAAGGGAGGCGAAAAATTCTTCCATCGTTTCCGCCTCCTATAAGGTTTTCAGCCATTTTTCGAACGCGGGGTCGCTCTCGTCCTTCTTCAACAGCGAGAGGTAAAACCGCCCGTAGGCGCGACATTCCTCTTTCCGCCCCTGGTAGGAATACAGCAGCGCGGTCTGTTTTAGCATGGCGGTATTGTGCGGTCTGTGGGCGAGGGCGGTGTTCAGGGCCTCCTCGACGACATCGTATTTTTTCAACAGGAAGCCGAGCGTCGCCGCGTTGGCGTAGCACTCCAGGTGGGTCGGATTCAACTTGGCGGCCGCACGGAACGCCTCGAGCGCCTCGATGTTTTTGCCCCTGTGCTTGCAGGCCATCGCCAGCCCCCACTGCGCGGTGAACGAACGCGGGTCTTTCTTGATCGCCTCCTGGAAGGAGTGGATCGCGCGGGGGTAGTCGTGCGCCGCCTGGGACTCGCTTCCCGCCTCGATCAGTTTGTCGAACGCCGCCTTGTCGACCGGCGTCTCCGGCTGTTTAGGCGCGTTCCGGCGGATGAAGGCTTCGAGCCGGGTGATTTTGTTTTTCGCTATTTCGGCTTTCGGATCCTTCGCCTTGGCGAGGACGAGGAAGAGCTTGAACTGGTCTTTTGCCTCTTCGTAGAGTTTGTAGGCGTCGCTGTAGAATATGCCGAGGTTGTAGTAGGTGGGCGCGTATTTGGGAGCGGTGTGCTGCGCCTGGAGCAGGTTCAGCCGGCAGAACGGCAGATTCTTCTGCGCGGAATAGACCAGGGCGATCCCGTTATGCACGGCGGCGCGGGCCTCGGCGGTGGAAAGCTGCGCCTGGAGGGCCTGCCCGTAGTAACGGAGCGCGTCGTCGAACTGGCCGTGGTGGTAGGCGATCTCGCCCAACCCGGCGAGCGATTCGCCGTGTTTGGGGCGGCTCTTGAGGGCCGCGTGGAAAGCGTCGCTCGCCGGGTCCAGCTGTCCGAGGCGGAGGCGCGACACGCCCAACAGGTACAACGTTTCGACCGGGGCGTGCGGTGCGTTCGCCGCCTCTCTGAACGCGGCTTCGGCGGCGGCGTAGTTGCCGTCGCGATAGGCGGAAAAACCGGCGGCGAACTTACGCCTCGCGGTGTCGCCCGGTCTGCACCCGGATGCGAAAAGAAACGAGACGGACGCCGTAAACAAAAGGATTCTGGAGATCATGCGCGACCTTTCCCTGTGGCGGACCGCGCCTGTCCTTTCCGTATTTCGACTTTCGGCGCGATTCGTTGCCCTTAGTATAGCCGCCCCGTTTCGGACTTTCAAGAAGATATTTTTCATTCGCCTGTTTCGAAATTGTATGGTAGACTAACCGCTCTCTTGTGAACGGAGGGGTGGGCTTGGAGCGCCTGCGGTCCGGGATGAGGGTGCAAGGAGAATGACCAAGGATACGAAACAAATCGAATCATGCGTGGGGGTCGTCGAGACCCGGCATTTGAAACTGGAACTGCCGGAGGGCGGGTTCCGCCTGGAGAAGGGAGGCGTTCTTCCCGAGATCGAGGTCGCCTACGAATGTTGCGGGCGCGAAACCCCCGACCAGTCCAACGTGGTGTTCGTCTGCCACGCGCTCACCGGCGACGCGCACGTCGCGGGAATCCGGCAGGGCGAGACGGAGCCGAGCGGCTGGTGGGAGGGTATGGTCGGACCCGGAAAGGGGATCGACACCGACCGCTACCGGGTGGTCTGTGCGAACATCCTCGGCGGCTGCCAGGGGACGACCGGTCCGAAGTCGATCGATCCGCAGACGGGGAACCCCTACGGTTCCCGTTTCCCGAAGATCACGGTCTCCGACATGGTGGAGGTACACCGCCTGTTGCTCAAACAGCTCGGCATCGGCCATCTCGCCGTCCTTGTCGGCGGCAGTTTCGGCGGTATGCAGGTGCTGGACTGGTTGATCCGCCACCCGGACGAGACGGACAAGGCGATGGTGATCGCTTCGGCCGCGTGCCTCACGACCCAGGCCCTCGCGTTCGATATCGTGGGGCGCAACTCCATCGTCAAGGATCCGAAATGGAACGGCGGCGACTACTACGGCCAGTCGGACCAGCCCGACGCCGGGCTTTCCAGCGCGCGCAAAATCGCCCACATCACCTATCTTTCGCAGGAGTTGATGGAGGACAAGTTCGGGCGCGAGAAGCGTCCCGAATGGTTGCAGAAGGCGGCGGACGCCCCCGATTTCAAGAAGAAGATGGATCGGAACTTCGCGACCTTCTTCCAGATCGAAAGTTATCTCAAGTATCAGGGCGAGAAGTTCGTCCAGCGGTTTGACGCGAATTCCTATCTGCACATTTCGCTGGCGATGGACGAGTTCGACGCCGACGAGAAGTACGGCGGATTGAAAAAGGCGTTTGCCCCGCTTGCCGCGCGGATGTTGATCGTCTCGCTCAGCGGCGACTGGTTGTTTAACGCGGATCAGGCGCAGGAGATCGTCCGTGCGCTGGTGCAGGATCGAAAGCGCGTTTCCTACTGCCACTTGAACGCGCCGGCCGGGCATGACGCTTTCCTGACGCACATCTGCGACCTCAAGCGCATCATCCGCTCGTTCATCGAGCCGGATGACGAGGAGGGCAAGCGCCCGTTCCTCGACTGGCAGTTGCGCCATTACGACCGCGTGGTGAAGCTTGTTCCGGAAGGGAGCCGCGTGATCGACCTTGGCTGCGGGTATGGCACGCTCCTCAACATCCTCGCCCGCAAACGCGGGTGTACCGGGTTCGGCGTGGAGTACGACGTGGAACGGGTCATCCCCGCGATCGCCTCCGGCTGCGACGTGATCATGGACGACCTCGACGGCGAACTCTACACCCTCCCGAAGACGGAGGAGGTGGCCGACGTCGCGCTGCTCAGCGAGACGTTGCAGACGATCCGCCGTCCGCGCCGTCTGATGACGCGCATCCTGGGCGTGGCGCGGGAGATTGTCGTGGCGTTCCCGAACTTCGGCTGCTGGATTGTGCCGTTCTATCTGCTCTTTCGACGTCGGATGCCGAAAGGGAAGCAGCTTCCCTTTGAATGGTACGACACGCCGAACATCCACCTCTTCACGTTGCGTGATTTCCTCGACCTCTGCCGCGACCAGGGACTCCGCGTGCTGGAGCTTCATGCGATTTCGCGCGGAATCGTCGAACGCCTCCTCCGCCTGTTCGGATTCAAGACGCTCGGCTCCTCGCGGATTATCGCGCGCCTCACCCGCGAGGTGCGCCAGGAAGGCTGACTATGGAAGATTGGCTCGAACAAAATCTCGTCCCGCTTGCCGAACGCCTCTCCCCCTGCGCCCATTGTGTACGGGAGGCCAACACCGAACGCGACGTGAACCTGCCCGGGGCGCGGGCCGTGATCGCGGTGTTCAAGGGGTTCCTTTCGGTGTTCTATCCCGGCTGTTTCGGGTTCGGCCCGATCCGGGGGGCGGACTGTATGGACCGGTTTCGTTCGCGTCTTCGCGAACTGGCGCACTCCCTGCACGACCAGTGTACGCGCGCCTACCGTTACGCGGGACGTGCGGATGCCGAAGGGGTTTCGAAGGAGACCGTTACGGGACTGCTCGCCTCGCTTCCGGAAATCCGCGATGTCCTCCAGCAGGACATCCGGGCCGCCTATGAAGGCGACCCCGCCGCACGTTCCACGATGGAGGTCGTGATGAGCTATCCGGCGATCATCGCGATCACCGCGCACCGGATCGCCCATGAACTCTATCTGCGCGGCGTTCCGCTGATTCCGCGTATCGTGAGCGAATACGCCCACTCGAAGACCGGCATCGACATCCACCCCGGCGCGAAGATCGGCCCCGGTTTTTTCATCGACCACGGCACGGGTGTCGTCATCGGCGAGACCTGTTCGATCGGTTCGCACGTCAAACTTTACCAGGGTGTGACGCTCGGCGCGCTTTCGTTCGAGAAAGACGAGGACGGCAACTTGATCAAGGGAATCAAGCGCCATCCCGATGTCGAAGACAACGTGGTCATCTACGCGGGGGCGACGATTCTCGGAGGCAAGACGGTCATCGGGCATGACTCCGTCATCGGCGGCAACGTGTGGCTTATCCATTCCGTGCCGCCACATTCCAAAGTCTACAACCGGACCCCGAAGCCGATCATCCAGAGCCGCCGCGACGCGCCGTTGGATTAGCGTCCTTCCCCGCTTCCCATCGCCTGCTACGCCACGGAGAACTCGATGAGCCGGTTGAGTTTTTCAAGGGCGGCGCCGCTGTCGATGGATTCGGCGGATTTCGCGATTCCCGCCTTCAGGTCGGGGACCAGACCCGCCGCGAGGAGCGAGGCCGCCGAATTGAGCAGCACGATGTCGCGCTTCGGTCCCTTGCACGTCCCGGATAGGATTTCTCGCGTGATTTCCGCGTTCCGTGCCGCGTCGCCGCCTTCCAGTTCCTCCGGCGTACAGGTGTCTTCAAAATACTGAAGCGGGTCGATGTCGTAGGTTTTCACCAGGCCGTCCTTCAGTTCCGAACACCGCGTCGGCCCCGTGAGCGTGATTTCGTCCATGCCGTCGCTGCCGTGTACGACCAGGACGCGGCGCGAACCGAGGCGCTTCAACGCCTGGGCGAAGGTTTCGGTCAGTTCCGGCGCGAATACGCCGATGAGCTGGCAGGCCGCCCCCGCCGGATTCGTCAACGGCCCCAGCATGTTGAAGAGGGTGCGGACACCGAGTTGCTTACGGACGGGACCTGCGAAACGCATCGCCCGGTGGAAGGAGGGGGCGAAGAGGAAGGTGATGCCGAGTTCGTTCAAGGCCTCCTCCATCCGTTCCGGCGCGGCGTCGAGGTTGAATCCCAGCTTTTCAAGGCAGTCGGCGCTTCCGCTCTTTCCCGAACTGGCCCGGTTCCCGTGCTTGGCGACGACGGCTCCCGCGCCGGCGGCGACAAACGCAACGGTGGTGGAGATGTTGAAGGTGATGCCGCCGTCTCCTCCCGTCCCGACGGTGTCGAGCGCGTTCGCCACGAGGCACTGCACGCGGGTCGCCGCCGCCCGCATCGCCGCCGCGCCGCCGCAAATCTCTTCGACCGTCTCGCCCTTCGCCGCCAACACGGCGAGAAAGGCGCCGATCTGCCCTTCGGTCATCCGCCCCGACAGAATCTCTTCAACCGCTTCAAACGCTTCGCCCTCGGTCAAGTCCGTCCGGGCGATCAACTTTTTCAAAACCTGTGCATAGACCATTTTTGTAACCTCGCTGTTTTTTCTACTCGGACTTCGATTCGTCGGCTTCGGCCGTGAAGAAGAGATACCCGCCGTTCCATGCGGGGACGGGAGGTAGCGTGACGAGTACGTCGGTGTCGTCGCGCACAAGATCGATCGTCGCGTCTCTCTCGTTGAGCATCGACCACACGGCTTTCTTTGCCTTGGCGGGGACGCCGCGCAGACGCAGCTTCACGGGGGTGGTGAACCCGATTCCCGTGTGGATGAATACGACGGAGGCGAGCGAACCGTCCTTACGGACACGCGGCTGTACGAACGAACGCGTCGGCGTTTCGAGGACAACGGGCGATTTTCCGTGCGAAGCCCAGTCGCACAGCCTGTGCAGTTGCACCACGCGGTCGCCGGAGGCTTTTGAAATCGCGGCGGTGAACGCATGGTGTCCGAATACCACGCGGCGCAGTCCGGATTTCGTCTCGAACATCACCGACGCGAAGCCGGGCAGGTTCAGCGGTTCGTTGTTGGCGTCGCTGTAGTATTCGGAAACGGCGACGGCCTCCGGTACCGGTTTCAGGAAGAGCGCCTGTCCCGCCACCGGCGTCTCCCGCGCCTTGAAGCCGTCGTTCACGGGAACCGGCAGGAACCGTTCGCGGAGATTCCCGCCGGAGCGAACGATTCCGGCGATTCCGATCTCCGCGCCGTATCCGGCGGCGAACAGCGTTTCCAGCGCCGCACCGTCGATCAGCACGTCTTCGGAGAGAAGACGCTCCACGGCCTCTTTCCCTTCCTGGACGGCGTTCGTCGCGGCGGTCGTGGTGACGATGCGGGCGAGCTCGGAACGCGCGCCGCGCAGTAACGGCTTGAGCGGCAGCGAGGCCGTCTGTAACGCAAGCGGCGGGGTGTCGAGAAAGCCGTAACCGTAACGTGCGGCGTCCGCGTTCAACGCGACGTAGCGCTTCAACATGGCGGCGTTGCGGGCGAGCGGGGCAAGGATCGCGCCGCCGTACCATTCGGGCGTCTCGAACCCGGCGTCGATGGCGAGCGCGGAAATGGCGTTCATGCCCTGCGAAAGCGCCTCCAGCGCTTCGAGCAGCACACCCTGTCCCGTGCGACAGGCGAAGGAACGCGGGCAGGTCTCGATTTCCGGGCAGATGCGGTCGAGAAACGGAAGCGGACCGATGGTGTCGATCTGGAGGGCGAGGTAATACGCCTTTTCAATCTGGCTGCGGGCGTCGTGGTCGAAGTACGCCCCCGCGCCGGGACGCATCCCGACGGGCAGTCCCGTCACGGCGTGGTGCGTCTCGTAGAGGAGACGGTGTTCCGGGAAGCATTTGCCGGGCTGCTGCTGGCACATGCGCGTATCCGGTGATGCGGCATGGACAGCATCTCCGATGACGCGCACGAGTTCGGCCTCCCCCTCGAACGCGAACGCGCGCCAGCGGGCGGCGAGCGCGGCGTCCTTCTTCATCGCCGCCACAAGCTGTTTGCGCGTGTAGTTCTTGCCCTCCTTTTTCGCGAACTGTGCGAGGCAGTATTCGCAGTGGCAGCCCCATCCCGGCCCGCCGTGGTTGATGATGCGGATGTCGTCGTCGATCCACACGGAGTACGGGCGCATCGCAGCGGCGTAGAGTGTCGCCATTTCTTTCATGTACGCCAGGAATCCCGGTGCGCGGAAACAGTTGCACCCTTTCGCCACGGCGCCGTTCGCCGAGGTGAATCCCTGCCACGTCATGCCCGAATTGTCCGCGTAGCGCGTAAAGGCGTCGCCGTGGCCGATGGTGGCCTGGATCTGGAGCGACGGCCGGATGCCGATGGAGCGCAGCTGTTCCGATGCCTTGGCGAGGCGAGCGGCGGCGGCACGGTGTTCCTCTATCTTCGGGAAACAGATGCCCGTGGAGAACCAGACGTCGTCCACGCCGGCGCGGTACTTCGCGAACTGCGCGAACGTTTTATTCCAGACCGTTTCGGAATCCGTCTGCGGTTTCCGGAGACGGATCGCCGAGAACGGGATATCGGCGGGCGCGGCTGTGGACGAGAGACTTCCGTACAGCATCGAAGCCGTGATGGCCAATCCAAGTGTCGTCTTCATGTGTTCATTTCCTGGGTGGATGAAAGGGCTGCCCCGGCGTCGCTCGCGATGCCTTCGGAATGGGGATTCCGCCCGTCGGCAGAGAATCCTAACACATTTCCTCCTCCGTTCAAAGGAGAAATCCTGCTCGCCTATTGCCTGTTTCTGTGCGAGAATACGGGGCGTTTCAGGGAGCGAAAGAGTGTATGTTGAAAAGGTGTTTGATTTTTGCGTGGATTGTGGCCGGAGGTTTTTCGCCGCTTTTCGCGGGCGATGACGGTTTCACGATTTCGTGGGACGCGCCGACGGTTCTGGGGAAAGGAACTTACGGGCGGATCCACCGTTTGAATGACGGGCGTTTTATGGCCGTCTATCGCGATGAAGGCGGGATCTGCCGCTTTAGTAACGATGGTTGCCGGACATGGGGGTCGGCGCGGCGGATCCTCCCGGATTGCCCGGATCCGAAACGAGGGCGCATGACGGTGGAAAATCCAGAGTTCGCCCAACTCCCCGGTCATCATCCCCGTCATCCGGGGCGGATCCTCTACGTGTTCAACTTGCGTTTGGAGAACCGCCGTTTCGAACGGTGCCAGAATACCGTCGCCCTTGTCGTCTCCGATGACGGCGGCAAGACATGGAGCGCGAAGAAGGTGCTTTCGCATTTTCCGGAAGAAACTTCCGCCGATGTACAACGGTGTGATGGTCGCGGGGCGTTTGTTCTCGCTCTGCCGGACGGCGGCGTCCGGATTTACTTCGCGGGCGGG
>JAGAEL010000010.1 GCA_017613085.1 Kiritimatiellia bacterium | reverse complement strand
GAGCGGAATCTTGTTCCCGAACCCCGATTCCTCGCCGTCATTGACAACAAATGAATCAGGCTGGTCCTTTATCTGCCTGAAGCCCTTTCCAGGCCCGCCCACTTCGAAAAGGAATTTCCCGTCCACCATGAAATCCCCTTGGGGCGGATACACGACCTCGTGTCCACTGCCTCGCAACTGGTTGAGAAAGAACGCCTCCCGTTGCGTCCCGATGTCCGCATCGTGTACAAGCGCATTCATGAGATTGGGGTTGTCCGGATAGATTTTGTCGGGGCGCGAAAGATTTTTCAACGTCGCTTTTTCCGAGGAAAGCAGGGCCAACAGTTGCGTCCGCTCAAGTATCTTTAACATTTTCAGCCCCTGCGCCCGATTCGTCTCCAGTTCGGCGTAAAGCTTGTTCATTTGCGGTATCTGCGGACAGGAAGCGGCAAGCACCATCAGCATTTTTTTTGTCTTGCGTATCGTCAACGGCGTGATGTCTTCGACTGCCGGATAGTCGCTTTCAAGCACCTGGTTGACGATTTCCTGCAAACGCGATTCATAAAGCGCATGGACGGATTTGTAGAACGGATAATATCCTTTTTTCATATACTTTTCGAACAACGGGAGCACCTTCACTCGACTTGTGATGTCGCGCGCGATCTCGCGATGATTTTTGAGAATATCGTCCAGACGGAACGGGGTGGTCTCAAGGATACCCTCAAACGCCAGAAACTCCCGGAACGAAAGCCCGTTTAATGTGTACATCGCCTGACGGCGCGACAGATCCGCCTTACCCCGATCGAGTTTCAGGATGCTTGAACCGGAATAGACGATATACAAATCAGAAAACTCGTCGGTTATATTCTTGAGTAGGATCTGCCAGTTGGGTAAATGATGTATTTCGTCGATGAAGAGATGCGAAACGCCCCGTGTGTACAAAAAATGCGCCATCTCTCTTAACGAATGTGTCGTGAACCAAAGATCGTCCGCAGAGACATAAAGAGCTTGTTCCGTATGGTTTCTGCGGAACGCCTCGATATACCGCTGCAGCAGGATCGTCGTCTTACCTGTCCCTCTGGCGCCTTTGATGGCGATCAGATTGTCTCGCCAATCGATCTTAGAAAACAAATAACGGTGAAAGTCGGTTTTTACCCGACTTAGACGATGCTCCATGGCATCGTAGAACATGATGACATCCGCATTTTCCATATCGCCAACTCCCTAAAAAAGACCTTCCAAGGTCTTTTTTCGCTCAAAAAAAGACCTTGCAGGGTCTTTTTGGAAAGACCTTACCATAAAGTGCGGAGGATTCCAAGGGTTTATGGAAAGGATTTAGAAGACCCTCACTTCGTAGTCCAGCGTGAAGGACTCGCCGGTGGTGAGTTCGAGCGGCCTCTCGTAGATCGGCATGGGGTTGACGAAACGGTGGTCGCGCCAGGTGTAGAACCGTTCGGAGTCGATGGTCTGCAGCGTCTTGACCTCGATGCCGTGCCCGGTTTTGGGATCGACGTACCGCACCGCCGTGATACCCTTCGGCCCGCCGCCTTCAAACTTGTCCCGCACCGGCTCGCCGCCGACGCCCGACATCGTGAAGGCGCCCATGATGGGCGACATCCGCATCGAGAAGCCGCCGTAGCCGATCGGGCGGCGGCAGTCGAGCTTCACGGAGGGGACGCGGGCGGTGAAGACGTGCGTCGAGCGGATGGTGTAGCCGCCCTTCGCATCCGGTTCCGAGAACGAGACCGTGCGGTCTTCCTCCAGCAGGATCTTGCCGGGGTTGTCGCGAGGCCCATACCACATCGAGAGCTTCACGTCGCACGCGCCGCCCTTCGGGTCGATCTGGAAATCCTTGACGACGGTCATGCCGTCCGGGAAGAGGTTGCTCGCGGAGGGACGGCGCGGTTCCCAGTAGTTCAGCCCGTTGATGAACTTCCAGCAGAACCAGAGGCCGAGGTGCCAGGGGTGGTCTTTCGGGCGGAGGTCCGTCACGCAGCGTCCGTCGGGGAGGCAGAGCGGGTGGATGAACGGTTTGTTCTCGCGGTTGGCGATGTTGAACTTCCACACCGTCTTCCCGCCCTTTACACACTCCACGCCGTCGATGGTCTGGTTGACGGTGGCCGGCAGCACGGCCGGCTCCACGGCGGCGCATGCGTCGGGGCGCTTCCCCATCGCCCAGTACGAGGCTTCGAGGAGGTGCCTCTGCCATTCCGGCTTGCGCCAGTCCTGCGGACGGTGCCCGAGCGCGGAGTAGAAGACGCGGCCTTTGCCGCAGGGCTTGCACCATTCCAGGACGTGGCCGCCGCTCTTCGGGCAGCCCCACTTGTCGGTGGCGCGGCTCTCTTCGAGGACGTCCTTCCAGTCGAGGATGAGAAGCGGGCGGATGGCGGCCTCGTCGGGATGGTTGAGGTAGATTTCGTCGCCCTCCCAGACGTAGCCCTCCGGCATGCAGGCCATCGCGGCATGGGTCCGGTCGATGTGGGAGAACGGCACCGGCTGCTGTTTCCGGTAGTGGCGTTCGAACGCCCCGCCGAGGAGTTTG
>JAGAEL010000136.1 GCA_017613085.1 Kiritimatiellia bacterium | reverse complement strand
GAGACGCAAGGTTTGCGTCTCCCCGCTTTTTTTCTCGCCTCACCGGGGCGCGAAGGTTGTGGTCAGGGTCGCTTCCGTCACCGGGCTGTCGAAGGAGAAAGCCAGTCGCCGGGGCGACGGCCTGCCCGGATTTTCAATTTCTTCCATTCGGAAGGAAATCGCTTCCGACGCGGCGACGTCAAGCGACATCGTGCGTTTCCCTCCCGTCTTTTTGAATTTGAAACGCATCGCGTCGGGCTGCTTCTCGTAGTCGCGGTAGGTGACGACCGGCACTTCGAAGGTTGTGGGTTCGGTGAACGCGACCTTATCCGCGATGGACAAGGTTTTCGTCACGCGGTTGAACGTCATGGTTCGTAGGAGCGACTTCAGGGAGGGGACGTCGTATGCGGCGGTGTAGTCGATCGTGAGGACGTCCTCCGCGTCCGTGAAACGTGTCTCCACGACCTTCGCGGCGGCGGAACGTCCGCCCTTCTGGAGTTTTCCGCCGACGACCGGGACCGGATGCCCGTAGGAGTTCAACACCTTCGAGAGGTAACGGTCTTTGGAGAAGGTGCGGCGGGTATAGACTTCGCCGCCGGGGTCGCCGCACATTTCGCAACCGTCCATCATCACTGTGTAGCTGCCCACGTCGTTGTGGTTGTGCAGTTCCGCGTTGTGTCCGCCCTTGAACGCGACGCCCCAGCGAAGCCCCGAAGCGCCGGGCTGGGCATAGCGCGAAATCAACACCTGGGCGTCCGGGAACCATGTGCGTATGGGCAGGGTGTCCATCGTCGGTTCGCACGGCGGCGGTTCCTGTCCGAATGTGCGGAGCGAAAAATGCGCCGTGTCGCCCCCGAATACAGGCGAATTGAGCGCGGCCGTCGAAACGAGGTCCGGCCAGATTTGACGTCCGAGCGCGAGCAGCACGGGCGACGGGTTACCTCCGCCGTCGGCGAAATGCGGCGACTTCCCGTCCTGAATCTGGAAACCGTAGGCGTATTTCATCACCGTCTTCGTCTTGGGATTGGCGAAGAGATCGACCTTCCCGCCCGTCGCCGCACGGAGCGAAAGCCCCATCGTGAGGTGGTGTCCGTATCCGTAGTTCCAGTAGCCCATGCCTTCGGAGCAGTAGCCGTCGGCGGTGTATCCCGCGAGCGCGAACGGTACGCTCCCCTCGGCATAGAGTACGAACTCGGCACGGAGACGCCGGTCCGGAATGAGCGAGAGCGCGGCGCGGACTACGCACGAGTTACACACGCTGTTCCAGTTGTTCCCGCCGTGGAACCACCAGTGCTCGCGAATCTTGCGCTCGCCTCTGGCGTGGGCAAGGTAGGGCTGGAACGTGCGCCGGTCGATTTCGGAGTAAACCTTCGTGCGCGTCGCCTCAGGGATGGCGTCGCCGAGCCATGAGAGGCAGAACGCGAGTTCGCGCGAAAGCTCCGCACTGCATAAATCCACGTGGGGCGTCCCGTTGAAGCAGGAGAGGTTCCTGTCGTGCGCGGGGAGCGTCCAGCTTTTCATCGCGCAGAACGCATCCATGTACGCGACGATCTTCGGGATGAACCGTCCCCTGCGTTCGAGGCACTCGGCCACGTACAGCCACACGAAGTTACTCTTTCGCCCGAAGAAACACTTCTGGTAGTTGCTTCGGTTCCCGTTCTGCGAGAACTCAAGATAGAGGTCGTCCGGGGTGTCCCGCACGGGCTGGACGTTGATTACCTCCGCGTTCTTGATCGCCGTTCTGCCTTCCTTCGTCGCGGCGAGCGGTTCCCATTTCGCGCGGTCCGACGCGGGGGTCCCGTCGGCGCGGGGACATTCGGGAAGCGCGGCGGCGATTTCGGCAAGCCGCGCCTCGTTGCGTTGTACCTCCGCGTTCGCCGCGCCCGACGCGGCGGTAAACGCGAATCCGAAAAGTGCGCAGACGAAAAACGTCCGTTGAATGGATGTCCTCTTGTTTTGCATAATGTGTCTCATTTGTACGATTGCTATCGATCGCAATCGACGGCAATCGAAAACGGGCGAAAGCAATCGAAAGCTGTCGATGGCGTTCGATGGCTTTCACGAAATCCTACCACATCCCCACTGTTCCCGCAACGGGATTTTCAAGACGGGGAGGCAAACCAGATCGCGAGGCTGGCGGTGTTGAAAAAAAGATGCATCGCGATCGGGGTGGCGAGGGTATGCGTCTTGCGGTAGGCGGCCGCCGTGCAGAAACCGAAGAGGAGAAGCGGAAGGAAGGCGAAGGCGTTCAGGTGCATCAGGGAAAAATAAACGGCGGTGGTCAGGGCGGGGGAGACCCATCCCTTCGCCTTGCGCAATGCCTCCCGGAAGAGGACGCCGCGATAGGCGCACTCTTCGAGGACGGGGGCGATGAGGACGGCGTTCACGGCAAGGAAAACGCGCAGGGGCAGGGGAAGCGACGTGTCGATCAGCCAGTCGAACACTTCCTGCCGGATGGTTTCGTAACCCCAGGCATCGCACAGTTTATGCAGCATCCAGGCAAGGCCGAGCACCAACAGGGTGGTACCTGCGCCGAAGAGAAGCCCGACGCCGAACCCTTTCCAAAACGAGGCGGGGGATTCCGTGAGAGAGGTTCTTTGCCCGGTGCAGGAGAACAGGCGCGAGAGCAGGACGGCAAAGGCGAGGGTGGCGGCGGAGGAAAGCAATGCCAGCCAGATTCCGGAGGGGGGCGGCGTTCCCGACGGCGCGACGGAGACCGCCGTCCCGACCGCCTGGAGAAAGGTGACGGCCAGGACGGGGAGTACGGCCATCGCCGCCGTGAAGGAACTTTGGGATGAAACGGACATGACAAAAAAGGCGCGCGCCGAAGCGCGCGCCGTTCAACGGGAAACCGTCGTTACTTCGCACCGAGCTGGAAGCGGAAGAAACGCTTGACCGTCAGCGTGTCGCCCAGTTCCTTCGCGACCTTCGCGACGACATCCGCGACCGTCGTCTTCTCGCCGGGGCCGTTCTTGACGAAGGGCTGGTCCACGAGGCAGATTTCGCTGAAGAACTTCTGCGTCATGCCCTTCTTGATACCGACCAGCGCGTTCTCCGGGGGAAGCTTGCCCTTCTGCTCCTTCATCGCGTTGAGCTTGATTTCGAGTTCGGCGTCGATCTCCGCCTGCGGGACTTCCGTGCCGCAGATGTAGCGCGGGGCGTTCGCGGCGATCTGGAGCGCGAGTTCGTGTCCGAGTTCGGCGAACGCGGGGGCGGCGGCCGTCTCCGGCTTGGTGCAGCCCAGTTCGACGACGACGCCGATCTTGCCGCCCATGTGGATGTAGGAGGAGAGGGCGCCCGTGCCGTTCAGCTTGACCAGGACGCTGCGGGAGATCTTGACGTTCTCGTTCGTCTGCATCAGGATCGTCTTCACCTCTTCGGCGAGATCGCCGGCGAGGTCGGTCGAGCCTTCCAGCGCCTTGAGGGCGACGGCGTCGACAAACTTCTTGAAGTTGTCGGTCGCGGCGACGAAGTCCGTCTCCGTGTTGACTTCGACCATCGCGACGGTCGCGCCGTCTGCGGAGGTCTTGATCTGGACAATACCCTGCTTGGACTCTTTGTCCGCGCGCTTCACCTGGATGGCGAGACCCTTCTCGCGGAGGATCTTGACCGCGGCGTCCATGTCGCCGTCGGTTTCGGTGAGCGCCTTCTTGCAATCCATCATGCCGGCGTTGGTGCGCTGGCGGAGTTCGTTGATCTGGGTGATCGTGATAGCCATGATAAAAATTCCTTTCTTCTGTGAAAACGGGACGGCCG
>JAGAEL010000135.1 GCA_017613085.1 Kiritimatiellia bacterium | reverse complement strand
GTCCGGGGGAACGGCTGCTCCTGAAGCGCGGAAGCACATTCAACGAAGAACTGAAAATACGGGCCGTGGGCGCGGCGGAGAACTGGGCGGAGATCGGCGCGTACGGCGAGGGGATGCGTCCGCAGATCCGGCGAAACCGCCACATCAACGACCGGTGCGGGATAATCGCCGATCCCGCGTACCTTGCCGTGCGCGATCTCGTGGTCTGCAACGCGGGATCGGGACTCTCGTTCGTCTGCGCGAAACCTGGCACGGGCCATGTCCTGGTGGAGCGGTGCCTTGCGCACCACATCGAGGGCTGCTACCGCTTCAACTCGCACGGCATCCCGGAATGGCGCGACGAGCCGGGCGCGGCGGGTCCGGGCGGACGCTCCTGCGGATTCTGGATCGGCGGCGCACAGTCGCGCCACGTCGTGGTGCGCGACTGCGAGATGTACCAGTGCTCCAGCGGATTCAACGTCGGCGGGCTCGACACGTTCGTGAACAGGATATTCTGCCACGACAACTACGCGCACAACACGTCTCCGCATCCGTACAACCTTTCAAGCCGCTCGTGGATGACGGACTGCGTGTTCGATGCCTCGGGATGGCACGCCGCCGCCGGCACCATGGGCGTGATGCTCGCCGGAAACAAAGGATTCGTCGTCCGGGGCTGCCACTTCCTGAACCAGCCGGATTCCGGTTCGCCCGATCAGGGCGGCATAGACCTGGAGTGGGGCGGGGACAACATCCTCATCGAGGAATGTACCTTCCGCAACAACGCGGGCGCGGCGATCGAGGTGCTGGGCCTGCGCTCCCCACAGGCGCGCAACGTACGCATCCGCCGCTGCAAATTCGACCGCGACAACCACGCCCGCAAGAACGGCCCCGCCGAAATACAGGTATGGGGCAGTCCCAAGACGCCGCGCGACATCGCCTGCTCGAACGGGGTCATAGAGGACAACGGCTACGTGCTTGTGCCGGGCGTTCCGTTCTACGCCAACGAGTCGCCGTCGTCCAACGACTGGACGCTTGTCCGCAACCGCGAGTTCGACTTCTCGGAAAACTTGGACCGAGCATTTCCGTTTGTCGATCCGCCGAAGGCGTCCGTCTGCGGCGAAGTGTGGACGGATCGTCCCGAAGCGGCGCTCTCCGCGACGGCATCGGATGGGGCCGCGCTCGTTTGGGAGCAGATCGAGGGACCTGGCCGCGTGGTGTTTGCGCGGCCCCATGCCGTCTGCACGAAGGCGACTTTCGGCGCGGAAGGGGACTATCGCGTCCAGCTCAAGGCCGACAACGGCACGCTGTGGCGCACGGCCCGCACGGCGATTCACGTCCTGCCGCCCGGTGCGCGCACCTTCAAGGCGTGGGACTTCTCGCGGAACCTCGACATGCAGGGATGGCGCGTCGAGGACGCTGGCACGGCATACGAATCCATACCGGGCAAGACGGCGTTCTGGAACTCGAAGTCGCACCCTGTGCGGATCGTCTGCGGCGACTACCTCGTGGTGGCGGTCAAGGATTCGGCGGAGGCGTGCCTTGTCACGCCGGACGAGATGGACGTGGGCGTCATCTGCGGCGTGACGCGCGCCAACGCGATGCGCGTCAAGATGCAGAACCACACCGACTCGCGGCGGATGCGGCTCTGGTGGCAGACGGGGGGGACTCCTGCGTGGAAAGTCGAGAACAGCGTCGCGTTCGACGTGAAGGCGATGGACGACGACGATGGCATCTACACCGTCGCCCTGCCGCGCATCGGCAGCGTGAAGCAGCTGAAGATCTCCTTCTCGGCGGACGGCGAAAAGGTGACCGGCACCTGCCGGATTGACTACATCTGGATCGGGAAACTTCCCATATACGGCACAGGACAGACAAGAAGTGGGAGGGCGCGTGTCCCCACGCGCCGCCGTGCGCGATTTTTTTAAAAAATTTCTTGCATTTCCAGTGCTTTTGGAGGATAATGCAGTTGTCATTTTTTCCCCCTGTTTGTTTTCTTCCTTTTGACCAAGGAGAGTTGTCATGTTTTCTACCAAACACACCGTTTTTGTTTTCGCCACGCTCGCCGCCGTCGCGTTCTCTGTTGCCGACGAAAAGAAACCCGAAGATACGCTCGGGCTTGACAAATTTTATCTATCCTCGCCTTCTTACGGGACCCCGTATATCCATCTGGATTTCCATGGCGACATCGATCCGGCCGATCTGGAGGGGCGTATCGAGTTCGTGCCCCCGGTCAAGGTGACCAGCATCCGTCCGTATTACAGCTGGAGCAGTTCCAGGTCCGATGATATACGGGTAGACGGTGAATTTAAGCCGGGGCAGACGTATGAAATGATCATCCGGAAGGGGCTTCCCTCCGGCGATGAGGATCTCGCCCCGCTTCCTTACGACCTTGTGCGGGTGCTGGAATTCCCAGACCGGGCGTGCGATGTTTCATTGGAACTTTCGGGAAACTATCTGGCGCCGGAAGATGACGTCAATCTGCCGGTTTCCACGATGAACGTGGACGAACTGGAAGTCAAGGCCGAGCCGGTCCTTCCCCAGAACATCGTACTGTATGCCCAGATTGAACACGGCAGCCTCTATACGGGGGGATCGAGACCGTATGCCGGGACGGAGAACACCGTCACCTTCAAGGTGAAGAACGAGTTGAACAAACAAGTCCATACGGACATCCCCCTCTCCCAGGTGATCGGGAAGGGCGAACGCGGCATCTTCTGCGTCCACGGCCTGGGCGAGGAAAGACTGATTTGCGTGAGCGATATCGGGTTGATGGCGACCGTGGACGAAACCTCCACCCGCGTATGGGCGACCTCCCTTTCCACCGGGAAACCGCTGCCGAAGACCAAGCTGTGGGTCTATACGGGAAACAACGTCGTTCTCGGCGAAGGTGAAACCGGTCCGGACGGTATCGCGTCCTTTACGTATGAGAAAGGCAACGATAAACCGTTCCTCGTTTTGGCGATTTCCGGGGATGAAACGGACATGACGTACCTGCCGTTCGTCTCGAAGCTGGACACAACGGAACCGTTTACCGGCAAAACCTTCGGGAACGTCCCTGCCGAATATTTGGAGGAAGGCGCTTGCGATGCCTACGTGTTCCTCGAACGCGGCATCTACCGTCCTGGCGAGAAGGTCTTCGTTCAGGCGATTCTGCGCGACAAAGAGCGCCGTGCCCCGAAACCCTTCCCCGTCCTTGTCGAAATGTGTCGTGCGGCCGGCGAAAGCCTACTCCAGTCGAAACAGGTGATGCCGGACGAGACCGGCGCGATTATCCTCCCCGATGCGTTCCAGATACCGGACAATGCCATGAGCGGACGCTGGTATGTCAGGGTCAAGATGCCGGGAACGGATGAGGAGCGTATCCTGGGTGAAACGGAATTGCGAGTTGAATCCTTCGTGCCGAAGCAGATCAAGGTGGTCGTAGAGGGGCTGCCGGCGGAAACGGCCTATTGCGCGACGAACGAGTTCACCGTGCGGGCGGACTACCTCTTCGGGAAACCTGGCGCGGATCTGGAGGTCAGCGCACAGGTCGCATTCTCCGACACGCCGTTCAAGCCGGACGGCTGGAAGGGGTGGTCGTTCGACAACCCGGAACGGCATCTGAAAAAGTTTACCAATAGCTATGGGAAGGGTACGTTGGACGAGGACGGGAAGGACGAGTACCTTCTTTCCTTCCCGTTGGAGGAGTTGGAGAAGAACAAGCCCTCTTCCGCCGTGAAAGCCGTCTTCGAGGCGACGGTGCTTGAACCGGGCGGACGTCCCGTCTCCGCGCGCGCCGAAACGTTGATGCACGTCTATCCGTATTACATCGGGGTGAAGTCGGAGAAGTACAACCCGCGTCCCGGAACCACGAACACGCTTTCCGTCGTGCTGGTCACCCCGAACGGCGTCCTCCGGCGCGGCGCCCAGTCCGCACAGGCGGTCCTCTCGTCCGTCAACCATTTCTATGGGTATGTCCGCAACCCGAACGGTTCCTACTCCTGGGTCAGCGAACGGCGTGTGAAGAAGATTTCCGAAAGCCCCGTCTCGCTGGAGCAGATCACGAAGGTTCCCTTCTCCGCCCCCCATTCCGGTTCCTTCCTGTTGGCGATCAGGACGCCGGACGGCGTGGAGAACACGTATGCCTTCGATGCCTACGGCGCGGACGAGTACGCCCCGTCCTCGAACCTTGAAAACCCCTCGAAGGTCGAACTTTCTTTCGACAAGCCGGTGTACCGGGCGGGTGAGACGGCCCGCCTGAAGATCAAGGCCCCGTTCACGGGAACCGCCGAACTGACGCTCCTCCACAAGACCGTCCTCTCCCAGCGCGTCATTCCGTTGAAAGAGACGACGAGCGACGTGGAACTGAAGGTGGAGCGCGACTGGTATCCGAACATTTATGCCGCGATCCGCGTCGTCAATATTTCCACGAACACGCTCGGTTGGAGCGCCCGCCGTGCCGCTGGCCGTGCCGTGCTACGCGTCGAACGCCCGGAACACGAGTTTCACGTCGCGGTTGCCGCGAATGTCCAGATCGTGCCGGGCGGTTCGCGGATTACGGCGGATGTCGCCGTGCCCGGCGCCCCCGCCGGTTCGCACGTGACATTGATGGTCGTGGACGAGTCGATCCATCAGTTGACCGACGAGCCTTGCCCCGATCCGGTGGGCTTCTTCGCACGGGAACGCAAGTCTCTCGCCTGGATGTACGACTTCTACTCGCAGATTATGCTGGTCACGCCGTCGCCCGCCGCGCGCGCCGCCATCGGCGGCGACGATGAAGAGGAACTGATGAAACGGGTCAGTCCCGTCCGTTCGCGCCGGTTCAAGCCGCTCGCCCTTTGGAAACCCGGCGTACCGCTCGTCAACGGCGCGGCGCACGTGGATCTGGACTTGCCGGAATTTTCGGGCGAAGTCCGCGTCACCGCAGTCGCCTGGTCTTCCACGGCGGCGGGCGCCGCCAAGGTGCATACGAAGGTCGCGCCGAAACTGGTCGTGCAGCCGGACGCCCCCCGTTTCCTCGCCGGCGGCGACAAGGCGGACATGACGCTTACGCTGCACAATAACAGTGGTAAGGACGACACCGTGGCATACGAAGTCAGCTTCAACGGCGTGTTGGGCGATTCTGCCCTCCAGAAGAACGTGATCCCGCTCGTCAAGGGCGCCTCGAAGACGCTGCGTTTCCCGATCGGCGCGCGCCAGACCGGCTACGGCGAGGGCGAGATTACCGTCAAGACGGAAGGGTGCGGCGAAACCCACACGCAGACGCTGTACATCCCCGTGCGTCCCGCCGTGCCGTTGACGACGACCTACGAGTACGTCACGCTGAAGGCGGGCGAATCCAAGACCTTCCTCCTGCCTCCGGGGGTCGTCACCAACGCCGTCCGGCAGAACGTGATTGCCCGCAAATCCGCCTACACGCAGTTCCTGCCTGCGTTGCAGTACCTGTTGAACTACCCCTACGGCTGTCTTGAGCAGACCACCTCCTCCGTCTTCCCGCTGATCGCGGCGGACGGCGCGTTCGGCCGGCTCGGCTGCACGAACGCCGCGCAGCTGGTCGAGGCGCGTTCCAAGATTAAAGAGGCGATCCAGCGTATTTCGAGCATGGGTGCGTGCGACTTCTATACGATCTGGCCGCGTTCTTCGGAGCATGACGACGGGCTTTCCTGCTACGCCGGGTATTTCATCGCCTCCGCCTTCCGGGCCGGCATCGACATGCCCGAAGGCATCCTGACGGAAGCCCGGGGGATTCTCCGGAACATCGCCACCGATGCAAGGGTAAGCGTTGACAACCGGGCTTACGCGTGTCAAGGGCTTGCCACGCTGGGCGATTTCCGCCATCAGCTGATGTTGCACCTCCTGGATCGCCAGGCGGAGTTCAACGTGGAGGGGAGGTTCCATCTTTCCGCCGCGTTCGCGCTCGCCGGCCGCCGCGACCTCGCCTACGCGCTGATCTCGAAGATCGAGTACGCCGACACGATCCGTGCCGCAGCCTTCGGCATCCTCGCCTGGTCTGAACTCGAAACGCCGGACCGCGACGCGCACATCCAGAAGCTTTTCCACCAGATTGTCGCCAGCAAGAAGAAGTCCGGCCACTGGGGCAATACGCAGGAGAACGCCCTCGCGCTGCTCGCCGCCGCGACCCTCGCGCGCCGCGAGAAGCAGGACGAGCGCGGGTTTGCGCTGGAAGTCACCGACGCGGACGGGAAGAAGATCTGCTCGACGTCGAAAGACGGATTCTCCTTCTCCGCCGACAACGCCGCGTTCATCGCGCGCAACGACGGTCCCGGCCCCGTCACGCTGGTCCGCACCGTCAAAGCCTATCCGCTGCTGGCTTCGATGAAAGAACATGAAAACGGTCTGCGGATCACCCGTACCTTCTACAGGCCAGACGGTACCCCGTTCACGGGACCGGTCAAGCTCGGCGACCAGGTGATCGTGAAACTGCAGCTCCAGTCCCTCCCCGCCGACGAATTCCGTTCGGACGTGGTGATCGACGAACTTCTCCCCTCCTGTCTGGAGGTGGAGACGACGGGCTTGAAAGTCTACGAGCAGTTCCCGAAGTTAGAGCAGTTCTCGGACGACTGGTTGCGGAACAAGGAAGTCCTGGACGACCGTGTGCTGTTCTTCAGCAAGGCGTTCGATTCGCGGAAGGCGGTGGTCTACTACGTCGCGCGGGCCGTCTCCGCCGGAACGTTCATCATCCCGCCGTGCAGTGCGGAATGTATGTACGACACGGAGTATTCCTGCCGCGGGCTTCCGGGCACCCTGGTGATCAAGGAGAAGTAGTCCGTTCTTGCAGCCTTCGGTCGCAATCGACAGCCGTCGATTGCGACCGGTTTTTGTACGCCGACCCCAGACGCGCTTCCCGTCAAAAAAGGGGTTGTCAGTTCGTCTGGCGGGTGGTAGAATAGCCACCATGAAAATCAAGAAAACAACTGTTGACGCAGAGACGGCCGCCGCGCCGGAAAACGGTGGCGGGGGCGCGTACATCGCGACCCGTTTCCGGAATCCTGCGGATGATGACTTCCGTCCTTCGGGGACGACGACGGGCGAGAAAGTCTGCGCGATCATCGCGATCGTGTCGACGTTGCTCCTCGGCGCCGTCTGCGCGATGCAGTACCTGCAGTACGCCCAGTAGGGAGGCGGAGGTTCCGGTGCTGGAGGCGATACGCAGATTTTTCTGGCGTGTCCGTTGGTTTTGTGCCGTTTCGCCGGCCGTCTGCTGGTTGACCGGCACGTGTCTTGTTGTCTACTTCGTCCAGTCGCGGTTGGACGCGGTCGTTTTTGCGTACGGGTATTCGTTCGCCGATGTCGTCCTGCCGTGTTTCGCGATGGACGCCCTTTTTTTCAAAGGGTTTTTCTGGCAGCCGTTCACCTATATGTTCCTGCATGGCGGCGGCTGGCATCTGGCGTGCAACCTCTTCACGGTCGTCTTTTTCGGTTCGGCGTTGGAACGGGCGATCGGGGCGAGGCGTTTCTGGAAGGTCTTCTTCTTCGGCGGTGTGCTGGGGGGTATCGGCTGGCTGCTCGCCACGTACCTGTTGAATGCCTTCCCCGCGTTCTCTTCGCTTACCGCCTGGATTCCGGAGTCCGTCCGCGCGCGTTGGCACCTCGGGATGGGGAGCGTGCCTGAGGCGGAAGTCTGCATCGGGGCTTCCGGCGGCGTTTTCTCCTTGATCGGCGCGTACGCCGCGCTCTTCCCGTACAACGAAGTCCGCGCCCTTTTGTTCTTCGTGATCCCCATCCGCCTCAAGGCGCGTACCCTCGCCGTCCTGATCGGCGTGTTTACGATTGTCGAAGCCGTTTTCGTTCAATCCCAAATCGCCTACGCCGCGCATCTCGTCGGCGGCGTGGCGGGCTACCTCCTGGCGAGAAACTGGAGCAACCGCTATGGCTGATATCGCTGAAACCCCGTTGGCCGCCCTCCGCGTCCGCGAAGCCCTGGAAGAGGACGTCGCGGCAGGCGACGCCACGACCCTCGCCCTGGTCAACCCCGGCGCGGAGGCTTCCGCCCTCCTTCTTACCCGTCAGCCTTGCGCCGTGAGCGGGGGCGGTGTCGCCGCGCTCGTCTTCCGCACGGTCGATCCTACGCTCCGCGTCGAAACGTTGCTCCCGGATGGCGCCCGGGCGGCGGCGGGAGAGGGGATTCTCCGTGTTTCCGGGAAGGCCGCCTCGATCCTCACGGGCGAGCGGGTCGCGTTGAATTTCATGCAGCGGATGTCCGGCATCGCGACGATGACCGCCCGGTTCGTCGACGCGGTCAAACCCTACGGGACGATGGTCCTGGATACGCGCAAGACCACGCCCTGCCTCCGGGCCTTTGAAAAGTACGCCGTCACGTGCGGCGGCGGCACGAACCACCGTTTCGGGTTGTACGACCGCATCCTGATGAAGGACAACCACCGCAAGCTCTGGCTCGGCGGCGACCCCGATCGGCTCGACCTCGCCGTCGAAGCCGCCCGCGCGAAGTATCCGGAGTTGATGGTCGAAGTCGAAGTCGAAACGATCGAAGAGTGCAAGTCCGCCCTGCGCGGCCGCCCGGAATGGCTGTTGCTCGACAACATGACGTGCGACCTGATGCGCGAATGTGTCGCCCTCGCCAAAGGGGTCAGCAAGACCGAGGCGTCCGGCGGCATTACGCTGGAACGCGCCGCCGAGGTCGCGGCGACGGGGGTTGACGCGATTTCGCTCGGCTGCCTCACGCACTCCGTGCCGAGTGTCGATCTGAGTCTTGAAATCACGTTGTAGGAGAGCCATGAACGTTGCGGTCATCGATATCGGGAACACCTCCACGGGAATCGCGTTGTACGCCCGGGGGAAGGTATCCCGTGTCGCGCACATCAAAGGCGGTATCCTGAAGAACGGGAAGGCGTGCGCGGATGCCCTGTGCGGGCTCGCCTACGGCAAAGCCCCGCTCGACGGCGTGGTGCTCGCCTCCGTCGTCCCGCCCGCGCTCGCCGCCTGGAAACGGCTCGTGAAGCGCGAACTGAATCTCGTCCGCTCGTGGTCGACGCGACGCTTCCGCTTCCCGTGACGGTGGACTATCCGGCGCCGGCGACCATCGGTGCGGACCGGCTGGCCGACGCGGCGGGCGGCGTCTCCCGTTACGGCGCGCCGTTGTTGATCTGCGATTTCGGAACGGCGCTCACGTTCGATGTCGTCACGCCGGACCGCCGTTACGTCGGCGGGGCGATTTGTCCGGGGCTTCCGCTTATGAGCGACTACCTGAACGAACGCACGGCGAAGCTTCCCCGTGTCGAATTCAAGGGCGCCGCGCCGAAAATCGGCCGCTCGACGGAAGAGGCGATGCGCCTCGGCGCGGCGGTCGGCTACCGTGGCATGGTCCGCGAATTGACCGCGCATTTCCGCCAGACGCTCGGCTTTCCTTTCACGCTTGTCGCGACGGGGGGGTACGCGCGCTGGGCGTTGAAAGACAGCGGGCTTGACTTTATGATCGACCCCACGCTCACGCTTTACGGCTTGGGTGTGATCTGGGAGTATTCCCGTCAACGGGAAAAGGAGTGAAACACCATGAAGAAACCCACCTTGCTTGTCCTCGCCGCCGGTATGGGAAGCCGGTACGGAGGCCTGAAACAGCTCGACCCCGTCGGCCCTTCCGGCGAAACCATTCTCGACTACTCGGTCTTCGATGCCGCGCGCGCGGGATTCGGGCGGGTCGTCTTTGTCATCCGCAAGGATTTCGAGGACGCCTTCCGTCAGCACGTCGGCGCCAAGTACGCCGGACACCTTGAGGTGGACTACGCCTTCCAGTCGATGGACGATCTGCCCGACGGGTTCACCCGGCCGGCGGAACGTGCGAAGCCGTGGGGCACCGCCCACGCCATCCGCGCCGCCCGCGGGATCGTGGACACCCCTTTCGCCGCCATCAACGCCGACGACTTCTACGGGCGTGACGCGATGGCCCGCGTCGGAGCCTTCCTGCAAGGCGACCGCGCCCCGATGCATTTCGCGATGGTCGGTTATCTGCTGGAGCGTACGCTTTCCGAGTTCGGTTCCGTCGCGCGCGGCATCTGTTCGGCGACGCCGGAAGGCCGGCTCGCCGACGTGGAGGAGATGACCAAACTTGTCCGCGTCCCCGGCGGGGTCGAAAACCGCGAGGACGGCAAGCCTGTCGTTTCGCTCACGGGGCGCGAGCGCGTTTCGATGAACCTATGGGGGTTCGGGCCGGAACTCTTCGACGTCCTGGAGGCGCGTTTCCCCGCCTGGCTCAGGGCGAACGCCGCCTCGCCCAAGGCGGAGTGGTACATCCCCTTCGTCGTGAATGAACTGGTGCAGGAACGGAAGGCGGAAGTTTCGCTGCTTCCGACGGAAAGCGTCTGGTTCGGCGTGACCTACCGGGAAGACAAACCGTTCGTCGTCGAATCCATCCGCAAGCTCGTTTCCGCCGGCGAGTACCCCGAACGCCTTTTCCAGGGTTTGTAAAAATCTGCGAAATCGTATTGACAGGGGGGTAAAAGATAGGGTAAAGTTGACTTTCTTCATGCGCGAATGAGACCGCGCGAGGAGACTCCCGATCGATTCAGTTAAGGAAGAATGACATGGAAGCGTATGCGGTTTTGGAGACCGGCGGCAAGCAGTATCGCGTGACCGTCGGGGAGACGTTGGAGATCGAGCGCCTGGAAGCCGAGCCCGGTAAGGACATCGAGCTGACGAGCGTGCTGGCCTTGTCGGACGGCAAGGAGTTGAAAATCGGCATGCCGTACGTGGCGGGCGCGAAGGTCGTGTTGAACGTCATCGGAGACAAACTCGGTAAGAAAGTGGTCAATTTCAAGCAGAAGCGCCGGAAGAACTGGCGTCGTACGAAGGGGCACCGTCAGCAGCTGACGGTCGTCACCGTGAAAGAGATCGCGTAAGGAGGAGTTTGAGTTATGGCAGGTGCAGCAGCATCAAGAAACGGTCGCGACAGTAATGCGCAGCGCCGTGGAGTCAAGCGTTTCGACGGTCAGAAGGTGACCGCCGGTTCTGTCCTCGTCCGCCAGTGCGGGACGAAGTTCCATCCCGGGCCGAACGTCGGCCTCGGGCGTGACTTCACCCTGTTCGCCCTCGTGGACGGTACTGTGAAGTTCATCAAGGAGGGGCGCGTGGTTTCGATCATTGCCGACCCCGAGAAGGCCAAGGAGATGGCGGAGAAGAAGGCCGCCCGTAAGGCCGCCCGCCTCGCGAAAGCGCAGGCAGCCGCAGCCCAGTGACCGGCGCCCCCGCGAGGGGGCTCCGGCAGGTTGGCTGCCGGGGGCGGTGGCACGGCTTTCATTCTCGTGGGGTGGGGCACTGACCCCACCCAAGATTGACTTCAAGGACGGATTCGTTCCGGTGTCGCCTTGAAGTCTTTTTTTGTGCCTAGGGCCTTTTGACGTGTGCCCGCAGGAGGTTGTCGTGAAGTCCAGATTGTTTGTAGACCATGTGCTGATCCACGCCCGCGCCGGGAAGGGGGGCGACGGCAGTCCGCATTTCCGGCGCGAGAAGTACGTGCCGAGGGGCGGCCCCGACGGCGGCGACGGCGGGCGCGGCGGCCACGTCGTCTTGAAGGGCAGCAACCACGTCAGCTCCCTGCTTTCGCTGTACTTCGATCCGAACGTGACGGCGGAGGACGGCCAGAACGGGCAGTTCCAGAAGATGTCCGGCCGGCGCGGGCGCGACAAGGTGGTTTTGGTGCCCTGCGGAACGGAGGTGTTCCGGACCGACACGGGCGAGTTGATCGCGGACGTGGTGGAACACAATCAGGAAGTCATCGTCTGCCGGGGCGGTCGCGGCGGGCTGGGTAACGTCCATTTCAAGTCGTCCGTCAACCAGGCCCCGGAACAGCACACACCCGGCCGCCCCGGCGAGGAGCTGGATCTGCGTCTGGAGTTGAAGACAATCGCCGACGCGGGGTTGCTGGGGTTCCCGAATGCAGGGAAGTCTTCGCTGTTGACCGCCGTCAGCGCGGCGCGTCCGAAGATCGCCAGCTACCCCTTCACCACGCTGAACCCGATTGTCGGGTCGATGGAATACCCCGACTTCTCGCAGTTGCGCGTCGCCGATATCCCCGGCATCATCGAGGGGGCCGCTTCCGGCGTCGGGTTAGGGATTGACTTCCTGAAGCACCTTGCCCGTTCCCGCGTCATCGTCTACATTCTGGATATGGCGGGGACGGACAACCGCCAGCCTTGGAACGATTACGCCGTCCTGCGCCGGGAAATCGAACAGCACGACCCCGACCTGCTGAAACGCCCCTTCCTCGTGCTGGCGAACAAGATGGACTGCGACGTTTCCGCCGAGAACCTGGAACGTTTCGTGGCGGAGACCGGGACGGAGCCGATCCCGATGTCCGCTGTCACGCCCGGCGATCCCGGCGTCAAGGCGTTCAAGCAGCGCCTCTGGGACATTCTCAAGCCGGCGCCGAAAGGCAGCTGGCGCAAGGCCGCTGCGGAGGTGGCCATCCCCGGTGCGAGTTTCCTGGATATGGGCTTCAAAAAGAAGAAGAAACACACCGCGAAACGCAGGAGAGTCTGACAGCATGACGACGATACTCGACAGCAAAGAAGAATTAAAGCGCTTATCCGCCATCATCCTCAAGAAGAGTCAGTTCGATCCTTCCCTGTTCGCGAAATACAACGTGAAACGCGGGCTTCGCGACATCGACGGGAAGGGCGTCGTCGCAGGGTTGACCCAGATCGGCGACGTGCAGGCCGCCTCGCGCCCTGTGAAACCCGGAGGTCCCCCCGGACCGGGACGGTTGCTGTATCGCGGGTATGACATCGGCGACCTCGCGAACGGCTTTATCCGCGAGAAACGCTGCGGTTTCGAGGAGATCGCCTACCTCATCCTGTTCGGAAGCCTCCCTTCCGTCAGCGAACTCCGGAACTTCCAGCACATGTTGTTCGAGTACCGCGCCTTGCAGGACGAGTTTATCCACGATTCGATCCTGAAGCTGACCAGCCGCGACATTATGAACGCCATGTCGCAGTCGGTCCTCGCGCTCTACGTCCTGGATCGCCATGCGGACGACACCAGTGTCCGGAACGTCCTGCGCCAGTGTCTCCGGCTGATCGCGGTTTTCCCGCTTCTGGCCGCCTACTGCTACCGCGCCTACGCCTATCGTTTCCTTGACCAGAGCCTGGTCATCCACAAGCCGTCGGACAAGCTCTCCACGGCGGCGAACTTCCTCCACGTATTCCGCGAGGACTGCGGGTACACCGAGCTGGAGGAACGGTTGCTCGACCTTTCGCTGGTTCTTCATGCGGAACACGGCGGCGGTAACAATTCCTCCTTTACGACGCACGTCGTCACCTCCACCGGCACGGACACCTATTCGGCGATCACCGCCGCGCTCGGTTCCCTCAAGGGACCCCGCCACGGCGGCGCGAACAAGAAGGTCGTGCAGATGTTCGACGACTTGAAGGCGAACGTCAAGAACTGGGACAGTGAACGCCAGATCGAAGACTACCTTATCGGGCTTGTCACGAAACAGGGGTTCGACAAGAGCGGGCTTATCTACGGGATCGGCCATGCCGTCTATTCGGTCTCCGATCCGCGTTCCATGATTTTGCGCGATCAGGTCGAACTGCTCGCGCAGGAGAAAGGGCTTGTCGACGAAATGCGCCTTTACCGGAAGGTGGAGGCGCTTGCGCCGGAGATTATCGGGCGTTACCGTAAAATCTACAAGGGCATCAGCGCGAACGTGGATTTCTACTCCGGCTTCCTCCTGCGCCTGTTGAACATCCCGTTGGAACTCTTCACCCCGATTTTCGCGATGGCGCGGATTGTCGGTTGGAGCGCGCACCGGCTGGAGGAACTGGCCTGCGGCGGGAAGATTATCCGTCCCGCCTACCAGAACGTCTCCGAGGAATATCGGTACATCCCCATTGCCCGTCGGCGTAACAACCTTTGCTAGGGGTAGGGCGTGATGACGATTCTACAGGTTTTACCCGCGCTGGAGATGGGGGGCGTCGAACGGGGCACAATTGAAATCGCGTCGGCCCTGCAGGTCGCCGGCATCCGGAATTTCGTCGCGTCCGCAGGGGGACGCCTTGTCCCCGGTCTGGAACGGATCGGCGTCGAACATTTTACCCTGCCCGCCGCTTCGAAGAACCCGTTCGTCATCCGCCGGAACGCCGCGCGTCTCGCCGCGTTCGCCCGCGAAAAAGGGGTCACGCTGATGCACGTCCGTTCCCGCGCCCCCGCCTGGTCCGTCCTCTGGGCCAGCCGCCGGACGGGGATTCCGTTCCTCTCCACCTTCCACGGCGTCTACGGCACCTCGCCGGCGTTTCCAAAAAAAAATTACAACGCCGTCATGCTCAAAGGCGTCAAGGTAATCGCCGTCTCCGATTTCGTCAAGCGTCACATCCTTGAAACCTATTCCGTTCTGGAAAGCCGCATCGTGCGGATCCATCGCGGCGCGGACACGGAGGTCTTCAAACCGGTACCGCAACCCGTATCCGGCGGTAAACCGGTCGTCACGCTTGTCGGGCGCCTGACGCGCTGGAAGGGGCAGCTCCTGCTGTTGGACGCGCTCGCGAAACTCGCGCGCCCCGTCCGCTGCCTTCTCGTCGGTTCCGACCAGGGGAGGACGGCGTATACGGCGGAACTCAACGCACGGGCGGCGACCCTTCCGCCCGGTATCGAAGTCGAAATCCGTCAAGAGGCGCCCGATATGCCGGCGGTTTACGCGGCGAGCGATGTCGTGGTCAACGCCTCGCTCGATCCGGAGGCGTTCGGCCGCGTCATCCCGGAGGCACAGGCGTGTGGACGGGTCGCCGTCGGCGCGGCCCATGGCGGGGCCTGCGAGACGATTGACGACGGACGGACGGGGTTCCTGTTCAAACCGGGCGACGCGGGCGACCTCGCGGCGAAACTTGCCGTTGCGCTTGATTTACCCGCCGCGTCCCGCGAAACGATGTGCGCCGCCGCTGCGGTGTCCGTGCAGGAACATTTTTCTGTGGCGCGGATGTGTTCGGAAACACTCGCGCTTTATCAACGATTGGAGGAGCATCATGGCTGACTTGAAAGAAGTGGTTGCGTTTCTGGATAAGACACTCGCACTCGACCGTTTTCATGACGTTTCAAACAACGGGTTGCAGATCGAGAACAAGGGGAAGGTGTCGCGTGTCCTCTGCGGCGTGGACGGTTCGTTACGGACGTTGCGTTACGCCGCCGAGCAGGGCGCGGATCTGGTGGTCTGCCACCACGGCATCAGCTGGGGCGATTCGCTCAAACGGATCACCGCGCTGAACTATCGGATCGTCTCGTTCGCGATTGAACACGGCATCGCCCTCTATGCCGCCCATCTGCCGCTCGACGCCCACCCCGTCTACGGCAACAACGCCTGCCTTTGCCGTCTCCTCGGTGTCCGCGCCAAGCGGCCCGCGTTCGAGTACCGGGGAAACACCATCGGGTTTTGCGGCGAATTCGCCAAACCGCTTTCCTTCGAGACATTCTGCGCCCGTGTCCGCGAAAAGGTTTCGCCGGAGATCCGCGCCCTGCCATTCGGTCGTTCGACCGTCCGCACGGTAGGCATCGTCTCCGGCGGCGCGTGCGAGGATGTCGAACAGGCACACGCGCTCGGACTCGATGTCTTCTTGACGGGAGAGGCGGGACTGGTCGGTTATACGATGGCGGAAAACCTCGGTATGAACGCCGTCTTCGCCGGACACTACGCGACCGAGCGGTTCGGCGTGGAATCCTTGGGCAAATTGCTGCACAAGCAATTCAAGCTGCCGGTTTCGCTTGTGGATTTTTCCATCCCGTATTGAACCGGTGAAGCACGGGGAGGACGCTGGACATGGGGAATGTCGCCGTTACCGGCATGGGGGTCGCGACGCCGTTCGGGAAAGGCGTAGCGAGGTTTTGGGATGCGTTGTTAAAGGGCGAGAACGCGATCTCGCAGATGGATCTTTTCGATTTGCAGGGGTTGGCCTGTACACAGGCGGGCGTCTGCCGCTGGCTGGAAGGGGAACCTGCCTGCCGGGAGCTGCCCCGCGCACTCCGTCTCGCGGCGCTTGCGTGCGAGGAGGCGTTGGCGCAATCCGCCGTCTCACGCGATAACACGGCGATCCTGACGGCGACGAACTTCGGTCCGGATCCGCTCGTCCCCGAACCCGTGAAACGCGACGTGGACATCCTGGCGGAATGTTTCGGGCTCTCCGGCGTCCGCATCCCGGTTTCGCTTTCCTGTGCGTCGGGCGCTTCCGCACTCGCCTTTGCCCACTTGCTTCTGTGCGCGTTTCCGGAACTCGACCGTGCCGTGGTCGTGGCATACGACGCGCTTTCGCCCTTCGCCTGGAGCGGGCTTTGTTCCCTGCGGACGATGACGAAAGAAAAAATCCGTCCGTTCGACGTTCACCGCAGCGGGACCGTCTTCAGCGAAGGCGCGGCGGCGATCGTACTAGAACGCGATGCGTCCGACGACCGTGCCCTCGCCTGGCTCTCCGGTTGTGTCACGGGGAACAACGGCTTCCACCTCACCGCGCCCGCCGCGCGCGGCGCGGGTTCGCGTCGCGTGATGGAACAGGCGTTGCGTTGTTCGGGATTCGCGCCGGAGGCGATCGACTGCATCCAGGCGCACGGCACGGGGACGAAAGCGAACGACCTCACCGAATCCCAGGCGTTGCATGACCTCTTCGGCGAACGGGCTTCGGCGATTCCACTGACGGCGATCAAGGGCGCGGTCGGCCATCTGCTCGGCGCGTCCAGTTCCGCCGAAGTCATCGCAGCCGTCTGCTCGCTCCGCGAGAACCTGATTCCCCCGACCGCGAACTGCGAAACGCCTGATCCGGAATGTGACGTAAACGTGGTGACTTTGCCGTTCTCGCCGGCACAACCCTTGCAAGCCGTGTTGTGTAACGCGGCGGGGTTCGGCGGCTGTAACGCCGCGCTGGTGGTGTCGAAGGAACGGCCCGCGCCGGAACCGGCGGGTGACGCACGCGTGTTCATTGCGGGCGCGGGCGCGGTGACACCGCTCGGACTCGACCTGGCGGAGACGGCGGACGCGTTTCGCGAGGTCGAACCGTAGGAGACGTATGAACTGCCGCCGTTCGAGTTGGCGGAGTAC
>JAGAEL010000134.1 GCA_017613085.1 Kiritimatiellia bacterium | reverse complement strand
GGTTGGCATCGTGGCGGCCTACGGCGGCGCGGGATGGGCCGTCGTGCGCAGCGGCGCGTTCTTCGGCTCCTTCCAAAGTTCGCCGTGGTTCAGCCTCGGCGTGGCGATCCTGTTCGCCGCCTTCGCGCTGGCGATGTTCGACCTCTTCGCGATCGATTTTACGCGGTTCCGGAAACGGCGCGCGTCGAAAAAAAAGGGTATGGGGATAACGGCCCGCCTGATCGGCGCGTTCGCGGCAGGAGCAGCCAGCGCGGTTTTGGCCGGCGCGTGTGTCGCCCCCGTCGTATTGGCGGTCTTGCTCCTGGCGGGCTCGCTCTACGCGGACGGTTCCGTTTCCGCACAGTTCCTTCCCTTCGTGCTGGGTCTCGGCATGGCGCTTCCCTGGCCGTTCGCCGGGATGGGGCTTTCCGTCCTCCCCAAACCAGGGATGTGGATGACCCGTGTCAAACAGGTCTTCGGCGTACTCCTGCTTCTCTTGGCGGGGTATTATGCCGTGCTCGCGTATTCGGGTTTCACCTATCGGCCCGCCCCCGCAAGCGATACGGGGATCGCCGCCGGAGACCGCGCGGCGTGGGACGCCGCCTTGAAAGCGGCGGGAGGCCGTCCCGTCCTCGTTGATTTCTGGGCGACCTGGTGCAAGAACTGCACCATGATGGAACGACGGACTTTCCGCGATCCCGCCGTCCAGAAACGCCTCTCCGGCTACACCGTAATCCGCGTCCAGGCGGAACGCCCCGACGACGTGCGCGATATGCTCGACACCTTCGACGTGAAAGGGCTTCCCTCTTTCGCCGTACTGCTTCCCCCGGAAACGACCGCGAACGAAACGCTCAAATGAGAGGTCGGCGTCCCGGCGTTTCCGCCGCGTTCACAACCTGATCAATCCCGAAGCGAGTTCGGCGCGGTATGCGGCAACGGCAAGGGCAAGCCCCTCGCAAAGCGGAATCCTCGGCGACCATCCAAGCGAACGGATGAGCGACGTGTCACACAGCTTTCGCGGCGTGCCGTCCGGCTTGGAGGCATCCCACTCGATTTCCGCAGGGCATCCCGTGGCGGCCTTCACTTTTTCCGCAAGGGTGTGTATGGACACTTCCTCGCCCGAACCGACATTCACGAGATCGGGCGGATTCTCCAGTTCCAGCATGAACACGCACGCCACAGCCAGATCATCCACGTGCAGGAACTCGCGCAGCGGCGATCCCGTCCCCCACAGCGACACCGTGGCATCGCCGTTCACGCGCGCCGTCTCGAACTTGCGGATCATCGTGGGCAGCACGTGCCCCCCCACCACATCGTAGTTGTCCCCGGGGCCGTAGAGATTCGTGGGCATGAGGGAGTGGTAGACGACCCCGCAGTCGCGCCGCAGAAACTCGCAGAGCTTGAGCCCGGATATCTTCGCGAGCGCGTAGCCCTCGTTCGTCTTCTCCAGCTCGCTCGTGAGGAGCGCCGATTCCGGAATCGGCTGCGGAGCCATGCGCGGATAGATGCAGGTGGAACCGAGGAACAGCAGACGCTTCACGCCCGCTTTGTACGCACCCCACACGGTGTTGAGCGCGATCATCTCGTTTTCGTAGAGGAAGAGGGCGTTCGCGGCCGAATTCGCGCCGATACCGCCCACACGCGCCGCCGCAATCACGGCGACATCGGGTTTTTCCGCCTCGTAGAACGCACGCACCGCCGCCGGATCAAGCAAGTCCAGCTCCTTGTGCGTGCGTGTCACGACGTTCGCATAACCCTTCTTGGCGAGCGCACGGCACACGGCGCTCCCCACCATGCCCCGGTGCCCGGCCACATAGATTTTGTCGGAAACGTTCATCGCAGCTTCAGCTCCTTCTCCGCAAGTTTGAGGTCGGCGTCCACCATCATCTTCACGAGTTCCTTAAACGTGACCTTGGGCTCCCATCCGAGTACCGTCCGGGCCTTCGTAGAATCGCCGAGCAGCTGATCCACCTCGCTCGGACGCTCGTAACGGCTGTCGTGCCGGACGTACTGTTCCCAGTCAAGTCCCACGTAGCCGAACGCCTCCGCGAGGAATTCCTTGACCGAATGCATTTCGCCGGTGGCGAGCACGTAGTCGCCGGGATTGTCCTGCTGGAGCATCCGCCACATGCCCTCCACGTAGTCGCCGGCATAGCCCCAGTCACGCTGGGCGTTCACGTTGCCCATGAAGAGTTCATGCTGCAAGCCGAGCTTGATGCGGCTCACCGCGCGCGGGATCTTGCGCGTCACGAACGTCTCACCGCGACGGGGCGACTCGTGGTTGAAGAGGATGCCGTTCGAGGCGTGGAGGCCGTATGCCTCGCGGTAGTTCTTCACCGCCCAGAAGGAGTAGAGCTTCGCCACGCCGTACGGCGAGCGCGGATAGAACGGCGTCGTCTCCCGCTGGGGGATCTCCTGAACCTTGCCGAACAGTTCGCTCGTGGACGCCTGATAGAAGCGCGTCTTCACGCCCGTGAGGCGGATTGCCTCCAGGAGGCGCATCGTGCCGAGCGCGTCCACGTCGCCCGTGAACTCGGGCGAATCGAACGACACGCGCACGTGGCTCTGCGCCGCAAGGTTATACACCTCGTCCGGATTGAGTTCGTGGACAATGCGCATCAGGTTGGAGCTGTCCGCCATGTCCCCGTAGTGCAGGAACAGCCGCACCCCGTTCACGTGCGGATCCTGGTAGAGGTGGTCGATACGCTCCGTGTTGAAGGAGCTTGAACGGCGGATGATGCCGTGAACCTCATAGCCCTTCTCCAGCAGCAACTCAGCAAGGTAGGAACCGTCCTGTCCGGTAATTCCCGTAATCAACGCTTTTTTCATTGTCTTGATGTCTCCTTTCGCGATCCTCGCGTTTTTCCCACAATCAGGGCTTCCCCTCGGCGTCCATGTTGTCGGACTGGATGACCGAGACGGTCACGGGGCCGAGGAGACCGGAGGGAAGCAGATTGTCCTCTTCCGTCCAGTGTTTCCAGGTGGTGAAGGTGTGACGTCCTGTGGGCGAACGCTTCCCTTCCTTGACCCATTGCGGAATCTCCTTGATTCCAAGTTCGTTCAGCTTCTGCCAACCGTGCCAACACCATTTCCATTCGCAGTCGGCGGGATACAGCACCTCGTCTCCGATGAGCCGGTTCGGCCAAAGATTCGTGACGCGGATTTCAATGTCCACAGTCGAATGGCGAATCGCGTCGGTGATGTCAACCCGGAACGGCGGACGCCACAACGGCGGATACTTCTTCCCGTTCACCGTGACTTCGGCGAACTCCTTCACCTTGCCAAGATCGAGGATGAGGCGTGATTTTTGCGTGACATGAGACACGGGACACGAGACGCGATAGGTTGCCGTTCCGGAGAAGTACTTGACATCGAGATCGTCGTCGGTAGTCCAGTCCTTGAGGGATGTCCACACCAGGGTCTTCACGTTCGTGCCGCCCGTGTACCAATCGACGGGGAAGGCGACTGCCCACGGCCCGGATATTCCGGAAGTTCCGGATATTCCGGATACTCCGGATTTTCCGGATGCTCCGGACTTTCCGGATGCTCCGGTTTCTCTCCTGAACACGATGAATGTGCTTCCGCTCGGCGGGAAGTCGAGTCTCACCACCGTGCGGCCGTTCTCTACGCGCCAGTTTCCTGCTTCGCGGATCGTTCCCTCTTCCGCGTCCCAGACCTCCGGCACACGCCCCGCCGTACGGAACGATGCCTCGAACACCACGTTCGTCGTGTTCCCGCAAGCGACGAAATACCAGTCGGCGGAACCGTCGCGACGATGAATCCACGCGGCCTCATTCACTTCGCACTGGAAGTCAGGCTCAACGCCGTACCGCTTCAACGCCTCTACGGGCGAACACTCCATCACGCCCTTCGCCCACGCCGATTTCACAACCGACTCGTAATCTTGCTGTGCGCTTGCCGGTCTACCAAGTCCCGGCGCGCGCACCGGCCGCCTCGGCGCGACAACCCGCGCACCCTGTGCCGCAAGTTCGCCAACGCGCCTCACCATCCGCTCGGTCATCGTGTCGGTATCGGGCAGCACAAGGATCCCGTACTCCACCCCGCCCGGCACGACGACTTTTCCGTTCCTCACCTTCAGCATTTCCACGGCCTTGGTTGCGCACACGTCATAGTCATACCCCTTCGGCAAGACGGCGTTCGGCCAACCGTACTTCGGCGCCGCCTCTCCGTTCCAGAAAAGCATATCGGCGCAGAACGTCCCCTCCTGCAGCATCCACTGGCAACGCGCCTGGTAGCGGAACCACCCGCCGGCGAGATTCCACCACGTCTGCGTCCGGTCGAGGTGCATCCCCCAACGGCCCATCGTCATGCCCGGAAGATAGTTGTCGTCCGTCCAAGGCTGGTGCGTGAAGCGGTGGTAGACGATGAGGTTGCATCCGTTGGCGAAGGCCCGGTCGTTCTGCCACTTGATCGAGAACGGTGTCTCCAGCCAGCGTCCGCCTCGCGGCGGTCCTGCGGTGAAGGCCTCGTCGGCGGCATAGCGGCGCCCCCAGACGTGCGCGAGCGACGCGGCGTAGTGGCTGTTGTCCATGCAGGGGAACTTCCCCGGACCGCACGAGCCGTCCATCCAGAAACAGGCCATCGGGATGTCCACGACTTCGCCGTTCAGCATGTCGTCGGCGTTGCTGGGACCATACGGCTCGGCGCTCATGCGAAGGCCGTACTCGTGACAGCGCCTCGCAAACTGCCCCGCGTAGTTCTCGGCGAGCAGGTCGGCTAGCAGACGACGGAAGTCCTCGCAGAACCGTTCGCTTTCCTCGACGGAACCGACGATATGCCCCGCAAGAATCGGCAGATATGGAATCATCGAATAGCCGAGCCGCTTCTCGAAAATCTTTTCAAGGCCGTGCGTCCAGTTCTGGCAGCCGACCTCCCAGCTGTCGACGTGGATGTTGCTGAGTCCGGTCGTGTGGACGTCACCGGCACGCATCCCCAGTTCACGGCAGAGCCGCCCCATGTAGGCGTCGAAGTGCCGGTCGAACGCCGCCGCCGAAAACTTGTCAACCTCAAGTCCGTCTCCGTCCTTGGACGGCAGGCGGTTCCGTCGCCCGTTGCAGATGTAGCCGAGACGGAAGATCGTCCACTTCCCTACCGGGACGTCCCACGTCAGCGTCCCGTCCTTCGCCATCTTCGACGTGATGTCGATGATCTTGTCCTTCGCGATCCTCTTCTCGGCGGGAAACTCCTTCGTGTCGCGGACAAAAGACTGGCCGGCGCCCTTGCGGAAGCGCCCCGTCTTCTCCGCAGCGTTTGACAACGTCGCGCCGGGTTCCGGCGTGGGATACGCGAGCACCGCGATGTCGGCGTAGAATCCGTTGTCCTTCTTGATGCGGGAGAGCTTTTTCGAGAAGCGCGCCGGCCCCGTCACAGCCGTTTCCGAGTGCATCGTCACCTTCATCGCGTCGGCGGGCGTGACCCACGGTCCGCCGGAACATGACCAGCCGGAGCAGTTGTGGATGCCAAACTCGAGTCCGAGCCGCTTCGCCTCGTTATGGATGTGGCGAAGCAGACCGAACCACTCCGGCGATCCGAATTTGACGTCGCCCGGCGGAATGTCGCATCCGACATCGAAGATCTGCACACCGCCGAACCCCGCCTTCGCGAGTTCCTCGAGGTCGCGCGTAATCCCAGCCTTCGTGACGTTGCCGTTCATCAGGTGGTACCACGTCTGCGGTTTCGCAGAATCCGGCGGAGTACGGAAACCTTCTTCAAGGGAAAGCCCGCAAGCCGTCACCACCATCCCGACAGCAAGGGTGAACGCTGAAACACGCATCTTCATACCAATTCCCCAAGTCCTTTCTCCGCAAGCGCGGACAATGTGCGCATCTTCTCATTCTTCACCGCCTCCAAGTCATCCTCAAAGATGAGCAGGAGCGGAAGCGATGTCGCAAAGTAATCGATCTTGAACGGCGTCGCGAGTCCCTTCCCGGCGAACGCCTTCATCCCTTTGAAGAGCGCCTTCGCCTCCTTCTTCCGCCCCAGCGCGACAAGCGCGAGTCCGCGATAGTAGGAAAGCTCGGAATACTCCGTCACCGCCATCGACTGGAAGTCCCCCGCCTCCTCGGCGGCCGCGACAAGCGCAGCCTTCCCCTCCTCGATGCGTCCAAGCTTCACGAGGACCATTCCCTTTAGGTAGTTCACGTCCGCCTTCGCCTGCAAAAGATGGTATGCCTCGCCAAGGTTCTCCGGCGTGTCAAGCGCCTTCTCCGCATGTTCCAACGCCTTGCCGTTCGCTTGCCGTCCCAACGCCTTAAACCCAAGTTCAAGGTGCGCCCTCGTATATTGCCGAAGCACCTTCCCCTCGCCGCCCTCCCACGGATGGAAACGCCGCGAGGCGAGCACCTTCAATGCCTCTTCATACATCCCGAGGTCGTTCAGCACGGTGACGTACTGCACCGAAGCGTCGTCACGCGAAAGGACGAGCGGCAGTCGTCCTGCAAGAAATGCCCTGCGCTTCTCCGCAGCCACCTTGTATTTCTCGCAAAGCTGGTCATACTCCGCGACGAGGCGCGCATCCTCCGGATCCGCCTTCATCGCCTTCCGGTACGCGGCCAACGCGCCCTTCGCGTCGCGGCGGACGTTCCAGAGCGCAACGCCGAGGTTGCGCCACGCGGTGGGGAACGCGGGATCGAGCCGCGTTGCCCGTTTCCAATAGGCAAGCGCGTCTTCGTGCCGCTTTCGGTCGTAACACCAGTTTCCGAGCGCGTAGGCGATCTTGGCATCCTTGAAACCGGATGCCTCGTCACACCAGCGAAGCGCAAGGTAGTCTTCGAGACGGGAGGGGAAGAAATAATCGGCGCTCGATTTCGCAGCCTCCGTGAGCAACGCCGCGTCTTGCGCCAGATAGGCGTGTGCGTAGCGGGTCATCGCATCGGAGGCGTGGGTGGCAAGCAAGGCGGCCGCGAGGTCGCGCCGCCCCATCTCCGCAAAGTCGTAAGCGGTGTCGAGGAGGCTTAGGCTTTGGTCGAACATAGTTCGACCATCCATGCTAGGAAGAGAGGCGAGACGACGGGCCTTGTCATTGCGGGCATCGGTCATCAACGATTCGGCGGCGTGTTCACGCGCCTTCGCCCAGTCGCCGCGTTGCGCGTCGATCGTGGCGAGACGGTAGTAACCGGCGGAACGGAACTCGTAGTTCCACGTCGCCTTGAAGAAACAGGGATAGGCGGAATCGAGCTTGCCTTGATACTGGCGGGCGAGTCCGAGGTAGTAAAGCGCCTCGCCCGTGTACGGGTTCGGGTGGCGGCGCGTCAACCGCCGGACGGCGCGGACGAGGCACGCCTCCGCCTCTTCGAGAAGCCCGCGATAGAGGAGCCGTTTCCCGTAGAGCGTGTTGGCGCGGGAATCGTCCGGATCGCGGCGAAGCAGTTCATCGAGATACGCCTCCGGCATCCGCGTCGGGTGGCGGTACTGGTCGAGATGTTCGGCGACGAGGAACAGCTCATCCGCGCTCGCGATCTCCTCCGGCGGGGGCGGCTCCGTCGCCACATCGCGCGGCGGGACTTCGCCCGGTTCCGCCCACGCCTGATTGATCGGCTGTTCGGAGGGCTTGCGTCCGACCGCATATTCGATGAGCGTTTCCCCGTCCTTGCGCACCGCGATGGCGTGTGCGTCGGAATCGACTTCGAACGGTTCGCCGATGTTGAGGTCGCGTCGGAACGCGGATTTCCCGTCGAGAAGGATTTCCGCGCCTTCGATGTTCTCCGCCGCGACGACACCCGCCTTGCCGTCCTTGAGGCGCACGGCGAGGCGCGTGTTCGCGTTCTGGACGGGGCCGAGGTTCTTGTAGGGCCACCAGTACTGCGAGAAGGTTTTCGTCTCGTACGGGAAAAGGTACGAGAAGTCGGGCTGGTTGTCGGTATAAACGCCGGCCATGAGTTCGACATACGGGCCGGAATCATCGGTGAGCTCGCGGTCCCAGGCGTAGCCGAAGGGATGGTTGCCCCACGTCCACTGTTTCTTGCCGGGGGCGATGTGGCGATCGGCGACGTGGACGAAACCGCCGTGCGCGGCGTGGTCGTATCCGCCGAAGAAATCGTACTCCGTCGCACACACCATGTACGAAGTCGGAACGGGGATGTTCTTGTACCAGGCGAGATTGTCGGCGCCGGGCCGGTTCGCGTAATCGACCCCGTAGTAACGCCCGTTCGAGCGGGGGAAGGAGGTCGTCGCCCGAAGCGCGTGGTCGGCGACGTAATCGACATCCGGCGGGAAGAAACTTTCGTAGCGGTCGTGTACCTTCGCCGCGACATTCGCCCACCAAAGGAACGTCTGCGTAAAGGCCGTCCGGTTGTAAAGGCGGACACGGAGTTCGACCACGGCGGAATCGGGGCGGAGGCGGACACCGTGACTTCCTTCCAGACGGTTGAGCGGATCGAGGTCGGTCATCCATACCGTGACGCTGCCGTCGTCCCCGTGCTCGATTGAAACTTCCGTCGGCATGAACGTCGCGGGGCGGTGGTGCTGAGGCCAGTTGAACTCCACGCCGCCGGAGAGCCAGGGGCCGGCCAGTCCGACGAGCGCCGGCTTGATGACGGCGTTCCGATAGAAGAAATCGTAGTCGTTGTTCAACTTGTCCTGCCCGATGTAGATGCGCCCGCCGAGTTCCGGCAGGAGGACGACACGGGTAAACGCATTTTCGAGCGTGACCGCGTCGTACTCCTTCATCACCGGCTCGTCCAGCACCTTGTCGATGAAGGGGACGGGATAGACCTTGCCGCAGCTGCCCTGGTAGACGCGCTTCTCGAAGAACATGGGATTTTTCTCCGGCTCCCCGACACCGTACGTCAAAAGCGGGAGGGAGTTGCGGACACAGGTCACGCCGCACGAAACCGAAGCGTTTTGTAATGAAGAACTCATGCCGTTATTATCCGCCATCGCGCCGCCAACCGCAACGACAAAAACACAATTTTCTCTCACCGCTTTCTTCTTGCGCGGGGAGGGGGTTTGCGGTAAGATGGAAGGAAAGGAGCTACTATGGCGCTGAACATTGTGAGAGAAATCGATGACACCGTGGCGGTTCGCCGCGTGTTGATGAGTGTTTCCGACAAGACCGGGCTCGAGAGTTTCGTGCCCGCCCTCGTCCAGGCGGTCCCCGACGTGACCATCTATTCCACCGGCGGGACGTACAAGGCGATCGAGAGGATCCTCGGCGAAACCCTCGCCGCGAAGAATCTCGTGGCCGTCTCCGACTACACGGGGCAGCCGGAGATGCAGGGCGGGTTGGTCAAGACGCTCGACTTCAAGATCTACCTCGGCCTCCTCAGCGAGACCTACAACGACGACCACAAGAAGGATCTCGCCCGGATCGGCGCCTCGCCGATCGACATGGTGGTCGTGAACCTCTATCCCTTCCAGCAAACCGTCGCCCGCGAGGGCGTCACGCCGGAAGAGGCGCGCACGAACATCGACATCGGCGGACCCTGCATGATCCGCGCCTCCGCGAAGAACTACCTCCGCGTCGCCTCGGTGACCGATCCCGCCGACTATTCCCGCATCATCGCCGAGCTGAACGAGAAGGAAGGGCGCATCGGCCTCGATCTGCGTTTCGCCCTCATGCAGAAGGCGTTCGCGCACACCGCAGCCTACGATGCGGCCATCTCGCAGTTCTTCGGGAACGTCGACACCACGCGCGTCCGGGAGACGTATTCCATACCCTTCCTCTAAACCGTATGATCGATCTCCATATCCACTCCACCTTTTCCGACGGTTCGGACACGCCGACCGAAATCGTCGAAGCGGCCGCGTCGCACGGGCTTTCCGCGTTGGCGCTCACAGACCACGACAGCATGGGAGGGGCGGAGGAATTTCTTGCGGCGTGTCGCGCCCGCAACCTCACCGGCATTGCGGGCGTCGAATTGAGTGTCGATACCGAGAAGCTGGGCGGCGGCATCGTCCACCTTCTCGGTTACGGCGTGAGCGAGGAGTGCCCGGCGCTTTCCGACGCGCTCCAGCGCGTCTTGGACGCGCGCGACTGGCGTAACGAACGGATCGTCGAAAAACTCAACGAGCTGGGCGTCGAAGTGACGATGGCGGAAGTGCAGGACTGCGCCGGCGAAACGGTCGTCGGGCGCGTCCACATCGCGCAGGCCCTCGTCAACCGGGGTGCAGTCGCCTCCATCGAGGAGGCGTTCGAGCAGTATCTCGACGAGAGCGCCCCCGCCTACGTCACGCGCTACAAGCTGTATCCGGACGAGAGCATCCGCCTCATCCACGAGGCCGGCGGCGCCGCCGTTTTCGCCCATCCGTTCCAGTGGTCGCACGACCCCGCCGAAGTCGAAGAGGCGATCCGCGTCCTGAAGGGATGGGGACTGGACGGCGTGGAGGTGCGCAATGCCTGCACGCGTCCACGCGAGGTGGAACTCCTGATGCGGTACGCCGCCGCGAACGGACTCTTCCCCACCGGCGGAAGCGACTATCACGGCATCCCGAAACCCGATATCCGGCTCGGTTCCGGTTTCGGTTCCCTGAACGTACCCGACGACTATCTGCCGCCGTTGCTCGCCGCGATCGGCGGAAAATCCAACCCCTGCGTCTACCTGAGCGAATGAAGCAAACGATCACAGACCAACTTGCGGACTTGATCCGTCTCAACACCTCGTCCCTCCCGGATGACATTGAACGTGCGCTTACCACCGCGCGCGAGGAGGCGTCATCCCCTGCGGAAGCACAGGTGTTGGACGCCTTGCTGGAAAACGCACGGCTCGCCCGCGACGGGGCAACGCCCGTCTGCCAGGACACCGGGACGCTCACCTTCTTCTTTTCCGTACCGCCCCGGACGGATGTGGATGCCCTGCGGAAAGCGGCGGAAGACGCCATCGTGCGCGCCACCGCGAACGGCTGGCTCCGGCGCAACACGATCGACACCCTCACCGGCGCGTCGATCGACACCAACGTCCTTCCCGGCGAAATGCCGGTCTGCCACTTCCGCACGGATCCCGCCGCGAAAACGGTGACGGTCTCGCTCATCCAGAAGGGCGGCGGCAGCGAGAACATGAGCCGGCAGTTCAGCCTGCCCGACACCACGCTCGGCGCGGGCCGCGATCTGGACGGTGTCCGCCGCTGCCTCCTCCGCGCCGCATGGGAGGCGCAGGGATACGGGTGCGCACCGGGGATCTTAGGGGTCTGCATCGGGGGCGACCGGGCGGAAGGATACCTTGTCGCGAAGGAGCAGTTGTTGCGTCCGCTGGACGACCATTCGCCCACCCCCGACTTGTCTTCGCTTGAACACCGCGTCCTCCGCGAGGCGAACAGCCTCGGTATCGGTCCGATGGGGCTTGGCGGCAGAACGACGCTGCTGGGTGTCAAAATCGCGGCACGCCTGCGTCTGCCCGCCTCCTATTTCGTGACCGTCGCCTACTGCTGCTGGGCCTGCCGACGCCACACCGCGACGCTCGAAACGGAAGGAGGCGTGTCGTGATCGAGTTGCGTTATCCCTTCACCGAAACCGCCGTCCGCGCCCTCCGCGCCGGAGATGTCGTACGTGTTTCCGGGCGCGTCTGCACCGGACGCGACCGGTTTCACAAGTTTCTCGCCGACGGAGGAACCTGTCCGGTCGATCTGCGCGACGGGGCGTTGTTCCACTGCGGTCCCGTGGCCGTTCCGGAGGGGGACGGCTGGCGGATCGCCGCCGCCGGCCCGACAACCTCCATCCGCGAGGAACCCTACGAGGCGGCAACCATTGAGCGACTCGGGTTGCGTGTCCTCATCGGCAAAGGCGGCATGGGGGCGGACACCTTGGAAGCCTGCCGGCGTTTCGGGTGCGTCTACCTCCAGGCGGTCGGCGGCGCGGCGGCCCTGACGGCACAACGGATCAAGCGCGTCATCGGGGTACATTTCCTGCAAGCGTTCGGCGCGACCGAGGCCTGTTGGGAATGGGAAGTCGAAGGTCTGGAGGCGGTCGTCGGGATGGACGCGCACGGCGAGGACTTGTTCGCCCGGGTGCGGGAAGCTTCCGCCGCCCGGCTGGAAGCGTTGGGGAAGGAGGAGGCGTAATGCGTATTGTTTTCATGGGCTCGTCCGATGCGTCTGCCAAAGTTCTCGAGCAGATCCTGCGTTACCCGGAGTTGAAGGTTGTCGGCGTGGTGACACAGCCGGAACGTCCGCACGGGCGGGGACGCAAAGAATGTCTCCCCTGCCCTTGCGGCCAATTCGCGATCGACAAAAAACTCGAACCGATCCTCACGCCCGAAAAGGTCAATACCCCCGAAGTCGTCCAGCAGATCGCCGACTTGAAGCCGGACGTGATCGTCGTCGTGGCCTTCGGACAGATCTTGAAGAGCGACCTGCTCAACCTTCCGAAATACGGCTGCATCAACGGACATTTCTCGCTCCTGCCGAAGTACCGAGGCGCCTCGCCCGTCCAGGCAGCGATCCTCGACGGCGAATACGCCACCGGCGTGACGATTATGAAGATGGCGCCGGGACTGGACGACGGCGACATCCTGAAGCAGCGGATTCAGCCGATCGCCACCGATGAAGGCGCCGTGAGCGGCATGGCGAACCTTGCCACCGCCTGTGCGAGCGCCATGTGCGCCGTGCTCTTGAAACTTCATTACGGCGAGCCGATCACCTCCACGCCGCAAGACCATTCGCTGGCGACATACGCGCCGAAGATTCAAAAGACCGACGGGCTGATCGACTGGAAGAAAACCGCGATGGCGATTTCCCGCCAGATCCGCGCCTACGAAATCTGGCCGGGCGCCTACACCTATCTTCCCGAACGTTTCATGCGCCCCAAGCACAGCGGCTATCTGAAAGTCCTCTTCTGCAAGGTGCTGGATGAATCGCCCGAACAGTATGACTCGTTCGAACCGGGACAGGTCTGTCTCATCACCAAGCGGGGCCCGGTTGTGCGGACAGGCGGGCGGCCGATCCTCCTCACCGTACTCCAGCCGGAAGGCGGGAAACGGATGGACGGAAACGCCTTTCTACAAGGCCGTGCGTTGCAAGTGGGAGACCGTTTCGGGAGTACACCATGGATAACACCGTAATCTCTTTCCGCCGTATTCTCGCCGTCGCATGTTGCGCGCTGGCGTTTGTTTCGGAGGCCGCCGCACCGGCCTTCCGCGTCGATAAACCCTACCCCGCGATCGGGCTTCGTTTCCGGACGCTGGCGGATTCCAAGCCCGCGCCCCCGGCCTCGCCGACCGTCTATCCCATCACCTACACACGCGGAGAAAAACAGTGGACCGAAGACCTCTGTTCCGTGGCGGAGCTTTGGCGTAACGCGCAGACCGTCGGGAAATGGATCGACGGGAGCGGCAACGGTTTCACGCTCGCCCGGATTGAGGCGAACGTCCCGCCCGCCGACTTCGGCATCCCGATGAACCTCAAGGGCGTCCCGCCGCTGTTGATCAAGCGCGAAACCTTCCAAGAATCCTACCGCGACTTGACCGTCGGCGCAAAGTTGCCGGTGGAAGAAGCGGCGGCATGGCTCGAACGATTCATAGGCGCGACGGTGAAAACGCCGACCGCCGTCAAAGCGGGGTTCAGCGTCTCCGCCGCATACAGCGTCCCGCTCGAACGGACTTCACCGCGCCGGCTGGCATGGTTGTTCCGCGTGAAGCGGCCGGGCGGTACGCCCTCTCCCTGGTTCTGCGCGATCATCGAGCTTGCGGAAAGCAGCCAGGCGGAAAAGGCCACCAAGAATTTCGAGACGCAATTCCTCGCCAACATCCGCTCGATCCCCGTTTCGGCGCCCCGCCAAACGGGACCGACGGCGGCCAAAACGGCCACGCCCGTACCCTCCTCCCCTTCGAGGGATGCCGCGCGCGCAAGCATCGCCAACATGAAGGGTTGGTGGGCGGCGGATCTCAAAGACTACATCATCCTCGCCAACATCCGTTCCCAAGCGGGGAACACGCTCATCCGCGCCCTGAAAACGGCGCTGCCGGTCATCCACGAGAACATGAAACAGCTGATTCCCCCGTATGAAGAAACCTCCGAAGTAAACGTCGTGCGGATTTTCGAGAGCCAGGAGGAATACCAGGCCTACGTCGGGAAAGGGATCGAGTGGAGTTGCGGCTGCTGGGTCCCGATGAAACGCGAACTGGTCATCCTCGCCTCCGACCGGTTCAAGAAGGAGATCGTGCATACGATTCAACACGAAGGTTTCCACCAGTACCTCTTCTACGCCTCGTCCATGATCGAAAACGCGATGTGGTTCAATGAAGGCCACGCCTGTTTCTACGAAGGCGGAAAATTCCGGACCGGGGCGAAACCCGTTTTCGAGAAGACATGGCGGCTGCGCGTACTCAAGGAAAGCCTCACCTACGCCGCGTCCCGCATCCCCTTCGTCCTGGAGGCCGACCACAAGGCGTTCTACGCCGGCTCGGACAAAGACCGTTCGGTGAACTACGCCGTCGCCTGGGGGTTGATCTGGTACCTGCGCCAGGGCATCAAGCCGGGATCACCGTATGCGACCATCCTGAAAGACTACCGCGACGCATTGCGCGAGTGTAAAGACCCGTTGACCGCCACGCGGAGAGCCTTCGAGGG
>JAGAEL010000133.1 GCA_017613085.1 Kiritimatiellia bacterium | reverse complement strand
GGCCGGCGGCGAAGTAGACCGGCGCGGGGCCGTCCGCGACAACGAAGTCCACGAAGTAGTAGGCGTTCGTGTCCACGTCCGCCGACCTCGGCGCGAGGGCGGGGAATCCCCCGCCGGGTGGATCGGCGGCGAGGAAGACGTTCGAGCAGACGTTGTTGAACCATTCGGCGTTCGTCCCGTGCGCGTCGGGCCCCGCCGCGAAGGGGTCGGGGTCGACGGAGTTCTCCAACCCGTCGCCGTCCCAGTCGAACGGGGGGACCCTGCGGTAGACGCGCTCCACGCCGTTGGAGCGCGTCGCGAAGTCGCCGCCCGCCCCGGCACATAAGAACGGACTCATCCCCATATAGAAAGCCGCAGGAGTGTTTCGACTATTTCTACCATGTACGCCATACGTGTAAATACGTTACCACAAACTTCCCCGCAGCCGCAAATCTTTTTCAAATCTCCCGAAAGTCCGGCCATTTTTCAACCATTCGCCACGTTTCCTATCCAACTCTTTTCTCTTTCCCGATAAAGGGTAAGCGGGAGGGACGGGCTTCGTCCCGTCCGTCTTTTGTCTCACGCGGAGGAAAGGGCGGGAGGGGCGCGCCCCGTCGCGACCGAGTGGCGGCTGTCGGCTGTCGGGCGTCGCCTGTCGTGCGGGAGGGCGCGTGTCCTCACGCGCCGCATGGGAACGGACGCGACAACCTCCGTCTATTATCTCACGCAGAGGCGCAGAGGCGCGGAGGACGCAGAGCGTGCAACGCCCTTACCCGTTCTACCCGTTCTACACGGCTAATTTTTCGTTTCGGGAGGGACGGGCTTCATTTTTCTCTTGAAAGCTGGGACGGATGGGGTATACTTTCCCCTGTTTTTCATCCGTGCGCCTTCACGTGCGGGTGACGCCGTTCTTTTATATCGGCGGGGATGCCGTGTCCCCGCCACTGGCCGGAAACGGGGTGAGAGCCCCGTGAAGGTAAAACCCTGGGTAAACTCCGGAAGGGGTAGGGTTCAGGGACCGAGCAATCCTCACAAGGACCTCGGATTGTACGCAACAGCGTATTTTCGCTATCGTGAAAACTTCGCCAAAGTAAAGACAAAGCGGAATGCGAGGGTTGCGTCACGTGGGTTAGTCCCACGTGGCGTGTCTTTTCATCATGTTTTGTCAAGGGCGTTTGGCGATGCCTTCACGATGATGTGAGAATGTAAGGCACGCCACTCTTCTTTTCTGCGCCGAGGGTGTCGGGCCTTGGTAAAGGAATGGCGCGAGAGGAAGAGTAGAGGTTGCAAATGACAAGCAATGCGCAAGGCAAGAAGGTGGACTTTAATGAGGTGAACAAAGAAGGGCGACCTGATGTTCAGCGTTCATGTTTTTTTGGATATCTTGATATTCTTGGTTTTAAGAATGTCGTAAAAAACAATACAATTGACCAACTTAAGGCGAAGTTGAGCAATTTTATTGTAAAATGCGCAGAATCCATAGACCGTTCGCGTTCTATCCTGACTTATACAGGAGATGTACTTGAAAGAATTAGTATCGACTCAGGTGTCCATGTTCGGATAGTTTCGGATTCTATTTATATCTGGACGGAGAACGATGACCGGCTTAAGCAATTTGAGATCTTGCTTCACATTGTGAATGCCATGCTGGCAAGCGGATTTCAACAAGGACTTCCTTTGCGGGGTGCGGTAACTTTTGGAGAACTCTTTTTAGGGGATGTTAAAATCCCTGAGAGTATTCCTTTAGACCTCCCTTTTGATATTGGTGCGGTCTATGGGAAGGCCTTGGTTGAAGCATACGAGTTAGAATCGAATATGGATTGGAGCGGTGCCGTTTTAACTCCAAGGGCCTGGGCAAAAGTAGAAGGTGAATTTGAAAGAGGGGGCAAAGAATCTACGATTATGCTGTCAGGGGACATTCAGTTTCCAACAGAGTTATTCAACCATTTCCCGTATCTCCTTTGGTATGACGTCCCCTTTAAGAACGGCGCCAGAAGGAAAGCCATAGCATTTAATTGGAATTACAGGTCGGGGGTTGGGGAGGTATCTGCGGAGATGATTCGTAACGCCTTTACTCGGCGATGCGGCGCTAATGACCCTGCCGTTGAACTAAAACTCAAAGAGACAATTCGATTCTATGAATACTCTCAGCGTGTCGATCAGTTGTGTGGCGTAGGCTTGAAGAAAATACTGCCAGTCCCAGATCCGGATTATGTGTTTTCGGAGCTTGTTGATGCCTAACCACATTTTCCACATTCATGGCGCAATGAAAGGTAACAGAAAATGAGAAGAGTGCTTGTTATGATAATGGCTATAGCGGGGATGATGGCTTATACCGACACACCCACGATAACGGATGTGACGGCGCAGCAGCGATATCCGTGGAACGGAAAGGTCGATATCTCGTACACGGTGACGGGCGACATCGCGGCGGAGGCGAAACAACGAGCGGTGTTTACATCGCTGAAGGTGACAGCCATCGACATGGTTGCGAATACGACTAACATTGCGACGCAACTTTCCGGAGACACGGCTCTCACCGCAGGTACGCATAAGTTCGTTTGGGACATGAACGCCGAAGGGTTAACGTTCAGGTCGAGCAATGTTGTGTTCAACGTCTTGTGCGAGACGACGTCGGCAACCTACTGCGTAATCGACCTCTCCGCAGGCGCGAACGCCACGAGCTATCCAGTCACGTACTTGGCTTCTCCGCCCAGCGGCGGATTCAACGTGGATGAATACAAGACCACGAAACTCGTTCTGAAGCGGTTGGCGGCGGGGACGTTCAAGATGCAGGGTTCGACTAATGTCAAGTTGACGAAGCCGTTTTTCTGTGGGCTGTTTGAAGTGACACAGAGGCAATACGAACTGGTAACAGGATCGAATCCGTGTTCATCGACCTCATGCGGCAAGGGAAATACGTTTCCAGTACATTACGTCTCCTACAACACAATACGAGGTTCTTCTAATGGTGCGAAATGGCCGTCGTCGTCCACTGTCGATTCGACATCGTTCATGGGTAAGCTCCGAACGCGGACGGGGCTGGATTTCGACCTCCCGACGGAGGCGCAATGGGAGTACGCATGCCGTGCGGGGACGACGACGACATATAGTTATGGTAATTCAGCAAACGGGAATTACATGTGGTACTATGACAATTCAAGTTCAAAGTCTCACCCTGTTGGATCGAAAAGTGCAAATCCTTGGGGACTCTACGATATGCATGGGAACGTGTGGGAGTGGTGCCTGGACTGGTACGGGACGTTGGCGTACGGGACGGATCCGAAGGGTACTTCCTCGGGGTCGAACCGGGTGAGGCGTGGCGGCTGCTGGGACTACTTCGCGGACTACTGCACCTCGTCCCGCCGGGGCAACAACGACCCGTCGCACGGGGGGAACGACTACAGCGGCTTCCGCCTTGTCAGAACCCTGTCAGAGTAAAGCGCGGTAGCGCAAATGCGAGCGGCCCAAGGCGCGGTAGCGCCAAGGCCGCGAGCGTGAGAAAAAGAAGGAGAATACAAATGAATAAGTTTTTGATGTTAGGCTGTATGGTTGTGGTTACGGCGTTGTCAGCGTATGGCGCGACGATGTGTTCGGGAACGAGCGCGTCGGTGACGCTTGATCTTGCGACAGGTACGCGCACGGCTGCGGCAAGTGAGCCGATACGCTATTCAACCGCTTGGGCGGATGGCTCGGACGCAGGAGCAACGGTCGTTGTGGCGGTGAATGGCGAGACGTTGAGTTCGGCATCGGGTAGTGGATTTGTTGATTGGACACCACCATGGAACGGCATCTACACGTTGACACACAAGGTGATGTCCGGCGGCGAACAGATCGGAGAAACGCTGACGGCGACGTTTCTTGTGGAGGGAATGAGACCCGAGGTCCCAATCTTTTCTCCCACTAACGGGACGGTGTTCGACGGCTCGCTCTCTATATCGATCTCGTGTCCGACGGAAGGGGCGACGATCCACTTTACGACGAACGGGACGGAGCCGACGGCGGAGAGCCCGCTGTACAAGCGTTTCAAGATATACGGCAAGACGACGGTCAAGGCGGTCGCGGTGCTTGATGGCATGTTGAGCGATATTGTGACGGCGGAGTATGCGCTCGGTCGATGCGTCGATCCCGTGTTCTCGCTTGCGGACGGATCGGCGTTCGAACATTCGAACCGGGAGGTGTCGATCGACTGGAACAACGACGGCGTGCTGCGCTACACGCTGGACGGGAGCGAGCCGACGGCGGAGAGCCCTGCGTATGCCGGGCCGTTCACAATAAGCGAGACGGCCACGGTCAAGGCCAGGGTGTTCAGCGACAGATTCTTCGATTCAAACGTGGTGACGGCAAACCTCACCCGCGTTTGGGTGAATGTGGCGACGCCGGTGATCGAAGCTCCGGCATCGTTTACGGGTTCCAAGGCGAAGGTTGTCATTTCGTGTGCGACCGAAGGGGCGCTTGTGCGCTACACGCTGAACGGCAACGACCCGAATTCCCATTCGTCGAAATACACGGAACCGTTCTACGTGACGGAGGGTTGCACGGTGAAGGCGCATGCGGTGATGCCGGACTACCTGAACTCCGCCGTGGCGACGCAGGAGATTGTCAAGGTGTGGACCATCGGCGACACGATGGGCAAGCCGGATCACGGGTTCGCGACGGACGGCAGCGGCGGCGCGGGCTGGACGCGGGTGGTCGACGCGACGGCGCCGGGCGGCGAGGCGATGCGGTCGGGCGCGATCACGCACGAGCAGAGTTCCGTCCTTTCCACGACGGTAATGGGTCCGGGGACGCTCTCGTTCTCGTGGCGCGCGTCGTGCGAACAGGATGACGAGTACGAGTGGGATCATGCCGAGCTGGCCGTGGACGGGACGGTGAGGCTGCGCCTGAACGGCGTCACGGGATGGACGGCGGCGTCAACGGAGATCGCGGGCGACGGCGAGCACACGGTCGAATGGCGGTATGTGAAGGATAACGAGGAGAGCGAGGGGGAGGACGCCGCGTGGGTGGCGGACTACAGCTGGGCATCGGCGTGGACGGCCACGCAGACGACGGCCGTGCCCGTGCCGTACGCCTGGCTGCGGAAGTACGACCCGGACGTCGTGGACGAGTACGAATCCTACGAGGAGTCGGCGAAGGAGAGTGCGGCGAACGCCCGCTACACGCGGGAGGAGGCGTATGTGGCGGGGCTTGACCCGACCGACCCCGCCGCCGAATTCCGGGCGGCGATCGCCGTCGAGGGCGGCGTCCCCCGCGTGACGTGGGAACCCGACCTGAACACGAACGGGGTCAAGCGCGTCTACACCGTCCTCGGGAAGGAGGACCTGACGGATGGCGCGGACTGGGGTCCGACCAATTCCCTGCACCGTTTCTTCAAGGTCAAGGTGGAAATGCCGTAGGACGCGCGCCGGCGCGACCGGAACAAAACGAAAGGATTAGCCGTGTAGAGCGTGTAGAACGTGTAGGGTGTTGTACGCTCTGCGTCCTCTGCGCCTCTGCGTGAGATAATAGACGGAGGTTGTCGCGTCCGTTCCCATGCGGCGCGTGAGGACACGCGCCCTCCCGCACGACAGGCGACATCCGACATCCGACAGCCTCCACTCGGTCG
>JAGAEL010000132.1 GCA_017613085.1 Kiritimatiellia bacterium | reverse complement strand
CGTGACGGTGTCCGCACCGTTCACCGTGAACGTGACCGAATAGTGGTAGGCCATGCTTTCCGGCATGCCGATCAGGACTTCGTTCTGGCTGATGATTTGCGTACCACCGACATATTCTGCAAGCATGCCGTTTCGGGTTGTTCTGCTGTAGCTCAATCCAGCCGACCTGTTGCAGAGCGTGAAGAAACTGTTGGGGTCACTGTCGTGAAGGCCGTAAGTGAAGAGATACGCCCAGTTGGCAGCCTCCGTGATGTTCGTCGCCCAAAGTTCCAGCGTCGCGGCAGAGCCGGTGCCGAGCACGCCCGCGCCGAGGTTGAGGTAGCCAGCTCCCGCACCACCGGCGAGAATCGCCTTGCCGCCGGAGAACGAGACTTTTCCGTTTCCGCCAACCGTGGCGGTCGCGCCGCCGACGGAGTCGTTATAGTCGCCGTTGAACGACCAGCGGTGCGTAAGCGCCGCAGTGGTCACCGGAACCATCACGTACCCGTTGGAGAACGTAAAGCCGGACGGCAAGGTGAGACGCGAACCATAGTCTCCGGCCGCGCCGGAGAGCAGCAACGCGCCTGCGTCTGCGCTGCTGGACGTGGTGATCGTCGCGCTTGCGCCGGTCGCAAGCTCAAACTTATCGAGGCGGCACGGCGAAGCGGCGCTGAGCGCAACGGACGAGCCGTTCTCCATGTAGAGCGAGCCGACGCCCGGCGCGCTCGTCTTGACGACGTTGGTCACGGTGACGTTGGCGGCGAGTTCAAGGCGTGCGCCGGGGTAGATCGTCACGTCGCCCGTGCCGATCTGGTTGGACGCAGCCATGCGTACGGTGCCCTCCTCGATGAACGTTCCGCCCGTGTAGTCCTTCACGTAGCCGGACTGGCCGTTCTTGTCGGTGTCCGTCATCACGAGCGTACCCGCGCCCTTCTTGCGGACCGCGCCCGACGCGGTGGCGGTGACGCCGAACCTCACGGTCAGCCCCTCCGGCACGTTGATCGTCAGCGTCTTGCCGTTGAGGTTGAGGTTCCAGTCCTTGGGGTTTCTTGAACTGTAAACGCCGAGGAAGTCGAAGTTCGCCGAAGCCGTGATGTTCACGTTGTTGTAGAAGCGGAGGTCATAGTCTTGATGGTCGGCGCCGAAACCGCCCGAACCGACAATCATGTTGGGGATGTACACGTAAACATAGTAGCCTCCGACCTTGCGGATGCAGGGGGACTTGATCGTGCCGGTCGTTCCGCCGCTTCCGAGATAGCCGCTGCCGCCCTTGCTTCCGACGGTGAACTCCGTCGTCGCCTCAAGGAAGCCGTCAATGCCGATTTCTCCGCAGTTGCTGCCGGTGGCGACGGTGGTGAAGCGCGCGTAGCCGCCGTTCGCGATGTAGAGGATGCGATTGTTGCCGCTCTCGGAGCCCGTGAACACCTGTCCATAGACCTCGGCGCCTTCGGGGATTCTCCACGGATGGTTCCCATCGCCGAGGTTGGGTACGTTCCAGTCCGCCGTGAAGGTGAAGATGCCGTCGAGCGTGCGCGCGAGGTCGGTGCTGGACGCCGTGCGCAGCGAGGGATCGGGGTACGTCGCCGTCGCGCCGCCGGGGAACTTCACCGCCCCCGTCTGCTCCACATGGTACATGCCGGTGAACTGCACCGGGCAGTCGAACGTCGCCGTGCCCGCGCCTGTGTTGGCGATCTCCGTGACGGTGAGCGCGTTCGCGCCGGACGCGGCGAAGCGCGTCCCTCCCGCCGCGTTGAGGGCAATCCTGCAGACGGTCGCGGGCACGTCGACCGTGATGTTCGCGGAAGAGTCGATCACCAGCTCGTCGTCGGACGTGAACGCGCCGTCGTGCGCGGGCGACCAGTTGGAGGCGACGGAGAGATTTCCGCTCGGACCGCCGACCCAGGTGTAGGTGCGCACCAGACGCTGCGCAGTCACGTTGGAGGCGATCTCGACGTTGCCGGCCGCGCCGGACTCCGCAGGCGAGACGCGGTATTCCAGCGTCGCCTCCGTCGCGGACGTGTTGGTGACGGTCGTGCCGAGGTAGGACGACGAGATGGCGTTTACCTTGAGCGTGTGACCGTTGAGGTCAAGGACCGCGCCCGAATCGAGGGCGACTTCGCCGACGGCGGAGAGGTCGCAGTCCGCCGCGAGCGAGACGACGGACGCGGCGCCTGCGGGCGCACCGAACGTGAAGTGGGAGGAGGTGAACGCGATGCCGTTTCCGCCGTCGATCGAGACGAGGACGGGGACGGCGCAGCTGTGGTCGGTCGTGGCGGCGCAGCCGCCGTAGCCGCCGTAGTAGTCGCCGATGATGATCGTAAAGCGATGCCATCCCTTCGGGACATCGACAACCGCAGTGCGCATGCCGTCACCCATCGCCCGCGTAAACACAGTCCATTCGTCATCGAGCCTGAAGGCGGCATAGTCGTCGGCGTAGGCAGTGATCGCCCAACGTCCGGCCTGCGCCGCCGTCACATACACCCATCCGTCGTAACGGAACTGGGATCCAGAAAGCCCTGCCGGCGCGTCCGGCACGGAAAGAGCAAGCGAACGGGCAAGGACATCAACGCCGGCGTCGCCCTGGAACGTGTAGTCGGCCGCCACGGGATCCAGCTGGGCGGAAAGCGAGGATTGCGTGTACGTCTTCTTCGCCCATTGCGCCGCCGCCGTGCCCTCGGAACCAATCTGGAGCTTGCGCCAGGCAGGCGTGTAGCCGGCGGGAATCGTGAACTTGGTGGAGCCGTTGGGGATGATCACGACGGACTTCTCGCCGGGCACGCCCGTGATGGCGTCGCCGTTCTGGTCGGTGCAGGACCAGTTCGCGCTGTTCGCAATCGACGATGCGGTAGGCGCGGTCGCGCCGCCCTGCCAGATCGCCTTGGCGACGTAGCGCGGCTCGGAGGCGTTCCACGGAAGCGTGGAGAGGTTCGCGTCCGGCCCCGCAAGTGCGCTCGCCTTCAGCTGCGCATCGGTGAGGACGCCCTGCCACACGCGCACTTCGTCGTAGGTGGCGCGGGCGTCGGCATTGCCGGCGAAGGAGCGTCCGAGGCGGAGGATCGGATTGGAGAACGTGTGGATGCCATTCGTGACCGAATAGACGGCAGCGCGCTGAATCGCGCCGCTCGCCGCGTCGCGGCGCGTGGCGCGGACGGTCGTGGTGCCGTCGCCCTGGCGCTCAAACGTGATGGCGACGTGGTACTGCTTGCCAAGGCCGTACGGCGCGAGCGTGCCGTCGTATGTCAGGTTGGCACCGTTGCTGAACGCCTCCACGGAGTCAACGTAGGGATCTGTGGATTTCGTCCACGCCATCATGAAGTAGTGGCTGGAGTCCGCGCCGTACTCGAATATGCGAGACCCGCTTACAATGGTATCGTTCGCGGCCCAGATTTCGATCGTGGCGCCGTCGGTATTGAGGAGGTTCGCGCCGAGATCGAGCGAACCCTGACCGGCACCGCTGCCGGTCAGCTTGAGCTTGCCGTCGGAGACGTCAACGGAAGAGCCGATTGCGGAACCAGTGGCGGAACCGACGGAATCGTTGAGGTTGCCCGTAAAGCTCCAACGGTGCGTAAGCGCGACGGAGGGGGCGGAAACCGCCGTGCCGAGGTTGAGGTTGAGGCCGTGGATGTTACCGGACTTTGCATTGGATCCGCTGCCGCCGATGCAGGGCGTCACTTCCCTCTCGACCTTGGCGGAGTTGCCGCTCTTCGTGGCGGCAAAGGAGTAGTAGCCGCGTGGCAGCATGAAGGAGTAGATGCCCTTCGCGTTGGAGGTCACGTTGGTGGCGAAGCCGGTTTCGCGGTTCGTCGCCGTCACGGTGACGCCGCTCTGCGCGGTGGTGCCGCTGAGGACGCGTCCGTTTACCACGGTGAGGTCGTACTTGCTCCTGTAAGGAGGATAGATGTTGAAGAGGATTTCGCCGACGGAGGTGAAGGAGCTGATGTTCGGCGGCGTGTACCATCTGTCGCTTCCGATGTCGCCCCAGCCCATGTTGAAGTGGATGTAGAGCGTTCCGCCGGAATAGCCGTAGCCGTCCGCGACAATGGCGTGTCCGCCGTCGCCGTACACGCAGAAGCCGCACGGGATGCCGGCGTCGAGACAGGAGAGCAAGGCGTCGCGGTTGGCGTCGTTCCAGCCGTTAACGCACTTACCGGACGTGTACGCGAACTGATCGGGGGCGCGGTGGGCGAAGACGTTGCCCGGCGCACCGCTGCCGCCGCTGGCGTATGTCATGAAACAGGCGAGGCCACAGTCGCGCGTGAGCTTGCCGATGGCCTGCTGCACCGTCGTGATCGCGCTTGAACTGGAAGCCGTAAAGGAGGAGAAATTCGTGGGCATGTTCGCCCAATCGTAGGTACCACCGAACGCGGGCGACCAGGCGGTCTTCTGCGTTGCATTCGCGGAAACATAGTAGCCGGTGTTGATATCCCAGCTGTTCGTCTTGCTGCCCCAGTTTACGTCTGCGTAGTAGTTGGCGTTGGCGGTGATGTTGGTGCCCTTGGGCCACTCCCAGTAGCGCATCATCTGCGCGCACATCGTTGCCACGCAGCCGCACACGTAGTTGCCAGGCGTGTAGAAGTTGTAGAGGTTTACCGTTGAAGTAGAAGTAGAAGTCGAATAAGAACTTCTCTTGTATTTTATACTTTGCGTACTTTGGTTCCAAGCCGACTGGATGAGCGGCGACACGCGCAGGTCGCTGGAAGGCGCAGAAGCCTGAAGCCGCCGCCCGCCCTTCGTGCTCGCCGCCGCCTTGTACTTCGCCCACTTGGCGGCATTGGCCGAGCCCAGCTCGGCCATCTGGGCTGTAGAGCCATCATTCGCGGCGCCACCTTGCTGTTGTACGCTTGCTGTCGCCGCAAGCCGCCGGCCACCCGTCGAATCGCCTCCAGATTTGATGGCCGAGCTCAGCTCGGCCATCATTGCCGCCGCCACGTCGATCTCCACCATCACCTTGAGCGGGTTCCTCGCGCTGTCGTCCACCCACTCGCCCTCCTTCGAGTAGGCGAGCACGGGCTCAAGCGCGGTGTCGCCCGACGTCACCACGTAGCCGCCGCCTTCGAGCGACACGACGTAATACGTGCCGGTTCCGCCGATACCGTGATACTCCTGCACGGACACCGGCGCGGCGGTGAGCTGTTCGCCCAGCGCTTCCTTCCACGCCGTCCAGCCTTTCACGGCCTCGACCGCTTCTTCGCTCGTCACCGACACCGCAGTGGCGGACAAGGTCATTCCCATCAGGCAACACACGGAGGCGACCGTCTTCGACAGTCCCGAACACGATACAAATTCGTTTATGGATTTCATAGCGGGAAGAGTTTACCACCCGCCTTTGTAAGGGGTCAAACGAAAAACAGGAAAATTACAAAATTCTCGGTGTCATTACAGCACCGCAACGGAGAGGATGCGTAATGAGGCGCCGGGGCTCACGTAGTTGAAAAGGAGGTCGCACGTGTCGAGTCCGTCTTTCGGGACGGTGAAGGAGAACACGTAACGCAGGGGACCGGGGGCGCCCGGTGCCGTCTGAACAACATCGAGCGAGCCACGTCCACGCGGGCACAGCGTCACGCGCCACGCGCACCATTCGCCGTCCGGCTGAACGGTATCGAGGTCGATCACGCAGTGTGCGCGTTTGCCGGGTTCAAGACCCTTGAACGCATGTTCCGGCAGATGCAGCGTTCCCTGTCCGCTAACGGGAACAAAGAGGCCGCCGGGGGATTTTTCGAGCGGCTTTCCGGGTTCGGTGAAACGGAGTTCCGCCATCGGGTCGTCGCTTGCCCAAACAGGCTTCGCCACGGGGAGGGTGGCCGTGAACGCACAACGCAGGGCGTTGCCTTCGCGGTAGAACCAGTCAAGCGGCGTCACAACCATGCGGTAGTGTCCGCCCGGCGTGAAGAACGCGGCTTCCATCGTGAAGGAGATCTTCCCGTCGCGGTCTTTCGGCGCTTTCCAGAATTCGGAAAAGAGATCGTCGCGGGTGAACGGACACCACGTCCCCTCGGCGGTTTGGCGTTCCGCCGCCAGACGGTACATGAAGGGTTGCGCCCCCGCGTCCGCCGCCGGGAAGGAAACCGTGTACCCCGTCTCGCCGGGGGTGACGGTCAGGGACGCGGTTTCGGCGAACGCGACAGGCCGCGCGCGTTTCGCCGCGACGCATGGGCGGTACGGGGCTTCGCGTTTGACGAACGGGAGAGGCACGATCCAAGGTGCGCCAAACGAAGAGCCGTCGCGCACGTCGAGGCGCGAGAAAACCAGGCGGTCGGCGTAGATGTCCATCACGAGGACGCCGAAGTTCTCTTTCGCCTGCGGGGGCGGTTTGGAACCGGGCGCGAAACCGCCCCACGTCTGGAGGCAGCCGGCGTTGACCGCCGTGAACTCGCCCTGCCAGATCTGGCGTTCGCTGGCGAGCGAACCGTGGACATGGCCGGAGATGGAAACCACCTGGGGGAACTTGTTCAGGATGCGGCGGGTGTTCACGCTTCCCCACTGGCGGCTGTGGAACGTGGTGCCGGCGGGCGGAAGGTGGTCGAAAACGAAGACAGGCTTACCGGGATGCGTCTCACACGCATGGCGCACCTTCGCCTCGTACTCCCCCCACGAAAGGAACCCTTTCATGCCGGTCGTCTGCGGGAAGTTGAGAAAGGCCATCCCCTTCCATTCCCGCGAATCGGTGTGTCCGTTCGGCGCCTCCAGCAGACGATGCATATCCGCAAAGGCCGGCGCCGCGTAGCGCGCGACGTTCCAACCGCTTCCCGGACGGTAATCGCCGATGTCGTGGAAGGCGTAGACGAACAACTCCTGCGGACGCGCCGCCGGATCGGGATAGACCGCCTCGACCGTCTTCCGGTAGCAACGGTATCCTTCGGGATAATGTCGGTCGGCGACGTCGCCGCAGTTCACCACCATCTCGGCTCCCTGCGCCTTGAACAGTTCCAGCGCGGCCTTGACGCGGAGACAACTTTCCATCGTCGTGCCGATATGCGTGTCCGTCATCACGCCGACACGCGCGATCCGATCACCTGCCATCCCGAACGAGGGCAACGCCCCCGCCGCCGCAGTCATGCCCAAAAACGTCCTTCGACCCATCTTCATCACCCATCCCCCCTGAGAAAAAAATCAGGCATCCGGCCAGAGCTGCGCGGCGAGTTCGCGCAGTTTGAACTTCTGGATCTTCTGGCTCGCGGTCATCGGGAAGACGTCGAGGAAATGGACGTACTTCGGAATCTTGAACCAGGAGATCTTGTTCCGGCAGTAGTCCATGACATCCTGCTCGGTGATCGTCGCCCCCGGCATCTTGATCACGAACGCGCCGGGCTGTTCGCCGTACTTCTTACTGGGCACGCCGACAACCTGCACGTCCTGCACCCCTTCCATGTGGCTCAGGAAGTCCTCGATCTCGCGGGGCGAAATGTTTTCGCCGCCACGGATAATCAGATCCTTCAGACGGGAGGTGATGTAGTAGTACCCCTGTTCGTCCATGTGCCCGATGTCGCCGGAATGAAGCCAGCCGTTCTTGTCGATGCACTTGGCGGTCTGCTCGGGCATCTTGTAATAGCCCTTCATGCAGTTGAACCCGCGACAACAGATCTCGCCGTCCTCGTTGATGTCGCACAGTTCGCCGGTTTCGGGGTTGATGATCGCGACCTCGATACCGGGATGCGCCTGTCCGATCGTCGTACACTTGCGCTCGAACGACGGCTCGAAGTAGCGCGTCATCGTCATCACGGGACCCGACTCCGTAAGCCCGTAGGGGTTGGTGATCTCCTTCATGTTCATCCGTTCGACCGCCTGTTCCATGCGCTTGACGGGACAGGTCGAGCCGGACATGATGCCGGTACGGAGGGAGGAGAAGTCGAACTTCGAGAAGAGCGGATGGTCGAGGATGGCGATGTACATCGTCGGGACGCCGTAGACCGCCGTGCATTTCTCCTTCTCGATGGACATCATCACGGTGACGGCGTCGTACTTTTCCAACAGCACCATCGTCGAACCGTGGTTGACGCAGGACATCACGCCCAGCACACAGCCGAAACAGTGGAAGAGCGGGACGGGGATGCACACGCGGTCGCGGCTGGAGAAGTTCTGGCACGCGCCGATCCAGAAACCGTCGTTCCCGATGTTGTAGTGGGTGAGCTGGACGCCTTTCGGGAAGCCGGTGGTGCCGGAGGTGTACTGCATGTTCACCACGTCCTGCGGGTCGCACTCCGCCTGACGCGCATAGTAGTCCTCCCAAGACGTTTCGACCGCCAGCGAAAGCACCTCGTTCAACGAGTAGAAGCCGCGATGCTTTTCCGGCCCCAGGAAGAAGAGGCGTTTCAGGCACGGATACTTCTCCGACTTCAATTCGCCACGCGGCTGCTCCTTCAGTTCCGGAATCAGCTTGTAGATGCAGTCCAGATAGTCGAAATCGCGGAACCCGTTGATGATGAACAGGTTCTCCGTGTCCGACTGCTTGAGGGCGAAGTCGATCTCCGCCTCCTTGTAGTTCATGTTGAGCGGCAGGAGGATCGCGCCGATTTTCGCGGTGGCGAACATCAGGATGATCCAGTGCGGGACGTTGGTCGCCCAGAGCGCGACCTTCTCGCCCCGCTTCACGCCGAGCGCCATCAGGCCGCGCGCCAGGCGGTCCACCTCCTCGCCGAACTCGAACCAGGAGAGGCGGAAGTCGCGGTCGGCGTAGACCAGCGCGTCCTGCGGACCGCAACGCGCGATGGTCTGGTCGAGCAGCTGGCCGAGCGTGTAGTTGCGTGTAACCGGATAGTTGTGCCAGGGCACGCCCGTGGAGACGGCCTGTTTGAAAGGCGGCGTCGTGGGCGCGGTGCCGAAGGGGTCTGTGAGTTTGAACATGGCGACCTCAGTTGAACGGCATGAAAATGCAGGCGTAGATCGTCGCGGGTTTCCCGTTCGCGGCGCGGACGCGGTGCTTCACCACGGAATTGTAGTAGGCGGAATCGCCCGGACCGAGGAGCTTCACGTCCTCCCCGTAGAGCAATTCGATCTCGCCGGAGACGACGATGATGAACTCCTCGCCTTCGTGCGAAGAGACCAGCGCCTCGGCGTCCGCCTTGATCTCGATGTAGAAGGGATCGATGTGGCGGTCCACCTTGCCGGCGCCCAGCGAATAGTAACGGAACCCGGCGGCGACCGCCGCCTCATGGCTCTTCTCGTCCGGAAGCCGTTCGTCCGCGCGCACGATCACCGGGTCTGGCGTGAACTGGTCGTCCATGAACGTGCCGAGACGCTGCCCCAGCGCACGGGCGAGCTTCACGAGCGTTCCCAGCGCGGGATAGACCTCGCCCGCTTCCACGGCGCGAATTACGGAAGGGCTGACGCCCGACTCCTTCGCCAACGTCTCCACCGACATCTCCAGCCGGGCGCGGTACGCCGCAACCCGTTCGCTCAATTTCTTTGCCTCAGCCATCGAAAAGCTCCTCTTTTCAACCGGACGGAAAACCCTTTCCCGCACACCGGAAGGGGCAAGGATACCAAAAAAAGGCGGTTTCGCCAACAAGCAAATGAAAGAACGCAAAGGCCGCAAAGGGAGGGACGCGCTCCGTCGCGTCCGTTCTCCGCGTGGACATGCCCCCCACACGACAGGCGACACCCGACAGCCGAGAGCCGCACTCGGTCGCGACGGGGCGCGACCCTCCCCGGGAACGCCCTGCACGGGAGGGCGCGTGTCCCCACGCGCCGTATGGGAACGGACGGGACAAAGCCCGTCCCTCCCGCCCTTTCCTCCGCGTGAAACAAAAACGACAACAGGGACAACACAAAGATTGTCCCGTTTGTCTTGTTTGTCCCGGTTGTCTCGTTTGTCCCTTCCCTCCGCGTCTCTACGCGTGAGATAAGAGACCGACTCCACGATTCGCGGATGCGCCCCCTCGGCAACCACTACCCGCTTGTCCCTTTGGGGGGATTATGGTATCCTGACCGGCATGAAAACGACGGTCATTTCGGTTTTGGGTACAAAAAAGGATGCGTACGGCGGCACGACTCCCGCCCGGTGGAAAACATGGCGCCCGAATATCGGGCTCGTCCAGCAGGAGGAATTTCCGGTCGATGAACTGCATCTCATCCTGGGAAAGGCGTTCCAGTCGCTGGGAACGCGGATCAAGGAAGACATCGCCACCGTCTCGCCCCGGACGAAAGTCGTTTTCGATTTTATCGAGCTGAAGGATCCGTGGGACATCGAGGAGGTCTACGAAAAGTTTTATGACTACGCGAGACGCCCCTGCTTCCACGAAGAGGCGACGCGCTACTACGTCCACATCTCCACCGGGTCGCACGTGGAAAAGATCTGCCTCTTCCTGCTGACGGAATCGCGCCACATCCCCGGAAAACTCGTCCAGTCAAGCCCGAAGGAGGGGCACGTCAGCCACTCCACGGATTCCAAAGGCGTGATCAACGTCATCGACCTCGACCTTTCCTGCTACGACAAGCTCGCCAAACGTTTCGAGGGCGAACGGCAGAACGACCTGTCGTTTCTCAAGCAGGGCATCGAGACGAGAAACGCGGCGTTCAACCGTTTGATCGAGACGATCGAGCGCGTCGCCATCCGCTCCTCCGCCCCGCTGCTCCTCACCGGCCCCACGGGCGCGGGCAAGACCCAGCTCGCCCGCCAGATCCATAAGTTGAAAATCCAGAACGGGCAGGTCAAGGGGAAATTCGTCGGGGTCAACTGCGCCACCCTCGGCGGCGACCTTTCCAGCGCGGCCCTTTTCGGTTACAAGAAGGGCGCGTTCACCGGGGCGGGCGCAGACCACGCCGGTTTCCTCAAAGAGGCGGACGGCGGCGTCCTCTTCCTCGACGAAATCGGCGAACTCCCCATCGACACCCAGGCGCGCCTGCTCAAGGCCATCGAAGAGAAGTCCTACCGCCCCATCGGGGCGATGACGGACGAACACAGCGATTTCCAGTTGATCTGCGGCACGAACATCGACCTCGGCGAACACGTCGCCAAAGGGAAATTCCGGCGTGACCTCCTCGCGCGTATCAACCTCTGGAACTTCGACCTTCCCGGACTCGCCGACCGGCGCGAGGACATCGAGCCGAACCTTGACTACGAACTCGAGAAAGCCTCCAAAAAGACCGGCAAGCACGTCACGTTCAACAAAGAGGCCCGCGAACGTTTCCTCGCCTTCGCCCTGGATCCCGCGACACGCTGGGAAGGGAATTTCCGCGACCTCAACGCGATGGTCACGCGCATGGCGACCCTTGCGGAGGGCGGGCGCATCTCGCTCACCGATGTCGAAGAGGAACTTGCGCGTTCCGTACGCCACAAAGTCCCGGTCGCGGCGGAGGAGGTCGATTTCGCCGCGCTTCTCGGAACGGACTTCCCGGAACGGTTCGACGAATTCGATCTCGCCCAGCTCGCCCACGTGATCAGCGTCTGCCGCAAGGCGACGACCCTGTCCGAAGCGGCGAAGAGGCTGTTCGCGGTGTCGCGACGCAAAAAGAAATCCGCCAATGACTCCGACCGCCTGTCGAAATACCTCGCCAAGTTCGGCATCAAGTTCGCCCAGCTGCGGCAATAGAGGTACATCCGCCGCCGGCGCGCATCCGTTTTCCGGGGGGCGTTTTTCAACCCCGAAAAAACGGCATTTGCGTTTTTCGCCCTTTCCCCGTATAATGACCGCGTTTTCAGCATCTTGAAAAAGGAGACGAGACCATGGAAGAGAAAATCTTGAACTACGGCGGGGACGGCTTCGAGAAGCTGGTCGCCGAAGGTGTGACGCTTGTGGATTTCTGGGCACCCTGGTGCGGCCCCTGCCGCCAGCAGGGCGCCCTCTTGGAGTCGTCCGTGCTGCCGGAACTCGCCGGCGCGGCGAAAATCCTGAAGGTGAACGTCGATGAGAATCCGGATCTGGCCGCGCAGTTCGAGGTGCAGTCGATCCCGGCGCTCGTCCTTTTCAAGGACGGCCAACAGGTGAACGAGTTCATCGGACTGACCGCGCCCGCCGAGTTGTTGGACGCGATCCGCAATGCGTAAAAATCCGGTATTGTTTTCCGGCGGCATTTGTGGTATGCTTTGCGCCCGTTTTTTCATTCCATCAAACAGGAACGTGTGAACACATGAGCAAGCAGGTAAAGAAAGTTGGCATTCTGACGGCAGGCGGCCTCGCCCCTTGCCTGAGTTCGGCGATCGGTTTTCTGATCGACGAGTACACGCGGGCGGCACCGGATGTGGAGATCATCGGGTACATCAACGGGTACATGGGACTTCTCAAGGGTGAAAGCATCGCCGTCACCCCGGAAGTACGCCGGCACGCCCTTTACCTGACGGAACACGGCGGAAGCCCGCTCGGCAACAGCCGCGTCAAACTCACGAACGTGAAAGACTGCGTGAAGCGCGGCCTTGTGAAGGAAGGCGAAGAACCGCAGAAGGTCGCTGCCGACCAGCTGGTCAAGGACGGCGTCGACGTGTTGCACACGATCGGCGGCGATGACACGAACACCGCCGCAGCGGAACTCGCCGCCTACCTCGCCCAGAACAACTACGGCTTGACCGTCGTCGGGATGCCCAAGACGATCGACAACGACGTCTACCCGATCCGTCAGTCCCTCGGCGCCTGGACGGCTGCCGAAGAGGGCGCGCGCTATTTCGCCCACGTCGTGAAGGAGAACACGGCCTCGCCCCGGATGTTGATCGTCCATGAGGTGATGGGGCGTAACTGCGGCTGGCTCACCGCCGCGACCGCCGTCGCCTACCGCAAGCTGATGGACACGCAGCATTATCTGCCGGACTTCGGCCTGACCCGCGAACGCGAGGACATCCACGCCGTCTACGTCCCGGAGATGCCGTTCGACGCCCAGTCCGAGGCCGTCCGCCTCCGCAAGGTCATGGACAAGTACGACTGCGTCAACATCTTCGTCTCCGAGGGCGCCTGTGTGCCGACCATCATCAAGGAGCTCGAGGCGAAGGGCGAGGAAGTCCCGCACGATGCCTTCGGGCACCCGCGCCTGGACAAGGTGAACGTCGGCGCCTGGTTCGCCAAGCAGTTCGGCGAAATGCTCGGCGCGGAGAAGACGATGGTGCAGAAGAGCGGTTACTACAGCCGCGCATCCGCGCCGACCGCGAAAGACCTCGAACTGATCCAGGCCTGCGCGAAGAAGGCGGTCGAGTGCGCCCTCGCGGGAATCGGCGGCGTCGTCGGGGAGGACGAGAACAAGAATGGCGAACTGCGCGCGTGCGAGTTCTCGCGGATCAAGGGAGGCAAGCCCTTCGACGTCTCGCAGACCTGGTTCCAGGATCTGCTCCACGCAATCGGTCAGAAATAACGAGAAAGGAGTTTTATCATGGATACGAATCATCCGGCGCAGAACAACTTGACCCGTGCGCTGATTCTGGAATTGGACTACACGGTCCTCAACGGGCATAAGATCCTGCAGAACATCTTCACCAAACGCCTCGCGGACGAGGGGATCGACCTGACCACGTTCGATGCCGCCCGTTATCTGGACGGACGCCCGTTCGCGGCGGGCATCGGCGCGCTCTGCGAAGCCAAGGGCAAGCAGACGGTGGACGCCCCGACGGTCGCCACGGAATGTCAGACGGCGTTTTCCGCCGCGATGGACACCGCGATCGCCTCGCTTCCCAAGGCTGCCTTGGACGGCGTGAGCGAATTGTTGAAGAAGGGGTTCGGCAAGGTCATCGTGCTCTCCTGCGCGTCGGAAGCGGCGTTGCAGGCGGCGTTCGCCCCTGTCGCGTCGCCGGACCTCATGCTCGTCCACGAGAACGCCACCATCTACGGCAGCACCGCGTGGGAAACCCTCCGCCGGGTCTGCCGCAAGAACGGCCTGGTCGAACGCCTGATCGCCATCCTGGTCGGTTCCGGCTACTCCGTAAAGAGCGCCATCACCGCCGGCATGGGGGTGCTGGCGACGGTCAATCCCATCGTCGAATACCAGGACTTCACCGGCGCCGACGCGCTGGTCTCCGAATTCAATGTCGAAACCGCGAACGAGCTGTTCCGCCTCCTTCGCATCTCGAACAGCTAGGCGTGTCATGGCGGACGGTGACGGTTTGGAACGGTTGCGCGGGGTGGTGAAACGACTCCGCGCGCCGGACGGTTGTCCTTGGGACCGCGTACAGACGTTGCACACGCTCAAGTCCTGCCTCCTGGAGGAGTGTTATGAACTCCTCCAGGCGATGGACACGGAGAATCTGGAAAACCACCGCGAGGAGCTGGGCGACGTCCTGCTTCAGGTCGTCTTCCAGTGCGACATTCGCGAATCCCAAGGCAAATTCACGCTCGACGACGTGGCGAACGCGGTCTGCGACAAGCTCATCCGCCGCCATCCCCACGTCTTCGGCGACGTCAAAACGGATGATGTCGCGCAGGTCTTGAAAAACTGGGAGAACATCAAGAAAGGCGAGAAACACGGGAACACCGAGCGCTCCGCCCTTGACGGCGTCCCCCCCACCCTCCCCGCCCTCCTGAAGGCGCAGCGTACCCAGGCGAAAGCCGCGCGCGTCGGTTTTGATTGGCGCGACTCCTCCGGCGCGTTCGCAAAAGTCGAAGAGGAATTCGCCGAGTTGAAGGAGGCGGTCGATTCCGGAGACCGGGCGGCGATCGAGGACGAGATGGGCGATGTCTTCTTCTCCCTCGTCAATACGTGCCGTTTCCTGAAGGTCGATGCCGAGGACGCGGTCGCCTCCGCGACGGCGAAATTCGCAAAACGTTTCCGCGCCGTCGAAAAGGAAGCCGCCGCGCGCGGTCTCGACATGAAGGCCTGCACGATCGAAGAACTGGACGCGCTCTGGGATGAAGTCAAACGCCGCCAGCGCGAAGGATAGCCCGCCTACGCACGGACTTCCCGGCCTACGCCCTACTCTCACCCCGCGCGAACGTTACGCGCTCTGGACGGTTTTATTTTGTTTTCTTGTCGGCTGTGTCGTCCGCTGGATACGCTCATTCGGATGCTTTGCCGCCGCCGTTTTTCTTGTCCTAGGTGTCGGTTGTTCCCGGCAATCCCCGTCGGCGGCGGACGCGGGCGTCCGTATCGTTTCGACCGCACCCTGCCTGACGGAATGTCTTTTCGCCATCGGCGCGGGAAACCGTGTGGTCGGGCGTACCGATGTCTGCAACTACCCGCCGGAAGCCGAAGCCGTTCCCGTCACGGGGAAATTCGCGAAACCGTTCATCGAGGCGACACTCGCCGCCGCCCCCACGCACATCGTCGAAATGGCCTGGTTCGACGCCGATATCCGCCGACGCTTCGAAGAAGCCGGCGTGCCGGTCGTCCACATCCCCTGTACACGCACGGGGGAAGTGCCGGCCGCCCTCCGCCGACTCGGCGCCCTCACCGGGTGTCTTGGGCAAGCGGAACAGGAAGCCCGGCGACTGGAGACAGGACTTGCCGAACTCCGCAAGGCGTCGGGACAGGACGGCCACCGTCCGCGTGTCTTGACGCTGGTCGACGCCTCTTCCCCCATCACGATCGGACCGCATACGTTCCTCGCCGAAATGGTCGCGCTCTCCGGTTGCACAAACCTAACGGAACGGGGGGTATCGGACTACTACCAAATTTCGCCTGAATGGGTTTTGAAACACGAACCGGACATCCTGCTCTGCCTGTATCGTCTGGGCGACAACACCCCTGACGCATACGCGGCGCATTATGGCGCGCAGCCAGGCTGGCGCGCGCTCCGTGTGATCCGTGAAAAACGGATCTGCACCGTGCACGACCTCGATGCCGTCTGCCGCCCCGGTCCCCGCCTCCTCGACGGCCTCGCCGAACTTCGAGCCGCCGTGCAAAGATTCCCGTGATTTGCATTTTTGGAGGCGCATCCGCGAATCGTACAAACACGTCACCACGGAGAACAGACGAAACGGGGAGACGCGCCCCGTCGCGTCCGCACCGTGGTAGAACGGGCAGCTTGCCTGTTCCGGTGTGTTTTTTTTGCCACAAAGAACGCAAAGGGCACAAAGGGAGGGACGCGCTTCGTCGCGTCCGTTCTCCGCGTGGATATGCCCCCCGCACACGTCATTCGACACCAATTTGTGCTGATTTGTGTCAATTTGTGGTCTATTTATTTCTCTATTCCCGTTTTTACCGCCTGCACGATTCGCGGATGCGCCCTAGGGTGCAATAGATACGGGGCATCATTATGTAGTTGCGTTTTTCAGAAAAAATGATAAAATACGCGGCGTTTACGAACTGGAAGGAAGCGTGGAAGGTAGTATGAAGAAGGTTCTGTTTGCGTTCGCGGCCGTGGTCGCCTTGTGGGGAAGCTCCCTTGCTGCAGAGGCAGAGAAACCGCTCCGGGTGGCGGTTTTCGTGGGATCGGGCGCGCGCAACGTGGGTGCGTTCAGGTGGCTGCAGATCACGACGTGCGCGAAGGATATGGCGTCCATCCCCGTGGACGGCGCGGCTGTCAGGAACGGTGCGCTCGACGGGGCGGACGTGCTTGTCATGCCCGGTGGCTGGTCGGGCGACGAGGCGAAGACGCTGGAGGCGGATGGACGCGAGAAGGTGAAGGATTTCGTCCGGCGCGGTGGCGGGTATATCGGCACGTGCGCCGGGTGCTGCCTTGCGATGGAGTCGCACAAGACCCACAAGGACATGCTGCACATGATCCCGTACACCTTCGGCCCCGGAGGCGGCGCGGCGGATATGCCCATCGCCTTCAACCGGCTCGCCAAGGAAATGTGCGGCATTCCCAGGAAGATCTGGAAGATCCGTTACCACGGCGGCCCGGTGCCGGTGCCTTCCACGCCCGTGCCGGAGGCGGACGTGAAGGTGATCGCGACGTATGCGGGCGACATCAACACCATGGGCGGCCCCGAACGCAAGTCGATGGCGCGCCAGGCCGCCGTCATCGCCGGCACGTACGGCAAGGGACGCCTGTTCGTCAGCGCCGTGCATCCCGAAAGCGACGTGAACGACCACGAAATCCTGCGCTGTGCGTTCAAGTACGTTTCGGGACGCGAAGTCGCAAAATGGACGTATCCGCAGCGGAAGCGCGGACAACTCGCGGTCGGTATCGTGGTGGAGGACTCGCTCGGCGTCGACATGGCCAAGCTCATGCAGCGCCTCCTGACCGAAAGGGAATTCGACATCGATCCGATCAGCGCGGAACGAATTTCGGAAGGCGTTCTCCGGCATCTCGACGCGGTCCTCGTGCCGGACGGACTGAAGTCGCAGACCGGGAAAAAAGGTCTCTACGGCGACAACGCCGCGCGCACGAAGGAGTTCCTCGGACGCGGCGGGCGCGTGTTCGCGTGGGGCACGGGCGCGGAGGCTGCGCGAAAGTACGAGCCGGGCGTCACG
>JAGAEL010000131.1 GCA_017613085.1 Kiritimatiellia bacterium | reverse complement strand
TGATTGTTCAAGAGGAAGAAAAGGAAGCTGGGGGGTGAAATGAGTTGTCGAAGTGCAATGGATGTCGTTAAGCATTTCTTCTCCGAAGTGTTCAAGCGGCACACGGAGGATGATGCCGAGCAGGTCGTGATTGTGGGCGCGATCGGGACGATTCCAGATCCTGAAACGCTGACGTCGGAGTGCCCGCGTCCGTGGTTGTACTCGCGCGTTTTCGCGTTCTTCCTGTTGACGACGGCGTTGCTTTTCGTCGCGAACGTGTTGACGAATCCCGGACAGTTCTCCAACGTCCTCGTCATCGGCGCGTTCGCGGTCCCGTTTACCGTTCTGGTCCTTATCTTCGAGTTCAACGTCTTTCGCAACATCAGCTTCTACACGGTCTTGAAGGCGCTCTTCCTTGGCGGGGCGCTCTCCCTGATCGTAACGGCCATTCTTCCCTCCTTTTGGTTTCAGGGAATTGCCTCCGTGACCGACGCCTTTGTCGCAGGGGGTGGCGAGGAGGTCGCAAAACTGCTGGTCGTGTACTGGATACTGAAGCGGAACCGCGCCTATCCGTATGTCCTGAACGGGTTGCTGATCGGGGCGGCGGTAGGGGCGGGGTTTGCTATATTCGAGACGGCGGGATACGGCATGGTTAGTTTTTTAAGAGGTGACGACAATGCATGGGTAGGCAAGGGGTCGATGTTTGTCCTTGCGCTCCGCAACCTTTTGGCTCCTGGCGGCCATGTCGTGTGGGCGGCGATTTCCGGCGCGGGGCTTCTGCTCGCCGCCAGACGCGAACCGCTTTCCGCAGTCATGTTTAGGAGGAAACCGTTTTGGGCGGCGTTTCTTGTGTCGGTTGTCTTGCATGTCTTGTGGGATATGCCGTTCTTCAAATCGAAATGGTGGACGGTGTGCCTCATGCTGATTTTAACATTTGCAGCCTGGATTGTCGTGGCTTGGTTTATCCGTCGTGGCTTGGAAGAGGTCGATGCCATTCATGCCGTTGTCCCGTACCAGCAGCCCCTCTCCTTCGCCCCGTTGTCGCTTGCCGGGCCTTGGCGCCGTTGGGCGGCTCGAACGCTTGATCTGGCCTGTGGCGGGATTGTTGTCTATATGGTTCTGTACAAGGTTGGCGCTTACTTCGGTTTTCTGGAGGGGCTGGACAAGTTCAACGAAACGATTTATACCATCGCAGTACTGCCGCTGCTGCTTCTTTTGGAGATTGTCGTCTACGAGTTGTTCGGCACGACTTTCGGCAAGTGGGCCTTTTCGCTGCGGGTATGCGACAGCGGTGGGAAGGCGGTTTCGTCCAAGGTATATTTCAAACGACTGCTTCGCCTTTGGGGTTCAGGTCTTGGGCTTTGGATTCCGATCGTGTCATTTGTTACGTCCGTGGTTCAGTATCGGCGACTTTCATCCCGTGGACAGACCTCGTATGACGAAGCGCTCGGTCTTGGCGTCGTCAAGGAGCGCATTCATCCGCTCCGTTGGATTGTGGTATTGCCGGTTTTGTTGGCGGTGGGTGGGCTTGTGACGGCAGGCGTACTTGCCGGAGATGGAAGCGAAGAGGATGCATTGTCCAAGACCGTTGACATAAAGGTTGCGAAGGTAATTTCTTCATCGGGCCTGAGATATGAGTTGAAGGAAGGCGGAATTTGCGAGATCGGGTTCCAATTCTCCGGTTCAGACGGAAGGGGGCAGTCGTGTCTGGTTGATCCTAGGGTTGCTGATACTTTCGGGGTGGAATGTATATGCGTCTATTCGCTGGTTGCGCCATGTGACTCGATCGGCGGGCATATCTTGAACGAAATGTTGTCGGAGAATTCGACGCGGTGTACTAATTTATGGTGTAAGGTAGGCACCAAACTTGCGCTCCGGGCGCTGGTGCCGTTGGATGTTTCGCCGGAAGTGTTCCGCGATGCCTTGGAAAGACTCGCCAAAGACGCGGATGATTCCGAGAAGCAGTTCACAGGCAGGGATGAGTTCTGACCAAGGAGGGTCAAACGGACGGGAGAAGGAGGCGGAATGAATTGCATGATACGAGAGCTGCCTGAATGGGCAAACTGTTTTCTACAGGTTGTCGTTGCGCCGTTTGCGGCACTGGCGCTTGTTGCATGGTTTGCGCGGGTCGCGATTCGGCACAGGTACGTGATGATACTCGCCGGACTGTTTTTACTGATGGCGGGATGTGCGATATATTCTGAAAAGGGCAGTTTGTTGGCGCCTGTATGTAACGCACTTTCCACGTTTTTCCCGTCAAGGGGCGATTTTGGACCGTTGTCGCCATCTGGAGGGGTAGGGGGTTCTTCTCAATTGTACTACGCTTTCCACTTTGCGGCGATGATTTATGTGCTTTCGGTCCTGCTTGCATTCTTTGGAATTAGTTTGGTGAATCGGTTGTTTGTGGCATGCCGTGTATCGTTCAGACGTCCGGTCAGCGTGTTCTGGGATTGCCCCGGCGAAGCGCGTCGCCTCGCAGGGAGCATGCCATCGGACGAGAGAGGCGGCGTGGTGTTTGCATTGCAGGAAAAGTGGAAGCCGTGGATGCGGATGCAGGATGACGGGGCTGTCCATGTCTTGTCGGGGATTGGATGGAAATGGGTATATGACGCCCCGGGGCAATGCCGAATGCTTCTTCGCGCCGAACGGCATTTCTTCCTTAACCCGAATGGACATGATAATGTCGCCTGTGCGGAGTCCCTCGTCAAGCGCATCCAAGGCAATGCCAGAAAATGCACGCTATACGTGCGTGTCGATGCCACGGCAGATGACGATGTCGTTTACAAATGGGCGGACAGATGGAACCGCGACGAGACACGGAACGTAGAAATCGTCGTCGTGCGCGAGAACGCTCTTGTGTCGCGTAGATTTCTTGCCCGCCATCCGATGCTTCAATGTCCGCGCATAGGAATCGACACAAGGAACGCGACAGTTTCCGGCGACTTCAAGGTTCTTGTGCTTGGATTTGGATCGCAAGGCAGGACATTGTTGAACGACATGGTCTGCGATGCACAGTACCTTTCTTCTGACGGAAGCCGCGTTCCATTCACGGCCCATGTTTTTGACCATGACCCTGCTTCCTATGGCACGTATGAGGTGGCGTGTCGAGAGGCGGTGTCGCGCTACCACATAAAGTTCGAGAGCGTTGAAATCGGATCGTCCGAGTTCTGGAGACGGTTTCAGGCCGAAATATCCCCTGCCTCATATAATCGCATCGTGGTCTGTTTGCGAGATGACAGGGAGAATATATCGATTGCAAGCGATATCGCCCGCATCTACAAGGAAATGCGGATTCCCTCGAACGGGGTTGTCTTTGCCCGCGTCAGGAACTCTCTGATCAGTGCTGGTGTTGATTCGGCATTTGGACATGATGAGAGTATGCAGGCGTTCACGCCGTTCGGTTCAATGGACGGGACGTATTCCTTCGATAACATCGTAACACGGAAGTGGGAAAAGGGCGCGGTATGGCTCAACGGCGACTACAATAAGAAACCGGATGAACCGCACGACGCGAGTCTGGATGCGATATTGTGGAAAGAGACATCATCGTTCAACAAAGAGTCGTCGAGGGCGTCGTTCTTCCATCAGCGAAATCTTTTGAGGCTAATCGGTTATCGCGTGGACGAGACGGGCGACAGCAACGATTGTTTCAAGGATGATGATCCCAAGAATCATTTGGAAATACTGGCCGAAGATGAACACATGCGCTGGATGGCGTTCCATTTTGTCCGTGGCGTGAAGGTGTGGAGTCCGTCCGAGCGGGAGATTGAGGAGAGAATCGTTGCGACTGGTAAGGCCGCACGTCACAACGCAATAACGGAAATCAACGCCCATGCCGATCTTGTCGACTACCCGGAGTTACCCGCCGTTGACGGCAGATTCGATCCGGTAAATGCGCGGCATGGGTATTTCAGTACCAAGGACACGCAGGAGAAGGACAAGGGGTTTGTCCGTAGTGAGGCCATGCGGCAGTCAGGATTAGGAATCAAAAAGGTGTAATGGAGGAGGGTATGGACGAAAAACACGACTATGTCCCTAACCCGATTGACGTGACGGGGGTTGAACTGCCAAAGGCTCTTGAGCCTTTTCTTGAGGCGCTTGCGGAGAACGTGCATGAGACGTGGGCAAAAGGTCGCATAGACGCAGGGTGGACATACGGGCCGGTACGGGATGAGGCAAGGAAGCGGCATCCGTGTCTTGTTCCCTATTCCGAGCTGTCTGAAACGGAGAAGGCGTATGACCGCGAAACCGCGCTTTCGACACTCAAGTTCATCTGCAAGAAGGGGTTTACGATAACTCGACCATGAATCGGCTCGCGGAGAAGGGTATTTCCTGGATTTGCCCCGGGGCGGTTTCACGGGACTGACGCGCCAAGTAGCGGAACGGACAGGGCGGTGTGGTCAAAGGCGGACGGACATACGCCAGATACGTGAGAGGAGTGCCCCGCCCTGTTTTCTCAAAACCCCGCGCCGTGCATGAAGCCGCCATGGCTTATTTCATTTATTGCAATAAATGAAACGGGTCATTGCGCGGCGAGGTCGAGCACGGCGGTTCGGAACCATCCGCACTGCGGAAGCAGGCCGTACCGGCCCGATGCATCGGCGGCGGCGATTTGGGCGTCGACAAGCACCTTCATCTGCCGGAAGAGCGTCATGCGCGGGACGGAAATCCGCCGGGCGAGTTCGGCAAGATCCCCGCAATCGCGCTTCATGGCCCCGACGGCCTTCATCCGCGTCGCGTTCCCGAGCGCGTGCAGGAACGCCGCCATGCCGTCCGCGTCCAGGCGCGCGCGGCGACTTTTCGCCAGGATGCCGAGCATCTCCCGCGCGAGTCCGCCCCCATGTTCGTGTACGACGTAGTTGACGCGGAGCCCGCTTCTCCGCCTGAGAAGGATGCCGTGCGCCGCAAGCTGCTTGAGGTAGATGCTCGCCGCGGGTTCCCCAAGCGCGACCGCTTGCGCGGATTTCGAGACGTTCACGCCGCCACTGCCGCCGTCTATCGCGAGGAAGGCCAGCCGTATGCGCATGGCATTCCCGAGCGTCCGGCACAGCGTCCAAAATTCCAATTCTTCGTGTTTCATGCAGACCAGTATACAACAATCCCGCCCGCATTTCAATTATTGCAATAAATGAAATTTCCCGAAACGGGACGGCGGGGAACCGGGCGGGGTACGCCCCGTTGCGACCGAGGCAGGGCGCATCCGCGAATCGTACAACCGGCGAAAACGGTTCGCCCGCCGCCTGTTCCTGGCGTGGGAAGGTGATAACAAACCCAAAATCCTTACAAATTGGCTGCCGGCCACATTCCCGTGAGCGGCGTTAGCCGCGAATAAATCCGTGTGGTTATAGCCACAACGCAGAGAAACGGGACAAACGAGACAAAAGGGACAGAGAAAAGCGCGGGAGGGACGCGCTTTGTCGCGTCCGAGTGGCGGCTGTCGGATGTCGGGGGGCGCTTGTCATGCGGGGGCATGTCCACGCGGAGAACGGACGCGACGGGGCGCATCCCTCCCCTTGCCCTTGTTTCTGTTTTTTCGGGAAACTTGTTTGCGCGATTCGGGGATTTTGCCCAGACTGAAAAAAAGGAAAATTCGCGCTTGCCTTGGGGGGAAGGACGTGGTAAGATGAAACTTCATTTCAACCGAATGTTGTAGTGTAACAAGGAAACAGTATGCCGACGATTAACCAGCTCGTGCGCAAGGGGCGTACGCCCCAGCAGAAGAAGAGCAAGTCGCCCGCGTTGAAGGCCTGCCCTCAGCGCCGGGGCGTTTGTTTGGTTGTCAAGACGCAGACCCCGAAGAAACCGAATTCGGCTCTGCGCAAGGTCGCCCGTGTCCGTTTGACCACGGGTTACGAAGTTACGGCCTATATCCCCGGCGAGGGGCATAACCTGCAGGAACACAGCGTTGTGCTCGTCCGCGGCGGCCGTGTGAAGGATCTTCCCGGTGTCCGCTATCACATCATCCGCGGCTGTCTCGACAGCCTCGGCGTGAACGGCCGCAACCGCAGCCGTTCCAAGTACGGTATGAAGCGGCAGAAGAAAGAAGAGAAGTAAAGGCGAACTATGGCAAGAAGGCGTAGAGCGATTAAGCGGGCCGCCCCGATCGACCCGAAGTACAAGAGCGAGCTTGTGGCTCGCGTAGTTCATGCGTTGATGCGCAGCGGTAAGAAGTCGACGGCGGAGCGTATCGTCTATGGCGCGATCGAAGAGCTTCGCGCGGCGAAGCCCGACCAGGACCCCTTGGAGGTGATGGAGACCGCGATCGCCAACATGAAGCCGAAAGTCGAGGTCAAGTCCCGCCGCGTGGGCGGCACGACCTACCCCGTCCCGGTTGAGATCCGCCCGGTCCGCCAGCTTTCCCTCGCCCTCCGCTGGATGTCCGCGTCCGCAGGCGCTCGCCGCGGGACCCCGATGCCGAAAGCGGTCGCGCTCGAAATGCTGGATGCTTTCAACGGCCAGGGTAACGTGATCAAGAAGCGTGACGACACCCACAAGATGGCGCAGGCGAACAAGGCGTTCGCGCACTACGCCTGGTAAAGGCCCACGACGGGAGTCTACCCCGTTGTTTTATGCCGCCTCGCGAGCCGTTGGCCCGCGTCTGGCGGCGTTCTTTTTTCGATGAGGATCCTTCGCGACAGAACCGCGTTTTCCGCCGTGCCGCGCCCCGTGTTCCTTGCGGCGGGCTTTTTCGACGGCGTCCATGTCGGCCACCGCGCCGTCCTGGAGGCGGCGAAGTCCCGTGCCCGCGCCGTCGGCGGAACCGTCTGGGCGTTGACGTTCGACCGCCACCCGCTCTCCCTCCTCGCCCCGGAGAAGGCGCCGCCGCTTCTCTTCCCGCTTGAGGAGCGTCTGCGCCAGTTGGAGGCGGCCGGACTGGACGGCGTCCTGTTGCTCGCCTTCACCCGGGACCTCGCGCAGGAATCGCCGGAAACCTTTCTCGCCTCCCTCGCCGCGCCGGGGACGCCGTCTCCCGGCCGCCCCCTTTCGGAAATCTGCTGCGGGGCGAACTGGCGTTTCGGTTCCCGCGCCTCCGGGACGCCCGCCTTGTTGGCTTCCATCGGACACCGCTTCGGGTTCGGCGTCGCCGTCATCCCGTATGCCCGCTACCGGGACGGGGAGGTTTCCAGTACCCGCATCCGGCGGGCCGTCTGCGAGGGGTGCCTGGAGGAGGCGAACGCGATGCTCGGTTCGCCGTTCTCCGTCTGCGGCGAGGTGTTGCGCGGCCGCGGGGTGGGGGGGCGCGTGTTATCCTTCGCGACGGCGAATCTCGATGCAACGCCTCATCCGGTCCTCCCCCCGGCCGGCGTCTATGCGACCGAGGTCGCGCTGCCGGACGGAACCCGCCGTCCGGGTGTGACGGACATCGGCGTCCACCCGACGTTCGGCGCGGCGGAGGCGCCGGTCATCGAAACGCACCTGCCCGGATTCACGGGCGACCTCTACGGAACAAACATCCGCCTCTCGTTCCTTGCCCGCCTCCGCGCAGAGAAGACATTCTCCTCGCCCGATGCGCTCGCCCGCCAGATCCGCCAGGATATCGCGGACGCGGAGCGCATATTCGCCCGCGCATAATTTTTAGATTTTTTTGGAAAGTGCGCGGCGTCAAACGAATTAGTATGATTGGTCACTACAAAGACAAGGAGATAAATATGGAAACGAAATCGGTTACGTTTACGAAACGATACCGGCGTATGCTGGACACGGCGAGGCAGCTCGCCGAGAAGGCAGGCGACCCGCTCATTCAAAGGACGCATCTGTGGAGGGCTATTCTCGCGCAATCCCCCCGGCTTTTTGAACAGCTGTTGGGCGTGCGCCGCCTTAGCTATGGAGAATGGCTCACATCGGAGAATCCGCCGGGGGAGACGGAAAACGGGGGAAAGGTGTTCCTCTCGTCCCAGGCGTACCGGATCCTGAGCCTGACCAACGGCGGAGGGCTTCGGGGAATCATCTCCGAGACGAAGGACGAAACCGTAGATATCCCCCATGTCGCGGCAGCCCTGATTCTCGACGACCAGATGCAAGGCCCGATTCGCGAGTTGCTGCTCGTAAACGGTATTGATGTCGAATCGTGCAGGATCCCGATCATCAAGCGGCTCCAACGGATGCGTTTCCGGGGAACGACCCAGTTCGTTCGCGACGCGTTCCGCAAGGTCGCCCTGATCCGGGACAGGTTGCGGAAGGCGATCGTCGGGCAGGACCAGGCGATCGAGGCCGTGTGTGCCGCGCTTCTCGACGCCTGGAGGCTTCCGCCGAAAGAACGAAAAAAACCGGTCGCCATTTTCTGTTGCGGCGCGGAAGGGGCGGGTAAGACGGAACTGGTCACGTGCCTGATGGCGGCGATCTCCGACGCGAACAAGTTGAACGTCCCCGGCCTGACGCTCAACGCCTCGTTCTTCGCGAGCGAACAGACGGCGGACGATCTGATCGGGCACGATGCGAACTGGAAGTATCCCGGGGCCGGAAAGCTTACCAAAGGTGTCTACGATGTGCCGCAACGGGCCGTCTGTATCGAAAACGCGGAACTCCTGCACCCGCGCAGCCTATCGCTGGTTTGCGAGGCGATGGCGGGAAGTCTCCGCGATGAATTTCTCGGTAAGGATGTCGACTTCCGTCAAAGCGTGTTGATTTTCACCTCCTCGGCCGGGGGGGCCGCGTTGTCGCGGGGCGATGAAGATGTCGCCGAGCTTTCCACGAACCGCCGGCGTCTCGCGGATCTGCTGTGCGGCAACGTTGAATCGGCGCAGTCGTACCAGGCGTTGAGGACGCTGATAGGAAGCGTTTCCGTCGCCGTCGTCATGCGGCAGCTCGACGCCAACGGGTTGCGGCAGTTGACGGCCCGCTCGCTCGAACGGGAGTTGTCGGGCATCAAACGGTCGTTCAAGCGGATCGAGTGCGACAAAGGGGCGCTGGCCGATATCCTTGTACAGGCGCTGCCCTCGCTCGACCCGCGCGCGATCCAGCCCCTTGTTTCCTCCGTGACCGACAAGTTGCGCCCCCAGATGTCCGGCGAACGTGGCCGCCGCCGCCATCCGAGGACCGCCCGGATCACGGTTGAAAACGGCGCGCCTTTCGATCCCGACCGCCTGCTCAAGAACCTCCACTCGCGGAGGCGGTTGGATTTTTGTGTCGAAACCGCGACACAGCCGGTCGGCGACGTCCTTGAGGTCAGGGTCAAACCCCAAGGGTATTCCCTGCTCCCGGACATCCGGGACGGTTTCATCCGCATTTTGCCCCCCGACGGGGACGCGGCCTCGTTCGACGATCTCGTCGGCGTGTCCGTTGTCTTCGAGGCCGCGAAACGCTGGAAATCCTATTTCGAGGGAAAGACGCAGGTGAAACCGGAGTGTCTTGCCTTTGCCGGCGATCCGGGAACGGGCAAGACGGCTTGCGCGCGCGCGATGTCGCGTTATTTGCGCGTCCCGTTCTGCGTTCTCAACGGCAAGGATCTGACGGCCGGCGCGGATGCCATCGTGGAGACTTTCGCGACCATCCGCCGTTATGCCAAGGGCGGCGGTATGCTCGTCTTTATCGACGAGATCGATTCCATCGGCAAAGCGCGTGACGGCGGGAACACCGCGTGCGCCATCCTGTTGACGACGCTGCTGACGGAATTGGACGGGTTCTACACCAATTCGCACATCTGCGTGATCTGCGCGACCAACCAGCTCGAAACGCTTGATTCTGCGTTGCTCCGCGCCGGCCGTTTCGGGAAGACGATTTTCTTCTCCCGGCTTTGCCAGGAGGAGAGGAAGAAGCTGATCCAGAAGGCGGCGAAGGAGTACAAAATCAGCATCTCGACGGAACTGGAGCCGTTCGTCGTGCGTTCGACGGAAGGTGTCTGCCCGTCGGAAATCAAGGCGATCATTCGCGAATTGGCGTTGTCCGGTTCGTTGACCCCCACGCGCGACGACTACATCCAGGCGCGGCAATCCATCCTTGAGGGCGTATGCACCCAGACCCCCGAACTGACCGTTGAAGAGAGGAAAGCCGTCGCCGTCCACGAATGCGGGCATGCGCTCATGTGCCATCTGCACGGGAGGGCGTTCACCCAAGTCTCCATCCGTGTGAATGGCGCCAGACTGGGATTTGTCGAAGAGCAGTTGACGGGGCTCCAGCCGCACACGGCCGAGGGGATGCTCCGGTCGGTCGATATCGCCCTTGCCGGGCGCGCGGCGAACGAACTCCTCGGGTGTCCGACCGACGGCGCCATTTCGGATTTGAAGAAGGCAACCTCCCTCTGCCAGATGTACGTGAAGGCCGGGTTTAGCGACTACGGACTGGCCGTGCCGGACCAGGGGACGGACGGGAGGGAGGTATTCCAGGTCGTGCGTTCCCTTCTGACGAGTCGATACAAGCACGTCCGGACGGTTCTGGAGAAAGAACGGGATACGCTCAAAGCGTTGGTCGCGATGCTCCTTGAACGGACGGTTCTTTTCCAAGACGATGTGCAGACGGTTTATGCGAAAGCCCAAACCGGAAAGGAGGATGTGTGCCATGGCTGACGATTACAAGCCGGACTGGTTGTGTCCGGAGGAACGTGTAGAAAAAATCGGTTCGTCGAATGACCTCGAACTGTTTTCCCGTGACGATGATGTCGGCCTTTTCGGAAGCCATTACCCGAAGGAGCCGGTGGAGGGGGAGGCGGCGTTTCTGTTCGGGAATACCCCGGACGAACTCTGGTTCCGCCGGAGTTACGCCGAACTCGTGAAAATCAAGAGCCGCGACGACGATGAAAAGGAGATTATGGAACGGCTCTTTCATGCCGATTACGGCTTCTACTGGAGTGAAACGGACGGAGAGGACGGGAAAAAGTTCCCCGTTTTCCGGGACGCGCTCGATCTCCTCCCGTTGTTTCACGAGGTGGATCCCACTTCCGGCAGGAAGGCGTTGACACAGACGCAGATCGACGAACTGGATGACGAGATCGAGGTTGCCATCGACGTGGAGGTGGAAAGTCGCGACGGGTGTATCCTTTCCCGGTCGAGGTTCGTAACCGAGCGGCTTTACGGGGTTGATACGGCCCGTATCGGGAGCGTCTACTTCTTGTTCGTCTACGCGCACCTTGGCTCTCCCATTGCGATGGGCGACGAGGAATGGGAGTGCTGGTATTCCAATGTGGGCTTGGTTGCAAACCCCGTTGACCAAGCCCGGCGGATGCTGGACTTCCTGGGGAAGGAGGCGCAGGGGGTCGAATTCAAGACGTTCGTCGTTCTTCCTGAATCCACAGAATTCGTAGGAGGGGAAGGCGAAGAGTTGGAAGAGATTTGGCGCAAAGAAAGCAAGATTACGCTCTGCCGTTCAAAAATCAAGGGGGAAACGAACTTCCGTACCCTGAGGCAACATCTTGCGGAGATCGATTTTTCGGAGGAATCCGCCAAACAAATCGACTCTGACACGATCCGGGAGTTGCTCGACCGCTTCTCCGCCGATCCCTCGAACTGGAATTCGGAAGAATAAGATCTTCACTTCGCAGGGACGGCAGGAATTGTCGTGAATTGGGAACCGTGCGGTTACCACGTGAAACGCTTGATTCCCGTCGCGCTCTCGTAATCCCCCAGATTGTTCTTATGATTCCAGTCCCACTCATACTTTGAGGGATCAAAACGCATTGTCTCAATCGCCATTACGGGAAAATTCTGGAGTTCTGAATCGCGAATCAGAACCACCCATCGACACCAATCCACACAAATTGGTGGCCCGGCCACGTTCCCGTGAGCGGCGTTAGCCGCGAACAAATCCGTGTGGTTACAGCCACAACGCAGAGAAACGGGGCAAACGGGACAAACGAGACAGCCGGGACAACCGGGACAACCGGGACAAACAGGACAAACGAGACAATCATTGTTGTCGTTTTTGTTTTACGCGGAGGAAAGAACGGGAGGGACGCGACGAAGCGCGTCCCTCCCGTTTCGCCTGTTCGCCATGGGTATGTGCTTGTACGATTTTCGGATGCACCCGCCGTAAAAATCGCGTGGTGATTTTCATTGACAGGAGGGGGCGGGGTAGGGTAAGCTTTCCCCTTTCCAACGGGACGGAAGGGTTCGTCCCGGCCGGACGGGAAGGGGGTGAATGACGTGATACAGCTTCGTTTGAAGAAAGGTGAATCCGTTGAGCGCGCGTTGAAGCGCCTCAAGAAGATTCTGGACAAAGAAGGTCTGCTCAAGCAGTTGCGCAACAACCGCTATTTCGAGAAACCTTGCGAGAAGGCCCGTAAAAAGTCGGCCCGCGCCCGTATCCGCAGCAGATCCCGCCGCGGTATGCGCGAAATGTGATATGAAGATTCGTGTCGGTATGCGCGGGAGTGCGCTTTCGGTCGTCCAGACGCGGAACGCGCTTTCCCGGATTGCGGAAGATCTTCCGTCGCTTTTGTTCGACACGATTCCGTTTGAAACGCCAGGCGACCGCGACCGGACGACAGATCTCCGTGTCGCGCCGCCTGATTTCTTTTCCCGCGACTTGGACGCGGCTCTCCTTTCCGGCGGGATCGACCTTGCTGTCCATAGCGCGAAAGACCTTGCCTATCCGTTGCCCGTTCCCGGTTTGGACTGGTTCTGGCTGCCTTGGCGCGAGGATCCCCGCGACGCCTGGGTTTTGCGTCCCGGCTGTACGCTCGACGCCCTCGGCGCGTCCCCCGTTATCGGCGTGAGCAGCGACCGGCGCGAGGCGTATGCCCGTGCCTGTTTCCCGAAGGGCGTGTTCCGTCCGGTGCGCGGGTCGATCCCCGACCGGATCGCCCAGCTGGACGAGGGGCGTTTCGACGCCCTGCTCATGGCGGGGGCCGCGTTGAACCGCCTCGGTCTGCGTGACCGCGTGACCGCTTGGATCCCGCTCGAACGTCTCGCCCCGCCGGAGGCGCAGGGCGTTCTCGCCGTCACCTTTCGGAAAGGCGACCGTGTTCCGATGGCGCTTCGCGCCCGTTACGTGAAGGCGGTCCGTTTCGTCGGCGCGGGGGTCGGTTCCGCCGACCTTTGCACATGGGGCGGAGTCCGCGATCTGCAGTCGGCGGAAGTCTGCCTTTACGACGAACTGATGGATTCCCGACTCCTTTCTTTCCTCCCGGCGGGGGCGAAGCGGATTTTCGTCGGCAAGCGGTGCGGCCGTCACGCGATGCGTCAGGAGGAGATCACGCAGACGATTCTCGACCAGGCGCGGCGCGGGCTGCGCGTCGTGCGCCTGAAAGGCGGCGATCCCGGCCTTTTCGGACGGCTTGCCGAGGAGATCGAGGCGTTGGAGGCGCACGGGCTTCCCTACGCCGTCCGTCCGGGGGTCAGCGCGCTTGCCGCCGCGACGACGGGGACGGGGATGCTTTTGACGAAGCGGGGCGTTTCACGCGGGTTCACCGCGTTGACGCCGCGTGAAAACGGCGGCGGTGTCGCCGATGTCTCGATTTCCGCACGGGCGCGTCTGCCGCTCGTCTTCTTCATGTCCGTCCATCTCGTCGAACGCCTTGCCGCGAACCTGATGGACGAGGGTTGGCCGGCGGATACCCCCGCCGCGCTCGTCTACAATGCGGGGAGCGACCGCGAGCGCGTGTTGCGCGGCTCGCTTTCGGAACTTCGCGCGGATCAGGGGGAGTGCGGTCCCGGATTGGTTTTGGTCGGGAGCGCCGCCGCCGGGTGTTACCGCCGCGACCTCGGCGCGTTGCGCGGGGCGCGGGTGCTGTTGACCTGCAGCGAGGCGTTGCAGGAAGAGGCGGCGACGCGCGTCGTCGATTTCGGGGGGATACCGATCTGTCGTCCGTTGATCCGCCTCGTCCCCGCGAGCGGTGCGGAAGAGGCCGTCCGGCGCGTGGCGGAATTCGATTGGGTCGCCCTGACGTCGCCGGCCGCCGTGCGGATTTTCACGGGGCTGGTGCGCACGGCGGGCGTCGACATCCGCCGCGTCCCGCCGATCCTGACATGCGGGGCGGGATGCCGCGCCGCGCTCGCCGAGGCGGGGCTTTACGCCGGTCTCGCCCCCGAATCGGCGTTCAGCGCGGAGTCGCTGGCGCGTTGCCTTTCGCCCGAAGCGTTCGCGGGGAAGCGCGTGTTGCGCTTCCGTTCTGCGAAAGCGGGGATGCGGCTGGAAGAGGCGTTGTCCGAGAACGGGGCGGAGGTCGAGCGCGTCACCTTGTACGACAACCTGCCGGTCGAAGACGGCGAGACGGAATTGCCGCCGTTCGACGCGGTGGTTTTCGCGAGCGCCTCGGCGGTTGAAACATACGTGCGCCGGTTCGGCGCGGCGAGTCTGGACGGGAAGCCCGTCGCCGTGATTGGCAAACCGACCGCAGCCGCGTTGCGGGAAATCGGGCGTGACCCGGACGCCGTCGCCCGCGAGGCGACCCTCTCCGGAACCATCGAGTCCCTGGCGGACTTCCTGGTTCGGTCTCACCTCTGCCTTTAGCCACAACGCAAACAAGCGGGACAAACGGGACAAACGGGACAACCGGGACAAAAGGGACAAAAGGGATAAACGGGACAAAAGGGATAATCCTTGTTGTCGTTTTTATCTTACTCGAAGGAAAGGGCGCGACCCTCCCGTTCTTTCCGCCGCGTGAGATAAAAGACCGATTGCACGATTCGCGGATGCGCACCCTGTCGTTTTTCTTGTTGGTTTTCCTTGCGGGGGAGGGGGGTGGATGGTACAATAAAGCGTTCTTTGTAGGTGCAAGGAATTCGTTTTCGGGATGGAGGCGCGGGATTCCGGTGTTTCCCCGGTGGTCGGGGCGGTTGACCGTGCAACGAAGGAAGGAGGTATCCTGTGGCAACCATCGAGGCGACAGACATTGCCGGTTTGAGGGTTTATGGGCAGCAGCAGGTAGACTATACCCTCGAAGGCGAGATGCACCGCGACTTCGCGGCGGCGGTCGCATTTGCTTCGATCCAGCGCGCCGTGGCGATCGAGACGATGACAGGCGCGGTCGCGGATGCGGTCCGGATGCGCGAGCGCAAGCTCACCGACATCGGCACGGCGCTCGCCAACATCGCGGAGGCGATCGCGAAATTTACCTCCAAGTCCAAGACGACCGACACGGTGTCTACCGCCGGGCTTGCGGAGGCGAAGCGCATCTTGACGCAGTACGGGTTGTCGAAGGCGGCCGGCTACATCTCGAACAACGGTTCGGAGGGGAAAGTGCAGAACGGCGACGTTTCGAAACTCCAGACCGACGTGCAGTACGCGGCGGACCGCGAGGACAACCAGCTGCAGCAGGACCTCGTGGCGTTGCAGGGGTATTTTTCCAAACGGGACCAGTCGTATTCGCTGGCGGCGAAGCTGGTCAAGAAGGTCAACGCCTCGTTGACCGCCGGCATACGGAACATTCAGTAACGGAAAGGATTGAACGCTATGGCTACGATTGAATCGAATTCCATCCAGTCCGCAAGGATTTCCTCCTGGGGCATTGAAGCCTACGATTACACGATGAACGGGACGCCCGTGGATTTCCAGGATCTGTTGACGAGCGTGACCAAGTACCGGGCCACCACGGTGGAGCATGAGATCCAGCCGTTATCGACCCGCATCCGCAACCGCAACGCGCTGCTCGACAAGCTGGGCGACGCCTTGTCGACCCTGACCGGCATGCAGGCGAATTTCAACAGCGACTCCTCCGGCAGCTCCACGACGACCGGCACGTTTTCGGCGGATGCCGCAGCCGCGCTGAGGGCCTGCGGCGTCACCGTCAGCAGCGGGAACCAGACCCTTTCCAAGTCGAACGTGGAAAAGTACGTGCAGCTCGTCAAGTCCAAAATCGACGGGTTGAACAACCAGTCGCAGACCGACATGACGCGGCTTCAGTCGCTCGTGGACCGGCGCGACCAGGCGTATTCGGCGGCGACGGAGCTGATGCAGAACGTCAGCGACACGCGCGGCAACCTCATCCAGAACATCGGTTAGTCCAAGGAGGTTAGGCGATGAGCAGTTTTTCGACCGAACAGATCCAGTTGTCCATGTACAACACGGAGACGGGCGACCGTCTGAAAGCGAACGTCTACACGCTGGAAAACGTGGTGAACGTGGACGGCTCCCCCCGCCTGATGTCCATCGGGCAGCTCGTGATGGCGATCTGCCTGCAGCGGGCCGCGGGACTGGAAGAGCAGATCATCGACCTGATGGAGGATATGAACGAGAACACCGTCCTGCTGGAGGATCTGACCGATATTGAGCAGATGATCGTCGACAGCGGCGACTCGTTCAACTCCGCCCAGACGTACGTCACGAAGTCGGGGCGGACGACGACCTATGCCGTGTTTCTCCAGGAGGCGGGCGTCACGACGGAGGCGGCCGGCACGTGGAACGCCGCGACCATCGAGTCGGTGGTCTCGTCCATCGAGGACAAGATGGACTCGCTGAACACGATCAGCCAGGAGTTCCTGATCCAGCTCCAGTCGCTGACCGCGAAGCGCGACCAGACCTACGACCTGGTCTCCAACATCCTCAAGAGCTTCAACACGGTGTTGATCGGCAACGCCAACAATCTCTAAAAAGCCATGTCGAGCATTACCCAGACCCAGATCGGAATCAACGCCTACGCCCCCTCCGGGGCGAATGTGGTCAACCTGTACGGGGTCAACGGCGCCGATGCGCTGACGCTCCCGCAGCTGGTCGCGGCGGTGTGCATCCGCCGGACGGCCGCGCTCGAAGCCCGCAGTGTCGCCATGATGAACGAGATGACCCAGAACAACGGCTACATGCAGGGGATGGCCAATGTCGTGGAGCAGATCGTTTCCGGCACCGCGACCCTCGCCACCCGCGCCAACCTTCCCGACGGCTACCGGCCGAGGAAGGCCCCGGCGAACTGCACCATCAAGCAGTTCCTCACGATGGAGTGCGGGCTTTCGGAGGGTGCGCTCCCGAGCGCGATCGACACCTACGACAGGCGCGTCCAGGTGTTCAGCGCCCTGCGGCAGAGGATGGACTCGGCCAACACGATGAGCCAGCAGGACGCCATCGACCTCCAGAGCCTGATCAACTGGCGCGATGTCACCTACAACCTGTCCAGCGGCGTGATTTCCGCCTACGGGACGGCCGCCGGGAACATGGCGGCAAACCTATAGGAGCGAACGAATGTTGGAACGCGCGACCGTTCGACTGGCCAACGCCATCGGCTATCCGGATCCCCTTCCGGAGGACGCCACCCGCGCCGTCTTCCAAGTGGACGGCGAGGAGATGGCCGTCGAAGAATCCGGCGGACGGTTGCTTTTGCGCGCGACGCTGGCACCCTTCGGGGACGACCCCGGGCGTGCGGCGGCATTGGCGGGGTATGCGGCGGGACGCATCCTGCGCGAGGAGGCGACGCTCGCCTACGACCCGCAGGATGACGCGATCATCCTCTGGCAGGCCGCCCCCGCCAACCTGCCTCGACTGGCCCTGCGGACTTTCTTTGAACAATTCACGGCTTCCTGGGACTGGTGGCGCGCCCGCGTCGCGGAATTCGAGAACCCGGTGCCTTCCTTCCCGGAGGTGGTGATACGGCCATGAAGCGCATACCTTTCCTGCTTTCCTGCCTGGCGGCCTCTTTCTGCCTGGCCGAGGCGACGCTTCCGTTCGACCCGAAAATCCCCTGGCGTTCGGAAAAGTACACGTTGATCGCGCGGCAGATGCCGGTCCGCGAGGCGTTCGACACCTTCGCCGTTTCCGAGGGGTTGAGCGTGGTGATGAGCGAGAGCGTGCGCGGTACGTTTTCGGGCGATTTCAAGGACATTCCCGCGCAGGAGTTCCTGGAGCGGGTCGCCACGATGCACAACCTGACCTGGTATTACGACGGCGCGGCGTTGTACATCTATTCCGCCGGCGAAATCCTCACCCAGCTGGTAGACCTCGCCTTTATGAAGGCGGGGGATGTCCGGAACATGCTGCGCGAGCTGGGGGTCGAAGACGCGCGTTTCCCCATCAAGACGGCGAGCAACGACGAACTGATCCTCGTGTCCGGCCCGCCGCGTTATGTCGAGCTGGTGATGACGGTCATCCAGAAGGCGGACCGCCTCAAGCAGATGCGCACGTTCAACGAGATCGAGACGCGCATCTTCCCGCTTTCCCACACGTGGGCGGATTCGGTGAGTTTCAGTTCCGGCGGGCCGGAGTCCTCTTCGATCCGCGGCGTGGCGCAGCTGTTGCAGGAGATCATGGGGACGAACGGCGAGCGTTCGCGCGACATGGATTCGAACCGGGTCGAAAACGCGGATTCGAAGCTGCGGGACGGGCTTTCGTCCCAGCTCCGCCCCGTCATCCGGGCGGAGAACCGGTTGAACGCCGTGATTGTGCGCGACGCCGTGACGCGCATGCCGATGTACGAACGGCTGATCGAACAGCTCGACCGCCCGCAGAAGCTGGTTGAAATCTCGATTACCGTTCTGGAGATGAGCCGCGAGGACGCGCTCGACTGGCAGCTCTCGCTAGCGTTCGATGGGAACCACGGGAAGACCTCCGGGGCCGCCGGGCAGAATCCCGCGAACCTCTTCACGCCGGAAAACCTGATCGGGAAGGGGCTTGCCGGCGCCGTCACGCACATCCACGACAAGTGGGGGTTGTCCGCCTCCCTCACCGCCCTGCGGCAGAAGGGCAAGGCTCGGAATATTTCCCGGACTTCCATCCTCACCCTGAACAACCTCGGCGCGGAGATGACCGACACGCAGAGTTACCACGCCCGCGTGGTGGGCACGGAGGTGGCGACGCTCGAAGAGGTCTCCGCCGGGACGAAGCTCGGCATCAAGCCCCGCATCATCTACCCGAAATCGACGAACGAGGCGGCGCGCGTCTGGTTGACGATGGAACTTCAGGACGGCGGATTCGAGTCGGTCTCCGTGGATTCGATGCCGATGACCCGGCAGAGCACGCTGGAGACGCAGGCGTCCGTGCGCGAGTCGGAGTCGATCGTCCTGGCCGGCTATTTCCGCACCATCCGCGAGAAGGCGGGGTGGGGGATCCCCTACCTGCGCGACATCCCGTGGATCGGGTGGATCTTCGGCGGCGTTTCGACGAAAGAGGAACAGGTGCAGCGGCTCTTCATCCTCTCCCCGACCATCATCGAACTCGACGCGGCGGATCCCAGCAGCGTCCAGGCGGCGCGGATGCGCGACACCGTGCGCGAGGAAGCTCTCTTGCGCCAGTCCGACGCGGACGACGAAGAGCGCGAGTTCCGCAACGTCCGTTACAAGGAGGAGGACGCCGTCCGTTCGGAACAGCACGAGGAGCGGATGAAGCAGTTGAAGAAAGAGATCCGCGAACGCGAGAAACAGAGAAAGGCCGAGAGGCAGGGAAAGGCGAAGAGTGGCACTTGACGCGGCACAGATTCTAAGGCAGACCATCGCGACCACGCAGTTCGACACGGCGGCGGCTTCGACGCAGAAGACCGCGCCCTCCGTCGAATCGGGCGTGGCGATGGGGTTTGCCGTGCAGGTCGAAGCGGATCCCGCCGCCGAGCTGATGGATTCGATGGAGGAGCTGTCTTTCCAGTTCGAGGAGAAGGAGGCGAAGGATGTCTCCGAGCGGAAGCTGGGGGATGCCCGGAAGAAGTCGAACGTCTACCTCGAAGCCGTCCAGAAGTGGGAGAAGACGTTGCCGGATATGCCCGGGCAGGAATACCTGCAGCGGCTGCTGCGGATGATCCGCTCGGCGGTGCCTCCGCCCACGGCGGCCGACCTGCTCCGGGAGCTTTCCCGGGGGGCGGACGACCCCTCCCACCAGTTCGCGATGCTCGACTGCCTGGAAAATGCCTTCGGCGAGGGCGAGGCGGAGCTGCGCGACCTGGTGCGCAGCGCCAAGTCCGAACTGGAGCGCGCGAAAGGCCCGGAGCTTCGGGCCGGCCTGAACGTCGCCGAAGAGGTGAACAAGCGGGCCTCTTCGCCGGAGGAGATGAAAGACCTCCGCCAGCTCTACCGGGGCGAGACGATCGGCTTCTCGACGCCGCAGCAGTGTTTCCGTTCCCTACTGGCCTCGCGGGGGGCCGGGCGTATGGGCGAAGCGATCGAGTTCCTGATCGCGGCGGCGGGCGTCGATCTCCGCTCGGTCACGCCGTCGCAGGGGCAGGAGGCGCTGCGCCGGATTATCCTCGACCTGCAGTGCGTGGAGGTCGTGCGCACCGTCATGGACAAGCTGGACGCGCTGGTGGCGCGGATGCTGAAACAGTTCGGCGAGCGGAGCCTGCTGGACGGCGAGAAGCTGACGGGGCGCGTCTTGGACTTGACCGAACAGCCGTTCGTCTCCTCCGCGCAGGTGAGCGGCCTGTTGACGTCGTGCAACATCCGGTTGCTGCTGGCGCAGATGGACTTCGCGCGGGAGATGCTGGCCGTGTTCAGGGGGCTTTCCCCGCGCCTCTTCGCGAACCAGGCCGACCGTTTCAAGCTTACCGCCGCAGCGGAGGAGCTGTTGGAAGACGTCACCGACCGTCTCGCCGACGAAGAGGCGCGGCAGCAGAAGGAAGGAGGAGGACACGCATGAACGCGGAATGGATCGCACCTTCCGTCGCCGAATTCGGGCGGCACCTGGGATTCGCGCACTTCGCGTTGAACGAACGCGGCGCGGCGGCGGCGACGTTCGAGAACGGCGTGACCCTCGCGCTCGAATATGCGCGCGAGACCCTCTGCCTCCAAGTCCGTCTGCGGATCGAGCCGACCGGCCCGGCGCTCAAGAAGCTGCTGGTCGCCTCGCATCCGGGCAACCTTTTCCCCTTCCCGCTCCGCACCGCGTACCTGCGCAAGACGGGGCAGGCGCTTTTTCTGGTGAAGTTCCCCGAACGCGACGTGACGGGGACGGTGCTCTGGCAGGTCTTTTCCGACCTTTGGACGCTCGTGAACGGATTCGGAGGTGACGCATGAACCTGAATCGCGTGACAAGCGGCGTCCGTTTCGACACGGGCATCTCGACGGCGGACTGGACGCGCGGCCCCGTGGGGCAGACGGCGGGGCAGACGCAAGGCCCGCTCCTGCCCGGTTCGACCACGGTGACGGAGACGCTGAAGGAGGTCTTCCCCACGAACACCTCGCTGGGAAACGAGATTATGGCGGCGCTCGCGGCGGCGGGGAACTCCCCCCTTCTGCGCACGTCGAACGGGTTCCGTTCGGCGGCGTTGAAGACCATCCGTTCGCTGCGGCGGAAACGGGGCGGGAAGGCGGATGCCGCCGCCCGTGAACTGGAAAACCTGCTGGCGGACACGGAGCTGTTGGATCAGTACCGCGCCGCGTTGCTTGAAACGTGAGGAGAATCGGGTTGAGCAGGGATTGGACAGGATTTTCAAGTGTGTTCAGCAAGTACGGCGACCTCGTGCTGGCGTTCCTCGTCGTCGCCATCATCGGCCTGCTGATCATCCCGCTGCCGACACCGGTCGTGGACCTCCTCATCTCGGTCAACCTGATGATTTCGACCGTGATGCTGATGCTTTCGCTCTACCTGCCGCGCGCCCTCGCGTTCTCGACCTTCCCGTCGATGCTGCTGTTCACCACGCTTTACCGCCTCGCGCTGAACGTGACGACGACGCGACTGATCCTGCTCAAGGCGAACGCCGGCGAGATCATCTACACGTTCGGCAACTTCGTCGTCGGCGGCAACTTCGTCGTCGGCGCGGTCATCTTCCTCATCATCACCATCGTGCAGTTCGTCGTGATCGCGAAAGGTTCGGAGCGTGTCTCGGAAGTGGCGGCGCGTTTCACGCTGGACGCCATGCCCGGCAAGCAGATGTCCATCGACGCGGATATGCGCGCGGGGGCGATCGATTTGAACGAGGCGCGCGCGCGGCGCGGCGAGTTGGCGAAGGACTCCCAGTTGTACGGCGCGATGGACGGCGCGATGAAGTTCGTCAAGGGCGACTCCATCGCGGGGCTTATCATGACCTCCATCAACATCATCGGCGGCATCTGCGTGGGCGCGTTCATGAACGGCTGGGACGTCGGCAAGTGCGTGAAGACCTACGGCATCCTCACGATTGGCGACGGCCTGGTCTCCCAGATCCCCGCGCTGCTGGTCTCGATCACCGCCGGCGTGATCGTCACGCGCGTCGGCGACGAAGGCGCGAAACCGCTCGGACAGGACATCATCAACCAGTTCTTCGCGCAGCCGAAGGCGATCCTGCTCGGTTCCTTGATGCTCGTCGCGATCGGGTTGATCCCCGGTTTCCCGAAAATCCAGATTTTCGGGCTGGCGCTGGCCGTCGGGCTGGTGGGGTATTCGCTCTTGTTCCGCGCCAAGCGGCGCAAGGCGCAGGAGGCGGCGGGGGTGGACCCGCTGGCCGCCGCGCAGCCTTCCGCCGGCACGGGGGCGCCGAAGAAGCCGAAGAAGGACGGGGACGATTTCGCGATGGTCACGCCGCTCATCGTCGATATCGACGCCACCATCCGCACGGCGTTGACGTACGAAGAGCTGAACAACCGCATCATCGACGTCCGGCGCGCGCTCTACCACGATCTCGGCGTCCCGTTCCCCGGCATCAACCTGAGCCTGAACGAGACGGTGAAGGACGGCAAGTACCGCATCCTGGTGAACGAAGTCCCCGTCTCCGAGGGGGTGCTCAACCGTGGTTACGTGTTCGCCCTCGAAACGCCGGACAACCTCACGGCGGCGGGCATTCCCTTCACGGCGGGCAAACCCTTCCTCTCCGGCTGGGAGACGTGCTGGGTGGAGGAGTCCCGCAAGGCGGACCTCGACGCCGGCTGCATCCGGTATCTCGACATCAACGGCGTGTTGACGTACCACCTCTCCAGTGTCCTGAAACGGTACGCCCACGAGTTCATCTCCATCCAGGAGACGCGGCTTCTCTTCGACCACATGGAGAAGGAGGCGCCGGAACTGGTGCGCGAGGTCTTGCGCGTCCTGCCGCTCCAGAAAATCACCGACGTGCTGCAGCGGCTCGTGCAGGAGGGCATCTGCATCCGCGACCTCAAGCAGATCACGCAGACGCTTATCGAATGGGGACAGAAGGAGAAGGACACCGTCCTCCTCGTCGAATACGTGCGCAGCGCGTTGAGCCGGTACATCTCCTACAAGTTCAGCGGAGGGCAGAACCTGATCGCGGCGTACCTGCTCGACCCGTCCTTGGAAGAGATGATCCGCAGGAGCGTGCGGCAGACCTCCGGCGGAAGTTACCTCGCGATGGATCCGACCAACGTCAGGCGCATCATCGGCACGGTCAAATCGACCATCGGGGACATCAGCCGCATCCCGCAGAAGCCGGTGATCATCGTCTCCGTCGATATCCGCCGGTACTTCCGGAAGATGATCGAGAAGGACTACTACGAACTCGCCGTGTTGTCCTTCCAGGAACTGAGTAGCGAAATCAACATCCAGCCGTTGGGCCGGCTGAAACTGAACGGGTAGGGACGGGAACGTGAAATTCATCCTGAAAATTCTTCAAGGAGCCAACGCCGGGGCGGAAATCGCCCTGGCCGAAGGCAGCGTGACGTTCGGGACGTCCGACCAGTGCGACATCGTGCTGGCCGATTCCGCCCTTGCCGGCGAGGCGTTCGCGCTCGAGACGACGGCGGATGGCGTGAGTTTTCGCGCGCTCCCGGACGGCGAGGCGAAGCGCCTTGAGCTTTACCGCCCGGTCACGGAGGGCGGCACGACATTCGCGGTCGGCGTCGACGGGGAACCTTGGCGCGAGCCGCCGCCCCCCGCCGAGCCGGAGGCCGGGCCCGCCCCCGAAACGCCGCCGGGGCC
>JAGAEL010000009.1 GCA_017613085.1 Kiritimatiellia bacterium | reverse complement strand
GCGAACGGGATGTTCTCGAGTTCCCCAAGTATTTCGGCCCTTCGGCGTGTTTCAGTTTTCATGTTCTTTAGAATACTAAAGAATACCGCGAAAGTCAAGCACCGTTTTGGAGTTTTTTGCAGAAAAAAGTCGTTGCACCCATTTACGGGGGCGAACAAGGAAAAAGATTGACGTTTCGCGCCGTCAAAAGGTAGACTTGTCCTTGTTTGAACGATCACAAAGGGGAAAATAGAATGAAAAAGGTACTCATCGGGGGAGCGCTTTTTGCGTTTTCGGTTTATGTCGCGTGCGGGGCCGCGTTCACGCCCATCCCGTTCGCGGACGGCGCCAATTCGTCGTTCATCGACGACGAACCGGACGACCGCAAAGGCGGGTTCATCGACCTCGGCAGCAACGACCTCCGGATGTTGCCTGCGGGCGAGCAGGACATCGGCGGCATCACATTCCAGATCGCCCCGGCGACGACGAGCGCGGACAAGGCGTGCATCGTCCTCGGCGGGCACAGGCGCACCTACCTCGCGAAGTCCGCCGACGTGAAGCTCGCGAAGCCGCTGCGCGGCGACTGCCTCTACCTGCTGCACGCCTCGTCGTTCACATCGCCGGACGACAAGCCGATCGTCGGATCGCTTCATCTCCGATACGAGGGCGGAACCAGGGAAGAGCACCATGTCCGCATCGGTCGCGACGTGGGCGACTGGACGGTCCCGCGCAGCTACCGCAACGCGGTGCGCGCCTGGACGATCTACAACAACAACACGCAGGTGTCGCTCTTCATCTCGACCTTCCCCCTTGCGCGCGGGAAGAAGCTCGCGTCCCTCTCGTTCACCGCCGACGAGGGGCTTTGGATCGTCGCGGGCGCGACCGTGGGCGAGAGGCGCAAGCCGCGCCAGGTGCCGGTAGACATCCGCATCACGCGCACCTGCAAGTTCCCCGACCTCTACGAGAAGCCGCTTCCGGTCTATCCCGCCGGAACGAAGCCGCGCAACGTCGTGTTCGTGCTGGGCGACGGCATGGGCATCGGGTCTGTCACGCTCGCCTCGAACTACCTCCGCCACCGCCCCGGCGCACTCGTCCTGAACCAGCTGCCGTACGCCGGGTTCGCGACCACGTACTCGGCGAACGCGGTCGTGACCGACAGCGGCGCCTCCGCCACCGCCTTCGCCTGCGGGCGCAAGACGAACAACAGCATGCTCGGGATGCTTCCGGACAGGACGCACGTGAAATCCATCGCCACCTGCGCGCACGAGGCGGGGTTCGCGGTCGGCCTGATGACGGACGACCCGTTCACCGGCGCGACGCCCTCCGCCTACTACGCGCATGTGCCGGTGCGTTCGTACAGCGAGGACATCATGCGTTACGCCTCGACGTGCGGTTTCGAGATTCTGTTGGGCTACCACTGCAAGCGGTACTTCCTGCCCAAGTCGAAGGGCGGGAAGCGCAAGGACGGCCGCGACCTCCTCTCCGAAATGACGGGACGCGGCGGCTACGCGCTCTGCGAGACGTTCGCCTCGTTCCTCGAAGCCCCGCGCGACAAGCGCGTTCTCGGCCAGCTGAAGGACGGCGAACTTGACGACGAGTCGCGCTACAAGCAGTTGACGCAAACCGCGCTCGACCGTCTGGCGCAGGGAGGGAAGCGTTTCTTCGTGCTGATCGAGAGCGGCGATCCCGACCACGGCTCGCACGCCAACAAGCCGAACGACACCATCGGCGGCGTGGTCAAGATCGACTGGGCGGCGCGCACGTCCGTCGACTGGTCGCTCGCGCACGGAGGCGACACGCTCGTGGTTGTCATGGCCGACCACGAGACTGGCGGCGTGAACACCACGGTCAGCCCGGCCACGGGCCGCGCCGTTGTCCACTACGGCGCGACGAGCCACACGGCTGCGCCGGTTCCCGTGTTCGCGTTCGGCCCCGGCGCGGAGCTGTTCGAGGGGCTGATGGACAACACCGACATTGCCAAGCGTCTGGCGCTGCTGCTCGATCTTTCGCTGGAGTAGGGAGGCGTGGATACTCGGAAGGTTCACGTATCGGTCTCCGGCGCCTCCGCTGTGTGGAGGCGTATCCATCCGATCGCGGCGTTTGTCGCGTTCGTTGCCGGTGCGGTCTTTCTGCCGACCGCGTGTATGACGCCGGAACGCGCCGTGCGCGAAAGCGACGCCACGGGCATCCGGCTGGCGACGGAGTATTGGCAGAAACAGACCGGTTGCACCAATACGTTCGACCTTTACCGTCCGGCGGATGCGTTGACACTGCGTGTCGCGTTGCTCGCCTCTGCCCGGGGTGAACAGCATACCGTCTTCCCGAAGATCGAGGCCGTTGCGCCGACGGTCTCGACGAATGGCGAACTGGTACTCTCGCTGAAGGACGCCCTCCGGATTGGGGCGCGGAACGACCGTGAGTTCCAGAACTACAAAGAGACGATCTTCATCCGTGCGTTGGATCTGGACTACCAGCAGTACCAGTTCGACACGACCTTCAGCGGCATGATTCTCGGCGCGTTGAGCGGGGATATGGCGGCGAAGCGGGCGACGGAATCGCAGAGCGCCGGATTGGCGAAGAAATTCGAGAACGGTGCGAGGCTCGCCGGGCGGCTGGCGTTCGATGTGGCGAGCCTGTTGCGCGACGATTGGCGCTCCGCCGCTTTTTCGGGAGACCTCACCATGACGATCCCGCTCCTGCGCGGCGCGCGGCGCGAGGTTGTTACCGAACCGCTCACCCAGGCCGAACGCAACCTCGTCTACGCGATCTGGAACTTCGAACGGTACCGCCAGACCTACGCGGTAAGCATTGCGAACGGGTATTTCACCGTCTTGCGCTACCGCCAGCAGATGTTCAATTCGATGGAAAACCAGCACCGCCTCGAACTGAACGAACGCCGCGCCGAGATGATGTTCAAGGCGGGACGGATGCAGCGCATCCAGGTTGACCAGGCGAAAACCGATCTGCTGAACGCGAACGAAAGCGTCGTCGCGACGCGGCAGAACTACGAGAACCAGCTGGATACCTTCAAGATTACGCTCGGCCTTCCGCCGGAAGGGCGGATCGTTCTCGACGGCGGCGAACTGAAACGGCTTGAGGAACAGATGAAGAAGGTTTCGGAGACGACCAAAGACGCGCTCGCCGCATACCCCGACGAGGCGGAATCCTGCCGGATCGCGCTGAACAACCGTGATGACCTGTTCATCGTCCGGAGCGAGTATGAGGACGAAGCGCGTAACGTGCGCGTGGTTGCCGACGACCTGTTGCCGGAGTTTACGCTTTCGGGCGGGCCGGACTGGACCCGGAAGCGTTCAACGGGGCAAAGCAAGTTCCGGGGGGCGGAGACATGGGACGCGAAAGTCCAGTTTGATTTTCCGTGGGACCGGCGCCGCGAACGGAACGCCTTCCGGAAACAGCTGGTCGCGCTCGAACGTGCGAAGCGGGCTTTGGAGGCGAAAGAAGACGCCGTGAAGAAGTCGGTCCGGAGCGGGTTGCGCAGTTTGATCGCCGCCCGTATTTCCTACGAGATCTGTGTCGAATCGATGAAAGTCGCCGAACTCCGCGTGAAGAGCAACGATATGTTCATGCAGTCCGGGCGTTCCTCCATGCGTGACATTCTCGAAGCGGAAAGCGCGTTGCTGAGTGCGCGGAACTCCCTCGTTTCGGCCGTCATCACCTGGTGGCTGAGCGATTTGGAGCTGAAACGCGACATGGGGGTTCTGCGAATCGTCCAGGACGGGACCTGGCTCGACGGATGATTTTTTACATTTTCTTCTTGCAATCCGCCGGAAAATCTGGTAAAGTCCATCCCGTTTTTACACCGCAACGGTGTCTTGGGCGAGCTTAACTCAGCTGGCAGAGTCCTACCTTGCCAAGGTAGTGGTCACGGGTTCGAATCCCGTAGCTCGCTCCATCTTTTTGGGAGTGTAGCTCAGCTGGTAGAGCAAGTGACTCTTAATCACTGGGTCCAGGGTTC